>URCM01000054.1 GCA_900546355.1 uncultured Bacteroides sp.
TTCGCGTGCTGTTCTATGCGAACGGCAGCAAGGAGAAGAACGGAATTGTCCCCATTATGGGACGGGTTACAATCAACGGGACGGTGGCGCAGTTCAGTTGCAAGCGGAGCATCTCAAAGGAACTTTGGGACGCAAAAGGCAACCGTGCCAAGGGCAAGAGCGTGGAGGCAAGGGAAACGAACCTTGCACTTGACAATATCAAGGCGCAAATCATCAAGCACTACCAGCGCATATCCGACCGTGAGGCATATGTCACAGCGGAAATGGTACGCAATGCTTACCAAGGCATAGGCTGTGAGTACGGAACATTGCTTAATTCCTTTGACAGGGATAACGAGGTGTTCAATAAACGTGTCGGGAAAGACAGGGTTATGGCTACTTACCAGTCACGGGTGCGGGCAAGGAATCATGTGGCGGCATTCATCAAGTCGTTTTACAAGCGCAACGACATGTCGATGCTGGAACTTACTCCCGATTTTATCAAGGAGTTCGCTGCTTATCTCTCAACCGAAGCAGGATTACAAAACGGGAGTATTTGGGCAAACTGCATGTGGCTGAAAGGCGTGGTGATGCGTGCGCACTTCAACGGGCTGATACCGAGAAACCCGTTTGCGCAGTTCCACATCAGCCCTAATGTCAAGGAGCGTGAGTTTTTGACTGAAGACGAATTGAAAGCGGTGATGACACACGAGTTCGCAGACCCGAAGCTGGCATACATCCGTGACCTGTTCGTGTTTGCGAGTTTTACCGCTCTTTCTTTCGTGGACATCAAGGAACTGACTACCGACCGCATCGTGGAGGTGAACGGCGAGAAGTGGATTATCTCCAAGCGTCACAAGACTGGCGTACCGTTTCAAGTGAAGCTGTTGGACATTCCCTTACAGATAATTGAGCGTTACAGACCGTTCCAAGAAGACAATCTCGTTTTCCCAAATTTGAACTATTGGTCAATCTGCAAACCGTTGAAGAAAATGATACGGGAATGCGGTGTAAATAAGGACATCAGCTTCCATTGCTCACGTCATGGATTCGCAACCCTGGCTCTCTGTAAGGGTATGCCGATAGAGAGCGTAAGCCGTATTTTGGGGCATACGAACATCGAAACGACCCAAATCTATGCAAAGATTACCGTAGAGAAATTGGATAACGACCTGACTATGCTGGGCGACAAGCTGAGCAAGTCATTCGGCAATATCAAAGTGGCAGGAATATGAAACGGACAACAATCACGATGGACGAGTACGGCAGGGGGGCCGTACCGTCCGATACCGCCAGCGTATGGATGAGCGAAATGGAGTTAATGGAACTTTTCGATGTAATCGCCCCGACACTCCGTGCAGCCATCCGAGTCGTATACAAGAGCGGAGTATTGAAGCCCTACGAGGTGGAAAGGCGCATTAGACTGCCCAACGGCTACTTTGTAGATGTGTACGCTATACCAATGGTCGTAGCACTGGCTTTCCGAATTGACACACCGAGTGCGTCAAGTGTTCGCAATGCCTTGTTAGAAAGGCTTTGCTTGCGAAAAGAAAAACAAGTGCTGTGGCTTTCGATAAGCAACAGACAGCCGTGTAAATGTTAGCATGTACGGTCATGCGGCAATACGCCCATGCGGTCACACAATCCCGTCAGTCCGAAGAAGTGCGGTTTCGCTTCTTCGGGCTATTTCTTTTCGCCTTTTGACGGCTGATATTACCCATTCCGCTGTATTTTCTTATCCGTCAGTTTTTTTGCGCCGTTCTGCATCGTTTTACGTATCAATGTTTTAGCCGTCCTGCCGTAGCTTTGCACCCATGTTTAATCCGCTTGCCGACAATACGTTGGCGGCACTAAAATCTGTATTAAAGACATGGAAAAGAAAGAAGAATTCATCCGAGTAGGCACTACGCTCTACAAAATTGTGGACCAGCCCCGCATCGATGGCGGCTATGTGAGGAAACGCATCGCATGGAACTCCGAGACCCTGCGGCAGGACTACGGCAAGGACTACATGGCGGGCATCCCAAAGTATGACGGCTTCTGCACCGTACCCGACCATGTGGGCTACAAGCCCGTAGTCGGCAAGTTCCTCAACCTCTATGAGCCGATAAGCCATGTTCCCGAACAAGGGGATTTTCCCTGCATCCGCTCGTTGGTGGAACACATCTTCGGCGAACAGTACGAATTGGGTATGGACTATCTTCAACCGCTCTACCTCTATCCCATTCAGAAGCTACCCATTTTGTTACTCGTGTCCGAAGAACGGAACACGGGCAAAAGCACGTTCCTGAACTTCCTGAAAGCCGTATTTCAGAACAACGTGACGTTCAACACCAACGAGGACTTCCGCAGCCGGTTCAACTCCGACTGGGCGGGCAAGCTGCTCATCATGGTGGACGAGGTATTGCTCAACCGCCGTGAGGACAGCGAGCGTTTGAAGAATCTCAGTACCACGCTTTCCTACAAGGTGGAGGCGAAAGGCAAAGACCGTGACGAGATAGGCTTCTTCGCCAAGTTCGTGCTTTGCTCCAACAACGAGCACCTGCCCGTCATTATAGATGCTGGTGAGACACGCTATTGGGTACGGAAGATTATGCCGCTACGGAGTGACGATACCGACTTCCTGCAAAAACTGAAAGCGGAGATACCTGCTTTCCTCCATTTCCTGCAACACAGGCAGCTATCCACCGAAAAGGAAAGCCGTATGTGGTTCAATCCGAAGTTGCTGGAAACGGAAGCCTTACGGAAGATAATCCGCAGCAACCGTAATCGGTTGGAGATAGAAATGGCGGAACTGCTGCTTGACATCATGGCGAAGATGAAGGTGGAAACGGTGTCTTTCTGCTTGAACGACATCATTCCCTTGCTGGTCTGTTCACAAGTCAAGGTAGAGAAGTCGCAGGTACGGAAAGTGGTACAGGAGTGCTGGAAGCTCACACCCGCGCCCAATGGTCTTACCTATACCGCCTACCAATACGGCGGCAATGACCGTTACCAGACCCGAAGAAGCGTGGGCAGGTATTACACCGTCACGAAAGGGCTGCTGGAAAATCTTTGATATTCTGTTGAATTGTTGAATAAGGGTAATAAAGTATTGGTATATAAGAATATGCAACCTCAACAAACCGTCAACAACACACAACGGCTGATGAAAAGAAGAAGCAACGGTACACACCATCAACCTTGCCTTTTCTTTTCGCATCCGTTTGTTGGGCGGTACGCTTTTGTTTAGAGATTGTTTAGAATGTATTTTGCAATATATCAATCTGTTATGTGTACAATTCAACAGTTCAACGCTTTTTTACCCCTCAACAAGTCCGCCGGGGAAGCAACAGAGGTGAACGCCGCTATCCGCCGGCTGGTCGGACGGACTTCCGTCCTGCCGACCGACAAGGGAAAGCCCTCATCGCTGGCGAAACGAAAAAGGCAACCAATGTCCGCTGACATCACCACCGACACCGCCGCAGGCTTTTGGGGAACAAAAAGCCATAGCTCATTAGGGCGTTTTCTTCACGCACCGCTTCGCTCATGCTAAAAACACCCTAATGAGCCAACGGGGTTACACCCCTCTGGACACCCCGTTTACTTCTGTTGGAAGCAGCAGGTTGTCCTTTGGAGCATTCAAAGGGCTGGGTTACTCTAAAGTCGAACCTCTGTTTTTCTATGGTAGCAAGTTTGTGTTTTGGGCAGACCAAAACTAATCAGCTCTACGCTCAAATAAATTCGATGTCTAAATCGTTATTCAACTTACGACTTGTAGTTACGATTCTCTCTTGCAGTAGAGGAGGTATGTCAATAGAAGAGAAATTAGTTTCTTTATCCCTGTGAATGGGGAGAATAGCGAATCGGGGATTGGTTGATATGCAGACGTTGCGTAATGCGTCTATTGTTGCATGTCCGCTGGTATGAAGTTGTATCACATCCGTGAAGCGTTCTTGCAACTTTATATATTCTTCATTCCTTGTATCATCACGGTTGATGTAGCCCTCCCACATGGAATAGATGAGTAATGGTTTCTCTTCTATGGGCAGTATCGGAAGAATCCGATCTAAGAGTATGTGGAATTTATCACTTGCCCGTACAAACATCGTGAAGCCATTTTCTGCCATCCATTCTTTCAATTTAATGTTCCAATCTCTATAAGTGTATATGGTACCGAATTTGAAGCACGAAGAGCTTCTTCCCATCGAAGATCGCTTTTCTCCTGCCGTTGCAGAGAAGATGTCAAGAATGTCCTTTTGGTAATCATCCGCCAATAAAGGACGTTGGGGAAACATGTTCCGGGTGGCATTCTTGAAACTTGCCAACCGTTCCATGTCTGTCGACGAACAATGAACAAACACATACTTATGCTTCTTCATTAGTTCGGTGGCTTTTTGCGACAATGCTGTTTCGGTCAGAATGGTTTCATCCTTTCGGGCAAGCATGGTTCCCTCTATGATTAACAAATCTACTTGACCGATATACTTTTGAATTGTAGGAAGCAACCCTTTGCTCAGATAGCCATGTCCACGGAAATCGCCCGTATGGAGGATGCGCTTCCCCTCCGCTTCTATCAGAAACATATAGGCATCATAGGCAGAATGGCTAACGAAATAAGGAGTGACCAAGATGTCCCCGAAACGCAATGGCTGTTTTTCGTGAAACGTGTGCATTCTAGAAGCAGTCTTTAAGGCACGTTGATACTTGCATTGGTCTGATTCGTTTGGCAAGAAACATAATTGTTTGTATTTCCTACAAATTACTTGCTTGGCCACTTCGCCGATATATTGAGGAACACTGTCCGGAACGTGATGAAATAATCCGATGTGGTCGCCATGATAATGCGTGTACAATATGGCGGAACAGCCTTCCGTGATTCTAGCTATCGCACGGTCGTTGTCATAGACATCTTCATCTTCTGCACGATTGGGCAAATTATGCCCTAAATCAATGATGATGCTTGCGTGGGCTGTCGATATGCGGGTAATCTGTCCGCCTATTTGCGTGGCACGATGAATGGTTATCTGCATAAGTCCGGATAACTTACGATAATGGTTTCAAACATTGTATTCTCTTTCAGCTCCTCTATGGAGTTTTTGCGATTTTCCCTTCCTTTAGAAAGTATGCCTTTGTAAGTATTTACAATCAATAATATAGGCTTTAGAGCTATGTGTTCTATTTCGGTCTCTCCATTCCATAAACCAATCCGTTTCTTAATCCGTAACAACTTGGTATAATAATCCTTCAATACTTCCGTATGTTCACGGATGAAATGGCTGTATTTCGTCATCTGATTAATGATTTCAGGTTTCTTGTCATTGCTTCTCAAACGGGAATCAGTGATTAGCTTTATCTCGATGAACCTCAATTCATTTCCTTTCAGCTCCACCAAGTCAAATCGGATAAGATTGTTTTTCCCAATCCGATAGGCGAATTCCGAATCAATGTAGCGTTTTGGAAAACGTAATTTCAGTTCTCCTTGAACCCACTTCTCATTAGATGTATATACTCTATTTTGCTCATCCGTCTTTTCTCTTTTGGAAAGCTTATGGTATTCTTCACGGATATTTTCTTTGATGAGGTCTAAACCCTCCTTACTGTGAAGTATTTCCGTACAATCTTGATATAGGTCAGTTTCATCGGGTTTCCCTAAATACTTCCGATGTGTTTCAGCCGTAATCTTCCCACCTGTCCAACGAAGTAAGGCTACATTACCACCATAATAATAAACATTGACGTAGTTGTCTTTACGGATTTCCACATAAAGTGCCTTGTCTTCCAAAATGTTCTTCCAACATTGGGGAGGATTATTTTCTAATTCTTGCCACAAGCGGCATTCTTCATCTAAGGCATCAAAACAGCCGTTGGCATTAGGTTTGAGCATATTCATTGTTATATCGTTTATTTCTTTTTCGCTGATTTCCCGCTTGACTGGAGTTGTTTTCAATTTTCGGGATTTCATTTCTTGCTGCTCTGCTTTCATCACAGCTTCTATGGCTTCAACTTCATGTCTGTAATACCATGTTTCACCTTCATAATCGGTTTGAGGTGATAGAGGCAAGCCATGTTTTTTAGCCCACAAATGGTATATCATAGTAGAGAAATCATCAAGATACACCACCTGATCGCTACAAATCCATTCTCCGTTATTATTGCGTACTAAATGCCACTTTTGTTTTTCTTTTTGTTCCATCACGCATATTCAAATTTAGGTGAATCAATCAAGACATTTTCTTCCTCTTGCTCATCATCCGATGTCGGTGTAGCAAGTCGCACTGTCCCATTGTGCATAGAATTGTCTATTAGTAAGGTCAATGGGAAGATACCCGCTTCTTCATCAATAACGACACTTCCATCCGGTCTCTCCATATAAGCAGAATCGATACCATAAACGAAGATGTGCCGACTATATTCTTCCATGGCGTGATTGATTTGTGGGTCTTGCTCCGCATCGAAAGCACCTCCTTGGGTTAAGTCCATGCCGTAACTTAGGAAAGAAGCCGCGCCGCACGATTTTTCGAGCAAGCGCATGGTGGCGGAATTGGCATATAAATTCAAGGCATAGTCACCGCTATGTCGCTGATGGAAATCACGCTCAAATACTTTTACCTCATCACGGAAGGTCTTGCCGTCCGACTTTCTACGCCCATCATAATAATCTTCAGGGTTGAATGCGTAAGTTTCTATAATCTCTTTTTCCATAAGCAGACGGATTTTATAGTACAAAGAAACTAAATTTTCCCTGCAATAACGAATCTTGTGCTTAAAATGTTATTGTAGTATATCCAATTTTTGTACTTTTGCGTCTGTAAGAGTTACTCAAACAAGCAAAGCGATGCAGACTACGGAAATTAGAACGGTTGCTAACTCATTACCCTAAAACGAGATAAATCTTCTAACTCTCTTGATTTCAAAGAGGTATATTCCTTATACAGATTTTTGGAGAAATTCAAAACAGCTTCTTAAAATGAATGTCCACAATTTGCCAATCCGGCTACGTTGAAAATGAAGATATACTTCGTTTGCCGATGCAGTATATCTTCGTAGGCAGTTGCAGTATATATTAAACCGCCGATGCAGTATATCTTCGTTCTCAGAGGGTATATATTGGCCGAATGCGGACATTCATAAAAAATAACTTATATTTTTTACACGTAATCAGTTTTACGATACAAAAAAGGATTTGGATGCCTCTATGGATTTGGGTTTTTATCCGGCCGCGCACGGACACAAAAAAAACACAGATTCACATTGGGATTGATTTTTTGCGCTATGGGTTAAAAATAAAACTGGATATCCGCATTTTGCCCCATTGCTTCCTTGCGAACGGAACTATGCTTCAACTGCGATAGAAGCAAGGATAAATGGCTAAGTATCCAATGATACTTGGTCTTAGAAGCAAGGATACTTGAGGGCAAGAGTTTACCCTAAAATGCTTCTTACTCCCTATTCGGGGGAATGGAGGATATTCATAAAAATAAAATCCCGCTGTAAATCTGTGTATGGATTACCTGTTTTTTGGTATGAAAAACGGTTTCTTATTTCTTGTCCGGGTTGTACCGTGCGTTCAGTCCTTCCACAATTTCGTTGGTGATGTTGAAAGTGGGGTCGGCATACAGCAGGTTGTCGAATCCGGTATTGCTGATAATCAGACTGTATCCTTTGTCCTTATTATATATCTTCAGGAATGAGTTGATAGAGTCACGCAGTTGCAGGCTGTTCTTTTGGTTTTCCAGTTGGAGTTCGTTGGTCAGTTTTTCTTGTAACTCTTGCAGTTTTTGCTGTTTCTGTACGATGCGCACTCTTTCCTGTTCGGCACGCTCCGGACTCACGAAACCATTGTTTTCCAGTTTGCGTTGGAATTCACGCATGTCGTTGTCCAGGTCTTTCGCTTTTTCGTTCAGCGTGGTGCGGATGTTTTCTTCCTTCTGGATCATCAGTTCGTTCAGGTCGTTCCAGAATTTGTATTTGGTCAACAAGGAATCAATTTCCACGTATGCAATCTTCATGTTTCCAGATACGGTTGCCATTACCGGTGAACTGTTGTTTTCGGCTGCTTTCTGGTCTGTACATTGGGTGAACATCAGCGCGAATGCCAATGCCATAAATCCATTCAGGATATACTTCATTTTTTTCATAATGCTTTTTTTAAGTATCTTAGTTATTAATTGTTTTCGTTGGTTTGCGCTTTTCCTGTTGTTTCCCGTTCGGCTATGGCATGTGGGTTGGCACGCCTTGCCTCTCGGTCTTGCGCCTGCACGCAACCGATGCCTTTTTCTCTTAACGCCTTGTTTCCGCTTACGTGCGTATTCGGGAACCGTCCGTTCTTTTTAAAGAGTATCTTCACCGATAATAGTGCGATGCAAATAGCAACTATTAACACTGTAATCAGGATAGTCTTCAGCATTTCCATTAATTTTGTGCTGCAAAGATATACTTTTTGTTATCTAAACGGGAGGTTTGTTTGGGAAAAAAGCAGGTGAAGCCTCCGTTAAGTTGCGTTTTTAACTTATTTTTACTGATAAAAAGGATATAAATTGTCGATTATGGAAAAAAATGATTTGAAACCGGCCCTTGTCTTCCACTATTTCGAAGAAGTGTGCCGGGTGCCTCGTCCTTCGAAGAAAGAAGAAAAAATCAGGGCGTATTTATTGGAGTTTGCCCGGCAGCATGACCTGCCCGTCAAGGTAGACGAAGCCGGAAACGTATTGATGTCGAAACCTGCCACGCCGGGGATGGAGGACCGGAAAGCCGTGATTCTGCAATCGCACATGGACATGGTGTGCGAGAAGAACAAGGACACGCAACATGATTTCGATACCGACCCGATAGAGACGTATGTCGATGGGGAATGGTTGCGGGCAAAAGGAACGACGCTGGGTGCCGATAACGGTATCGGTATCGCCACGGAGCTGGCCGTATTGGCTTCGGACGACATCGGGCATGGCCCTGTCCAGTGTCTGTTTACCGTGGACGAAGAAACGGGATTGACCGGTGCTTTCGCCTTGAAGGAAGGATTTATGGAAGGTGATATTCTCATTAATCTGGACTCGGAAGACGAAGGCGAATTGTTCATCGGATGTGCGGGAGGCGCAGGCACTACGGCTACGTTTCCTTGCACGATGACCGCCGCTCCTGAGGGTTATTTCTTCTTCCGTGTTGCCGTGAAGGGGCTGACCGGAGGACATTCGGGCGATGACATCAACAAGAACCGTGCGAACGCCAACAAATTGCTGAACCGGTACTTGACAAGCCTGATGCGGAAATACGATTTGCGCCTGTGCGAGATAGATGGAGGAAACCTGCACAATGCCATCCCGCGGGAGGCATACGCCGTATGTGCCGTGCCGATGAAGGATAAGGAAGCGGTGCGGGTGGATTTGAATATCTATTTGGCTGAAATAGAGAATGAATATGCTGTGACCGAACCGAATCTGCGGATGGAATTGGAGTCGGAGACTCCTTGCCTTAAAGTAATGGATGTAGAGCAGATGAAACGTTTTTTACTTTCTATTTATGCCGTGCACAACGGGGTGTACGCCATGAGCCAGGACATTGCTGGGCTCGTGGAAACTTCTTCTAATTTAGCTTCTATTAAACAAGAGGAAGGATGCATCAAGGTGGTGACCAGCCAGCGCAGCTCTATTCTTTCTTCGCGCGTGGACATGTCGCAGATGGTGGGTGCCGCATTCGAGCTGGGTGGCGCTACGGTGGAGACGGGCGACGGTTATCCGGGGTGGAAACCGAATCCGTCTTCGGAAATCTTGCGGGTTGCGGTAGAAAGCTACAAGCGTCTGTTCGGGACAGAGCCGAAGGTGAAAGCTATCCATGCCGGGCTGGAGTGTGGCTTGTTCCTCGAGAAGTATCCATCGCTCGATATGGTTTCGTTCGGGCCTACCTTGCGTGGCGTACACTCGCCCGATGAGCGTATGCTGATTCCTACGGTCGATAAGTTCTGGCGTCATCTGCTGGATGTGCTGGCGCACGTGCCGGTGAAGGCATGATGTTCATCACAGATTACGTAGGTAAAAATAATCTCCGTGTGGTGATAAATGTACTAACAAACCTTAAACGATTTCATCGTCCGGTAAGTAGTAGTCTCTCCATTTGATGTCCGATGTGTAAATGGCGGCAATCTTAACCAACCTATCAAACAGGTCATATTTCGGGTCGCATGAATCTTTGAAGAATCTTCTGTTGAATTTCCAGCAGAATTCATTCAAGTAAAGTTGCAAGAACTGCTTGTCAACCTCACCATGAATGGCAGCAATGCCACTTCGGCAGCGTCCTATGACAACATGCACCCAAGGCAAATGAGTCTTGACAACAGAATCCACATTGCTCTCAACATGCCGTTCATACCCTTTGAAGTACCCTTCGAAGTTTATGTGCGAGGAGGAACCGTCTGAAACGATGACCGTATCCTTGTCAATGTGTTTACGTACTATTTTGTCCAACGTGTCAGCACTCAGATTGTCAATCACAAACATCTTTATGTAATGGACAACCTTTCCGATGCTTTGCCTTTCCGCTTTTTTAGCCAATTTGGATGCTTTTCTTATGGATTGCTCTGTTGCCTCGCACAAGTATTGCTGCAGTACAGTGTCAACAGGTTTGCTTTCAACGATGACAAGTACCTTGGCTTGCTGTTGGCTTCCTGCCCCGCGCTTGATTTTCTCACCGCGCGCCTCTTCAGGAATCCGTATCGGAAAGAACGCCTCATCGAGCTCCACTTCATCCGACAATTGGTATATGGAATCCCGCTTTCCCATGATGTTCCTCAACTTCATCATCATAAGCCACACGGGAGGGTATTGTTCTATCCGC
The DNA here is from genome assembly GCA_900546355.1 of uncultured Bacteroides sp. Lineage (GTDB taxonomy): Bacteria > Bacteroidota > Bacteroidia > Bacteroidales > Bacteroidaceae > Phocaeicola. The sequence goes on from URCM01000054.1 coordinate 10,789, forward strand.
AGCTGGTGCTGGACTTCTTTTGCGGAAAGCACCTGCTTGATGGACGTCATAAGGTGCATGGCATAGAACCAAGTACGAAGGGACAACTTGCTGTGTTCCATTACCGTCCCCTTGGTCAAGGGAATGCTGCAACCGCATTTTGTACACTGAAACGCTTTTCTCCCTTGCAGCCACTTATCAGTTTTGACACCGCAATTAGGGCAGGAAACGCCTTGGATGATGCGAATGTCTCTAAAATAAGACACGCAGGATTCTTCCGTCGGAAAACGACCTTCAAATTGACTTAGCAGCATATGGCTTTTCTTGCAAATTTAGTGGCTTTCATTCCATTAGAAAAGCTGCACCATCGGACTTAACAGATTTTAGTACATTTATCACCACACAGAGAAAATAATTTGTAGGGGAGAGCTTGCTTGTCTGCAACATCCATGTGGATGCGCCAGGCAAGCTTTACCCTGTAGTTGGGCTTATCGTATGAATCGTTATTTATATATATTGACAGGGATTATCGTGTGCTTTCTTCCATCGCGGATGTTTGCACAGGAAGCTTTCCGTGTCATGCATTACAATGTGGAGAACTTTTTTGATTGTCGCCACGATTCGTTGAAGCACGATGAAGAATTTCTTCCCGCTTCGGTTCGTGCTTGGACTTGGAAGAAATATCACGATAAGTTGACGAAGATAGCGAAAGTCATTTTGGCGGCATCGGGAGAGCAAGTACCCGATTTAGTTGGTTTGTGTGAGGTGGAGAATACATACTGCCTGGACGGTTTGACCCGTTATTCTCCTTTACGTGATGCCGCTTACCGGTATGTGATGACCGATTCTCCCGATGAGCGGGGCATTGACGTTGCTTTGCTTTATCAGCCCGCTACGTTCCGATTGGTCGGCACACGATGTATTCACGTTCCTTCTTCCGTCATTGGGCGTAAGCCTACCCGTGACCTGTTGCATGTGAGCGGACGTGTGGTGTCGGGCGATACGCTTGATGTTTTCGTTTGCCATTTTCCTTCCCGTTCGGGGGGTGTCCGGTTGAGTGAACCACACCGTTTGCTGGCGGCAAATGTCTTGCGTCAAGCAGTTGACTCTTTGTTGTCTGTTCGCCAACATCCTTACCTTATTATTATGGGGGATTTCAACGATTATCCTTCCAGTCGTTCAGTTTCTGAAGTATTGGGCGCAAAAAAAGTGTCCGATACGGATGTGTCTTTTTCCGGACTCTATAATCTGATGGCCGGGAAAGCGGGCGGTACGTATCGGTATCGGGGAGAGTGGGGGATGCTTGACCAGTTCATAGTGAGTGGCACGTTGCTTTTCCCCTCTTCTGCTCTTTGTACCGATACGGGTAAAGCCCGTCCCTTGGCATTTCCTTTCTTGTTGGAAGAAGACGAGCAATATGGAGGCGATACGCCGTTCCGCACGTATAAGGGTATGCGTTATCACGGCGGATATAGCGATCATCTTCCCATTTGCCTGGATATTACGGTCAGATACTGAGCCCCATGATGTAATCGTTCATGTAGAAGCCGTTTCCGATGTGTGTGTCTTCTTCGCGCACTTTTTCCATGCCCATGTGCCGGTAGAAGCCTAATGCCGGGTTCTCGCGGTTTACGTTCAGTTCCATGCGGCACGGTCCGGGGTGCAGTTCCTTGATGCCTCGGACGGCTTGCCCGAACAGGAGTTTTCCCAAATGGTGTTTCTGGTATTGCGGGAGCACGTAAATCTTTTGCAGGTGGAAGAGGCCTTCTCCTTCGGGCTGGATAGAGACGTATCCCGCTCCCTCGTTTTCTCTGAAGGCTATGTAGTAAATGTGCCCTTCTTCTGTCATCTGCTTGTGCAGGTTTTCGGGCGAGTACATCCAGTCCATCATGTAGACGATTTGTTCCGGCGTCAGGATGTCCTTGTAGGTGGCGGGAAAGGCTTCCCATGCCAGCTTGTTAATCAAGGGGATGTCTTCTAAAGTGGCTTTTCTGATGGTAAACATAGTGTTTTCGTTTTTTTCTCTGCAAAGTTATTCCTTTTTCGTTATTGATGTGCTTTTGAAATGGAAAAAAGAACACAGAGACGCAAAGACACAGAGAAAAATATTTTGCGGATAAAGCTCTGTGCCTTTGTGTCTCTGTGTTCAAAGAATCGTTTCTTGTGTTAATATGGATTAAATAATAGTACCTTGTTATGCAAGGTATCTATATAATACATATATTTGTGCCATACAAAGGAACAAGGAGGAATGACTCATGAATGTAGACAATGTAAAATCTCAAATGCGAAAAGGGATGCTGGAGTATTGCATCCTGCTGTTGTTGCATCGGGCGCCTTCGTATGCATCGGACATCATCCAGAACCTGAAGGAAGCAAAGCTGATTGTAGTGGAAGGGACGCTTTATCCGTTGCTTACACGCCTGAAGAACGATGACTTGCTGGCGTATGAATGGGTGGAATCGACCCAAGGGCCGCCCCGTAAGTATTATAGTTTGACTCAAAAGGGAGAAGAATTCCTGAAAGGGCTGGAGACGGCCTGGGATGAACTCTCTGCTACGGTAAATCATTTACGAACCAAATTAATAACCTCGACCGATTATGAAAAAGACACTGACTGTTAATTTAGGCGGAACCGTTTATCACATAGACGAGGACGCATACGTTTTGCTTGATAATTACTTGAACAATCTCCGTTATCATTTCCGTAAGGAAGCGGGAGCCGACGAGATTGTACGCGATATGGAAACCCGTATATCCGAGTTATTCAATGAATACATCCGCGAGGGGATACAGGTCATCACCATCGAACAGGTGGAAGCGGTGATTGCCCGGATGGGAAAACCCGAGGAATTGAGTGCGGATAAGGAAGACGAGAAAACGGAACAGAAAGCCGAAGAACCTGCGCAAAGGGCTGTTAAACGTTTGTTCCGCAATCCCGACGACCGTATCTTGGGCGGTGTGCTTTCGGGGCTTGCCGCATACTTCGGTTGGGATACTACCCCTTTGCGTATCCTCTTGCTGGTGGCAGGCTTTATCTTGCTGAGCTTTGGTGGCTTTTTCCCGTTGATGCTGGCATATATTATTTTGTGGATTATCGTTCCGCAGGCTCGTACAGCCACTGAGAAACTCCAGATGCGGGGCGAGCCTATCAATATGGAGAATATTGGCAAGACGGTAACTGATGGTTTCGAGCGTGAAAGTGAGAAAGGACGTTCCGCTGCGCCGCGTTCTTTGCTTGCCCGGTTTTTCGATGGGCTGGTGCAGGTAGCCGGTTTCATCATCAAGTTTGTGCTGGTACTTCTTGCCATTTGCTGTATACCGGCATTGCTGGTAGGTCTGGTAGTGGCATTTGCCTTGCTCATGGCGGCTACAGGCATTTTAGCAAGTGCACCTGCCGTCTTGTATTATGCCTTGCCCGAAATCGACTGGAGCTTGCTCGGCACGGCTCCGGTGTCTGTCATCGGTTTATCGGTATGCGTATTGCTGGTGGTAGGCATTCCCATTTGGGGCTTCCTCCAGTTGCTTCTTCAAAGCTTCAATGTATGGCGTCCCATGTCAACGGGGGTAAAAATCACCTTGATTCTTTTGTGGATACTGGCGGTGGCGGTAGGCACGTTCTTCCTCTTCCAGTTGCCTTTCCTCATCGACTCGATGTATTGGGCCTGAGGAACTGTTTCTGACACTTTTTTTAGTTTTCCATAATTGCGGTATGCCGGGGCGTTTTCTCTCTTCGCTTCGGCATATCTGTTTTTGAGGAGAAACTTGTCTTTCCGCGAAAAACAACAGGAATCGGTGTACGTAAAGCAAATTTGTGTTATCTTTGTACGCATAGACCAATAAAACGTTAATCGTATGACGAAGAAAATATTGTTGCTGGGTTCCGGCGAATTAGGAAAAGAGTTTGTGATAGCTGCCCAACGCTTGGGACAGTACGTTATTGCATGTGATTCGTATGCAGGTGCTCCCGCCATGCAGGTGGCGGATGCTTGTGAAGTGTTCAATATGCTGGACGGCGATGCACTCGACCGTGTGGTGGAAAAGTATCATCCCGACATTATCGTGCCCGAAATCGAAGCCATCCGTACCGAACGGTTGTATCATTTGGAGAAAGAAGGCATCCAGGTAGTGCCCAGCGCGCGTGCCGTCAACTTCACGATGAACCGCAAGGCGATACGCGACCTTGCCGCAAAAGAGTTGGGGCTGAAAACTGCGAAATATTTCTATGCCAAGTCATTCGAAGAGCTCAAGGCTGCGGCAGAGAAGATTGGTTTCCCTTGTGTCATCAAGCCGTTGATGTCTTCATCGGGCAAAGGCCAGTCGGTGGCAAAAGGTCCCGAAGACCTGGAACATGCCTGGCACTACGGTTGTGAAGGAAGCCGGGGCGACATCAAGGAACTGATTATCGAAGAGTTCATTCAGTTTGATAGCGAAATCACCCTGCTTACGGTGACGCAAAAGAACGGTCCTACCCTGTTCTGTCCGCCTATCGGACACGTACAGAAAGGCGGGGACTACCGTGAAAGTTTCCAGCCCGCCCACATTGCTCCCGAACATCTTGCCGAAGCGCAACGCATGGCAGCAAAAGTAACCGAAGCATTGACCGGCTATGGTATTTGGGGAGTAGAGTTTTTCCTGAGTCATGAAAACGGCGTGTATTTCTCCGAATTGTCTCCGCGTCCGCATGATACGGGTATGGTGACTTTAGCCAATACGCAGAACCTGAACGAATTCGAGTTGCACTTGTATGCCGTATTGGGATTGCCTATTCCGGGCATTACGCAAGAGCATATCGGTGCCAGTGCCGTTATTCTTTCACCCATAGCCAGCAAGGAAGCTCCACGCTATCGGGGCGAAGAACTGGTCTGCTCGCAACCGAATACATACCTGCGCATCTTCGGCAAGCCGTTTACGAAACTGAACCGCCGCATGGGGGTAGTGGTTTGCTATGACAAGGTAGACGGTGACCTTGATGCGTTGCGCGACAAGTGCAAGGCACTGGCGGCTAAAGTGGAGGTGTATTGATTGGATTCCGAATAGACTTTTACGGGTTAAGAAACAAGAAATGGAAGCCGGTGCATCACGCATCAGCTTCCATTTTCATTCCCAATGGAATGACAAGTAAAAACAAATGATGCTTTCTTTTTTAAGCATAGCTATGTATGCCGCCTAAGATGAAATTGACGCCCAGATAAGTAATCAGTACGCTCAAGAAAGCGATGACGGCAAACCAATGGAAGAACATCGGACGGCGGAACGCGGGAAGCGATGCCGGATGAAGGGCTGCCGCATATATAAATAAGGTAATGAGCGCCCAAGTCTCTTTCGGGTCCCACCCCCAATAACGTCCCCACGACACGTTTGCCCATACGGCACCGATGAAGATGCCGAGTGCCAGGCAGAACACTGCCGGATAAAGGATAATCCGGCTGACGACTTGCAAACGGGCGATGTCATTGAGGTAGTCTTTGTGGGTATAACGTAAGACAATCGCCATGATGCCGTTCAGCATGACAAATGCGGTCAGTGAGTAGGCTATCATGATGCTCACTACATGGATGCTCAATAGAGGTGATGCCAGTACAGGCATCAGTTGGGTGATGGGTGGATTGGCTTCGCCCAACATTGCCACCAGCAGTGCCAGCCCGCATAGCATATAGCCGAAAGCGATGACGGTTTCCTGTTTGCGGTAGAAGAGGAAGGTAAACAGGGTGGCGCACAACGCCATGAACTGCATGGTTTCGTATCCGTTCGAGAGCGGAAGATGTCCGCTGACGAATCCCCTCAGACTGACAAGCACCAAGAGATAGGCGGCAATAACGCCCAATGCGATAAGCAGGAAGGCATTCAGGCGAGTCTTGCCACGTAGTGAGCGGCTCATCCGTCGTGCATAGAAGGCGAAGGAAAGGACGCCTATGGTGAGACATGCCATCGCCAAAGGTTTTGTGTAGTTCAGCCGGTTGTATAGTTTTTCCGCATCGAAACGGACATCGGAAGGCAGTACTGAGCCAGCGGTCTTTTGCTGGTATTTCCGGATTTTACCCGTGAGTCCGATAATGGCTTCATCGTTTTTCTTCATCACTTGCTCGCTCAGTAATCCCAGGCTTTTGCGGACGAACAACCATTGGTCATCGGGAAGTCCCTTGGGTAAGTCGTCTACGGGAGCAAACCAGCTCATCCGGTTGTGTTCTATCGGGCAAGGATAGATTTTCAGGATACTTCCAGTAGCGGTCATGCTGATGAGGTTGAATTTCTCGTTCGCCTCGTTCAGTTCGCGTTTGTAGTTGGTTTCGCTTGCTCCTTCGTTATTTTTCAGTTTATATCCTTCCGTCCCGAAGAAGTCATTCAGGCTGGCGTATGGTCCGTCGATGCCCAACCGGTGTCGCACCGCTTTGCTTTTGATATGGATAAAAGGTTCGGTTTTCCAGTCATCGTAATAGAAGAACCAGCCCGTGAACACTTGTTCGGCGGTAAGTCCTTTGTAGCTTGTTTTGCCATAGAGCTTTACGGTGAAATCTTTCGCCAGTGTCTGTAAAGGACAGATACGGTCGTGGTAGTAAACGTAAAGATTGCCTATTTCGGAAGCCGCTTCACGGGATAAATGTTTGGGGGCTCCGGATGCCGTGACGGGAAGGAATGAAAGGAAGACTATGCATCGTATCACGGTTTTGTGATGCAAGGCAGGATGAGAGAGAAGTTTTCGGAACATGCTGTCTTTCTGAAAGAAAAAGCCCAGAATAGAAAGTAACAATAAGGCATATCCGGTATAGGTGATGCCGATGCCCCAGGGGTCGTAAGACACCGCAAGGATGGTTCCTTGTCCGTCTTTGTCGTATGCCGACTGATAGAAACGGTAATGGCGGTAAGTGAATATCCGGTTCATCGACACTTCTCCTTCTGCCTGCATTCCGTTGTCATCGATGCGGATGCAGCTGGTAAAGTCCATGGGCGCAAAACTTCCTTTGTAATATTCAATGTGGAAATCGTGCAGTTGCACTTGGAAAGGAAGCGGTTCTTTATTCTGTCCGGAAGTGACGAAAGCCGAAACCGGTGCATCACCCATTCGCAAATGGATGTTTCCCTGTTTGCCGTAAAGACGTGTGACGAATGCTCCCGTCAGAATGATTAGAAAAGCAATATGGAGCAGGAACGTAAAAAAATCCCGTTGCAGCTTCCGGCTCATCAGGTAGACAAAAGCGCATACCGTCATGACTCCCCATAATGCGGTAAAGAATGGAGAGCCATAGATAACCGACCAAGCCGTATCGGTTCCTTGCATCTTTTCTATAACGGTAGCGGTCATCATCATGAAGACGAGCAATCCTGCGCTTCCGAAAGTAATACGTTTTATCAGTTTCATTTGTTTTACGTATGGAGGATTTACCACAGATTACACAGATTGGATAAATGAATCTGTGTAATCTGTGGTGAGAACATTAGATGGAGTCGATGAATTTCACAATAGCGTCACGGTCTTCCTTGGAGAGCTGACGGAACTTTTCAGTAGTTTCGTAAGCGTCGCTTTCGGTGTTGGTTCCGTGCCACATAATAGCCTCCAGCGTAGTACGTGCACGGCAATCGTGCAGGCGGTCGGCATACTCGGCTCCGGTGCAACGCTGATGCAAGCCACGTCCCCAGAGCGGAGTGGTGCGGCACCATCCTGTGCGGATATCATTCTGCATGTGCAATTTGTGTTGCACCATATCGGTGTAAGGCCATATCTTCTGGTGCGGATAGCGGGGCAACTGGCTTGCCTTGTCTCCCGTGAAGAAACGTGCCGGATCGCGTATTTCGTCATCGCCCGTAGTCCAGCTGGGCTTGTGGCAATAGGTACAACCGATTTGTTCGAAGAGTTCTTTTCCGCGAAGCACCTCTTCGTCGTCTACATTGCGTGCGGCAGGTACGGCAAGCCCACGGTGCCACACCATGAGGTCGATGTAGTCCTGGTCGGAAACTTCTACGTCCAGTTCCTTCGATGTCAGGTAGTTGTAGATGTTCTGCTGCTCGTCATACGTACCGTCTTCTTTCCGGATATGCCAGTCGGGATGGTTCTTTTCGGGGTCGGCTTTTTCGATGTAATCACGGAATCCGGCTTGCACTTCGGGGTCTTCCGAAGAATACTTGGCGTAGGTGCCGGCTGCGTCAAGGTAATGGAAACGGCGGTCGCTGCGTGTGGCGTTGGTGATGTTCCAGAAAGCGTTGGCTCCTGCGGCGTCCTGCAACGGACCACGGCTCAGGGCATACGTGTAGCGGTAAGGATACTTCGTGCCGTCGCCACCTTGTGCCGTATTGGCATATTGTCCGGTCCACTCGCCGTTGGCAAAGATGTTGGGGTTCAATCCGTTCTTCAGGATGCCGTCTTTTTCTTCTTGCGCGTATTGCGCTTTCAGGTCTTCATCCGAAATGGCATCCAGCAAGCCGGTACCGTAAATGCCGATAGTCGATTCCAAACGGACTTCGTAGTTGCCTACTTCATATCCTTTGTTGGCTACGTAGATGGCACTCTTCGGTATGCTTACTTTGGGATAACGAAGCTGGTAAGTTTCGCCGTCGGGGAATTTGTTGCCCCAGCTATCGGTATATTCGCGCCAAGTCAGTTGGATTTGGGTTTCGTCCAGCGGAGCCTTGAAAGGTGCCACGGCATGACTTTGCGGCATACCGGCAAGCCAGGAAACGTAGGCGTTGGTGTCAGGGTCGTAGACTACCAGCAGGTATCCGTTGCCGATGTCGTTCGTACGGAACGAGCCTGCAGGCTGGCTTTGTCCGTGTCCGTATCCCGGATGGCAATGCTGGCAGGAAGTCCGGATATAGACAGGACCGAGGCCGTGACGCATACCGGAGAAGTTGGAAGTATAAGGTTTTTCGAAGAATTGCTCCCCTCTGTTGAAGGAGGCGGTCATATCGGCATCACCGTCCACTACGGGAGTCGGGTCTTCGAAGGCGGTAGAAGACGAGTTGAATGTCGTACCCAATTCTCCACCTGTATAATACCAGTCAGGGAGTTCTGACGGTTCCGGATTGGGAGTGGGATTATCTGTTTTTACTTCATCGTCGCTACAAGCCGTTAGCATGCCTATTGTCAGAAATGCGACTAAATAATACTGTTTCTTCATAATCAAAAGTAATATAAAGTTAGTGTGGTTACGGTATGTTTAAAGGACATAGACATTCTTCCGAAGAGGAATGCCTATGCCTTTGTGTTAGCACAAAGTGGATTAATGGTTTGCTTGTAGCAAAGCTTTCACTTCGTCGAAGATGTCATTCATTACGTTGCAGGCATCGATTGCGTCTTGGTTAACGGTATCATACTCAGATGCTCCGCACGTATATGCAAACGGTTCACCCATCAACGAAATTTTATCGTATGCATCTTGGATGGCTGCTTTCACACGGTTGTCCAGGTCGGCATCAAGTGTAGCGATATATGTGCTAAGCGTATTCGTTGGCACTTGGATGGTTCCGTCTACCGAAGGAGAACCCTGGTAGGCGTTGCGGATGCTTTGGATATTGCCCAGGAAGTCGCGG
>URCM01000055.1 GCA_900546355.1 uncultured Bacteroides sp.
AAATGCCTCAAAAACTCATCCCAAATCATCGCACGATAAATCCAAAACAGCTTCTTAACCGTTTCCCATTCGTACACATAGATGCATGATTCTTTTTAGCCTTATGCAGGCACGGATGGATATAGTTGCGCCGTGCCCCGCAACCGGTTGCGCCGGGGTATTGCATAATTCAAAATAATTTTGTACATTTGTAGGGTAAAATTATAAGAGCGGTTGCCTGTGCGGGGATGACCTTGTTTCAAGTAAGGTCATCTTTTGCGGCTTATCTGCCATAAATTCTTCATTCCCCGTTCTTCATTCTTCATTTATTTGCGTATCTTTGCCCGCGTTTAGTAAAAACGATGATGCGTTATGGATAAGACAGATGTTGCCCTTCGCCAAAGGGAAATCTACAAGGTAACCTTGGCGGGCAGCGTAGTGAACATTGTGCTGACGCTGTGCAAGTTTGCCGCGGGCATACTGGGGCGCAGCGCGGCGATGGTGGCGGATGCGGTACACTCGTTGTCCGACCTTGCCACCGATGTGATAGTGCTGGTGTTCGTGCGTATATCCGGCAAGCCGGAAGACAAGGGGCACGACTACGGGCACGGGAAGTATGAGACTTTTGCCACGTTGCTTATCGGGGTGGCGTTGCTCGTGGTGGGCATCGGCATCCTGTGGAGCGGAGGCGAGCGGATTTACGCGTTCTTCCGGGGCGAGACGCTGGACCAGCCGGGCTGGATTGCGCTGGCGGCGGCGTTGGTCTCGATAGTGTCGAAAGAAGTGCTGTTCCAGTACACGCGGCGGATAGGAAGGAAATACGACAGCCCTTCGGTCATCGCCAACGCCTGGCACCACCGGAGCGACGCGTTCTCTTCCATTGGTACCGCGGCGGGAATCGGCGGAGCTATCCTGCTGGGCGAAGACTGGCGGGTGCTCGACCCCTTGGCGGCGGTCATCGTGAGCTTCTTCATCATCCATGTGGCGGTGAAGCAATTGGGTCCGTGCCTGGATGAATTGTTAGAGCGTTCGCTCCCCGACGATGTGGAGCAGCACATCACCGACCTGGTGCTCTCGGTAGACGGGGTGTCGCAGCCGCATCACCTGCGCACGCGGCGTGTGGGAAACCGTTATGCCATCGATTTGCATATCCGCATGGACGGGGACATGCCCTTGCGCGAGGCGCACGAGCGTGCCACCCGCATCGAGCAGAAGCTCCGGGACGAGTACGGGAGCGGCACGTACATCAATGTGCACGTGGAGCCGGTGAAATGAATTTATATGATATAGTAAAAACAAAATTGGTTTGCGAAAATAGAATAGAACACAGAGACACAAAGGCACAGAGTTTTTTAATTTCTCCGTGTCTTTAATTACGCCGGATTACAAATCCGGCGTGACAAGGGGCGTGACAAGGTTGGCTCTGATAGGTAATTTTATTCTCTGTGCCTCTGTGTCTCTGTGTTCAAAAAAACGATATGGAAGGAAAAAAGATATTAGTGACGGGCGCGAGCGGCTTTATCGGGAGTTTTCTCGTGGAAGGCGGGCTGGAGCGCGGGATGCAGGTATGGGCAGGCGTGCGCCGGAGCAGCAGCCGGAAGTACTTGCAGGACGGGCGCATCCGGTTTGCGGAGCTGGACTTTACCGATTCCGACCGCCTGGAGGCTCAGCTGAGGCGGCACAAGGAGGAACACGGCGGATGGGACTGCATCGTGCATTGCGCGGGCGTGACCAAATGCCTCGACAAGGCGGACTTCGAGATAGGGAACTATTGGGCTACGCGCCATTTCATCGAGGTGCTGTCGAGGCTCGGCATGGTGCCGCGCCAGTTCGTCTACCTCAGTTCGCTGAGCGTGTTCGGAGCCATACACGAGGCGGATTATGCGCCTATCCGTGAGGAAGACACGCCCTGTCCCAACACGGCATACGGAGTGAGCAAGCTCCATGCCGAGGAGTATATCCGTTCCTTGCAGGATTTTCCTTACGTGATATTCCGCCCCACGGGCGTGTACGGCCCGCGTGAGAAGGATTATTACCTGATGGCGCAATCCATCGCGCGGCACGTGGACATCGCCGCGGGCTTCCGCAGGCAAGACCTTACGTTCGTGTATGTAAAGGACCTGGTGCAGGCCGTCTGTCTGGCGGTAGAGCGGGAGGTGACGGGACGCGCCTATTTCGTGAGCGACGGGCAGGTGTACAGCAGCCGTACGTTCTCGGATTTGATTTGGAATGAATTGGGCAAGCCCTGGCTGGTGCGCTTTACGTGTCCCCTGTGGCTTTTGAAAACGATATCGTATGTGGCGGGAAACGGGGCGAAGCTTGCGCGCAAGACCTCGACGCTCAATCCCGACAAGTACCGCATCATGAAGCAACGCAACTGGCGGTGCGACATCGCCCCGCTGGAGCGGGAACTGGGGTACCGTCCCCGTTATCTGCTGGAAGAAGGAGTAAAAGAAACAATCGAGTGGTATAAGAAAGAAGGATGGCTATAAAATTATTCGAACGGGTAGAGAGTGGGAAGGGGCTGTTTGCGGTAGAGACCATCAGCCTGATATATAATGCGCTGACCAGCTTTTTGATATTGTTGTTGTATGCGCGCATGGACCATCCGGGCACGATGCTGCTGGAACGGGCGGGCATCGTGGCGCTGACCTTTACGCTGATTTATCTTTATCAGGCGTTTCCGTGCCGACTGACGGCGTTTATCCGTATGGTGGTGCAGATGAGCCTCTTGGCATACTGGTATCCCGACACGTTCGAGTTCAACCGCCTTTTCCCGAACCTCGACCATATCTTCGCCAGCAACGAGCAGGCGATGTTCGGGTGCCAGCCCTCGGTGGAGTTCAGCAAGCATTGCCCTTCGATATGGTTCAGCGAGCCTTTCAACATGGGGTACTTCTTCTATTATCCGATGATGCTCATCGTGGTGGTGTATTATTTCGTGAAGCGTTTCGAGTGGTTCGAGAAGATTTGCTTCGTATTGGTCACCTCGTTCTTCATCTATTACTTTATCTACATCATGCTGCCCGTGGCGGGTCCTCAGTTCTATTTCCCTGCTATCGGCATGGATAAGGTGAACGCGTGCGATTTCCCCGCCATCGGCGATTATTTCAATACGAACGACTATCTGATACCCGGCCCGGGTTTCGACCAGGGTTTCTTCTTCAATCTGGTTGAGGCTTCGCAAGAGGTGGGCGAGCGCCCTACGGCGGCTTTCCCCAGCTCGCACGTGGGCATATCCACCATTGTGATGATTATGGCGTGGCGCGTAAGCAAGCGGCTGGCGTACATCTTGTTGCCTTTCTACGTCCTGTTGTGTTGCGCCACGGTCTATATCCAGGCGCATTACCTCATCGATTCCCTCGTAGGCTTTTTCTCGGCGTTCTTCGTCTACCAGCTTGCCACGCTGATGTACAAGCGCTGGTTCATCACGCCGGCGTTCAAGCTGATGGGATAATTTGATTGAACACAGATACTCAGAGATACGGAGAAATAATTATATAACCGGTGCTTTGCTTCGTGAACGCTGTTCTCTTAAATACTTTGTGCTTTTGTGTCTCTGTGTTCAATAAAAAACAATTTATCTGTAACCTTTTCCATACATTTGCGTCTAAAGGGTAAAGAATAACATTAAAAACGAATCAGAACGTATGAAAACATTGAGTATGACATGGGCATCGTGCGCCGTGGCATTGATGCTTACCGTATCCGGATGCTATGCCGGAGGAAGAAACGCGGTGAAACCCAGCAAGAATTATGTGACCGAAAAGGTTTCGATATCCGATATCGAGGCTATCCGTTCCTCTTCATCGGTCGATGTAGTCTATACCCAGGCTTCGGGCACGCCGTATGCCGAGATTTACGCGCCCGACAACATCGTGCCGCTCGTCAAGGTGGAACAGGACGGGAAAGACTTGAAGATAGGCTTCAAGAGCAACACGTCCATTCAGGGAAGGTATAAGTGCGAGGTGCGGGTATTTGCCCCCGAAGTGACTTCGTTCTCCACTTCCAGCGCTTCGGACATCACCTTGGCAAACGGCTTGAAGACCTCGAAACCCGTTACCCTGAAAGCATCGAGCAGCGGGGACATCGACGCTTCGTCCGTCCAGTGCGGCGACCTGAGCATGACCACTTCGAGCAGCGGGGATATCAAGGTGGGCACCATCGCTTGCGGCATGCTTGCCCTGGATACACAGAGCAGCGGAGATATCAAAGTGACTTCGGCTACCTGTACGGGAGCCGATATCGAGTCCAGTTCAGCGGGAGATTGCATCGTGGGTGAAATGGTTTGCTCGGGCGATGTGAAGGCTTCTACCAGCTCTTCGAGCGACATCAAGCTGGCGGGCACGTGCCGTAACGCTTCGTTCAGTGCCAGCTCGGCGGGAAGTATCTATGCCAAAGACCTGCTTGCCAAGGATGTGGAAGCCCGTGCTTCTTCGGCAGGCGATATCGAATGCAATGCGAGCGGCGTACTTTCCACATCGGTATCGAGTGCGGGAGGCGTGCGCTATAAAGGCGAGCCGGCACGTGTGGAAGGTAAGATAAAAGGCGTGTCGAAGCTTTGATTTTCCATATAGGGGACGAGGATGTGCCGGAATGAAAGCCCAATGCTATTTCCGATACATCCTCGTTTCGGTTTCATCTCTTATTTTACGAAACCTTTCTTTGCCCATTTCAGGCTGTTCCAGCGGCGCACGAAGATAATGGCGCGGATATTCTCGTCGAGCAGGAAAGCGCACCACATCCCTATCAGCCCCCATCCCCAGTGGATGCCGAGCAGGTAGCTGATGCCTACCGATATGCTCCATTGTACGACCAGCCCTACATAGAACGGGAAATTGACATCGCCCGCCGAGCGGAGCGCGTTGGTGGCATAAATGTTGACTGCACGTCCTATTTCGACCACTACGTCGATAATCATCACGGTCACCCCTAAACGGATAATCTCTTCGTTGTCGGTCAGCAGGCTGAAGATGAAATGTCCCGATGCCGCCCAGACGCACGAGAGGACAAGCGACACCAAAATGGAAAGCCGCATCACGTACTTGCCCAGCAGGTAGGCGGCACGTATTTTTTTCTGCCCCACCAGGTGCCCGATGCAGATGGCGCCACCTTGAGCCATGGCGATGGCGAAGAGGTAGACGAACATCACGATGTTGACGGTATAGGTGCGGGTGGCAAGCGCATTGTTGCCTAATATATTAATAAGGTAGGTGATGACCACCTGTGAGAAGCTGTACGAGATATTCTCGCCCGCCGAAGGAAGTCCGATTTTCAACAGGTTCTTCAGTTCTATCCACGGGAACGGGCGGAAGTAAGCCAGCGGGAACCGGGAGATATGTTTACGGAACAAGATGATGAACAACACCACCATGCTCACGCCGCGGGCGAAGGCGGTAGAGATGGCCGCTCCTTCGGCTCCCAGCTCGGGCATTCCCCATTTTCCGAATATCAGCGAGTAATTGCCGATGATATTCATGATATTCACCAGTACGGTGACCAGCATCGGATAGATGGCTTTGTTGGCACTGCGCAAGGAGGCGGAGATGGTGAGCGAGATGGCCTGGAAGAACGCAAACGCTCCCACGATTTCCATATAGCCGATGCCGTATTTCAGCAATTCGGGCCGGAGTCCCATCCAGCCTAACAGGGTGGTTGCCCCGAAATGCAGGACGGCGCTTACCGCCACGCCCAACACCAGGTTCAGGAGCAACGATACGCCTACTACCTGCACCATGTTCCGGTGCAGCTTGGCTCCGAGGTATTGCGAGCAGAGTACCGATGTCCCGATATTGATGACTTCGAATATCAGGAAAGCGAACGTGACAATCTGGTTGACCACACCTACCGCCGCCACACTCTCATCGGAGTATTGGCTCAGCATGATGGTATCTACCGCGCCCAGCATCATGATGAGCAGGGTTTCGATAAAAATAGGTATAACGAGTTTGGCAAGTCCTTTGCGGGTGCCTGTTTGTTGAGTCATAGCTTGTGTTGGTAAGGCACCACAGATGACACGGCTTCCAGTCCCTGGTTGTTTTTTGAGCCTGTGCCACCTGGGTGAGTTTGTTTATTTTCGGATCAGATTCATAAATTCTTCCCGCGTCTTCGCCTGGTTGAACGCTCCGGTAAAGTCGGAAGTCGTAGTGATGGAATTTTGTTTTTCCACGCCTCTCATCTGCATGCACATATGTTTTGCCTCTACCACAACCATTACGCCTAACGGGTGCAGTGTTTCCTGTATGCATTCTTTGATTTGCAGGGTCATGCGCTCCTGTACCTGGAGGCGGTGTGAGAATACGTCTACCACGCGGGCTATTTTGCTCAGCCCCGTGATGTATCCGTTCGGGATGTAAGCCACGTGGGCTTTCCCGTAGAAGGGAAGCATGTGGTGTTCGCACATCGAGAAGAAGTCGATGTCTTTCACTACGACCATCTGGCTGTATTCCTCCTTGAATTTGGCTTTCAATAGAATTTCTTTCGGGTCTACGTCATATCCCCGTGTAAGGGTGAGCATGGCTTTTGCCACTCTTTCGGGAGTCTTTACCAGCCCTTCGCGTTCGGGGTCTTCGCCCAGGAGGGTCAGTATCTCTTTGTAGTGAGCCATGAGCTTCCGCACTTTCTCTTCGGGAAAACTCAACAAGTCTGTATCAATCATTATTCAATGGGTATGTTAATTTGTTCACGTACGATGGCGGCTTCCTTGAACTCGCCGCTTCCTTTCAGTTTGCGCATGGCTACGTGTGCTTCTTCGATGCTTTTGAAGTCACCTACGCGGCATAGCCAGCGAGGAGGCTGGAAGTAGGTGTATACCGGCATCTCGGGGAAGGTTTCTTTCACCTTGTCTGCTATCCGTTGCGCCTCGTTGCGCGCCACGCGTGAGTTGTTCCCCGCATAAACCTGTATGCGGAATCCTCTTGCCTTCAATGTCTTCTGAGCCGCCCCGCCTGTATAGCGCAAGCCTATGAGGGAAGTGATGTAGGATTCTTCGTGAACCGTCACCGTCCCTTCGCCCGCCTGGCGTGTCTCGAGGCTTTCTACAATGGTGTGCTGGGCATAACCCGTAGCGGCGGAAAGAAGCAAGAAGAGGGATAATACATATTTCATGATGTGTGTGGTTAAGTTGGCGTTTCAAATAGCACACAGAAGGCGCCTTTCCCGGGCTTTCTGTATGCTATCAATCATTCCATTATTTGAATGCGTCGATAATGCCTTTGAAGTCAGCGGCTTTCAGTGCGGCACCACCAATCAGGCCACCGTCTACGTCGGGGTTGGCGAACAGTTCTTTTGCGTTCGACGGCTTGCAGCTTCCACCATACAGGATAGAAGTGTTCTCAGCTACTTCCTGACCGTATTTGGCAGCTACCAGCGAACGGATGTGAGCGTGGATTTCCTGAGCCTGTTCCGGAGTAGCGGTCTTGCCTGTACCGATAGCCCAAACCGGTTCGTAAGCCAGGATAACCTTGCTGAAGTCTTCTGCTGAGAGCGAGAATACCGAAGCCAGTTGAGCTTCTACCACTTCGTTCTGCTTGTTTGCTTCACGTTCTTCCAATACTTCACCGATGCAGAAGATAGGACGCAGGCCGTTTGCCAAAGCCAGTTTTACTTTCTCTTCCAGGATTTCAACGGTTTCGTGATAGTAAGCACGGCGTTCAGAGTGGCCCAGGATAACGTATTGGGCACCCGTAGAAGCTACCATTTCGGCAGATACTTCGCCCGTATAAGCACCCGATGCCTTGTCTGCGCAGTTCTCAGCGCCTACACCGATGATGTTCTTGTCAACAATCGGAGTTACCGATGCCAGGTGGATGAACGGAGTACAGATGATGACGTCACAATTGGGTTTGTCTGCGGTCAATACTTCGTTCAATTCTTTTGCCAACGCAATGCCTTCTTGCAGGTTCTTGTTCATTTTCCAGTTTCCTGCTACAATGTTCTTTCTCATTTTGTTTAAGTTTTAAAGGGTTAATATATTTCTATATGTTTAAGAGTTCATTTTCCGCTTGTGCCATTTCATCCAGCCTAAATCGCATAACGCCAGGAAGATAAGCGGTCCGAAGAACCAGCCGAACACTTGCATGACCTTGTGCCACGTATTGGGTACCGTAAGCGTTCCTAACGGGAGCTTTTCCAGGGGTGCGTTCAGTTGGTATTCATCGGGCAGATTGTTCACGCTCCATTTGTTCAGGATGGTCCCGTCTTTCAGCAATACCAGTCCCGGATTGGAGCGGATGATGGTTTTCAGCGTTATCTCGTCGGCTATGGCAAACGGATATTCGGCTCCCGTATTGTCTTGCCATACGATGATGTCTTCATCGGAGGAAGCCGTAACGCACAAGAAGCGGTATCCGTATTCCGTGCTGTAGTCGTACACTTCGTTTATCAGGTCCATACCGCTTTCGTCGGCGTTCCGCAGGGCGGGCGAGACGAGCAGGAATGTGTAACTGTCGTCATCCAGTATCTCTTCGGTCACGTCGGTCCCGTCTTCCTGCAAGGTTATCATGAAATCGTGGATAGGAGGCTCGTAGCCTTTCTCTTTCACCCGTGTGAGGGCCTCGACGAATGTCCATGTCGAGTCGGAAGGGAAATTGTCGATGGTGAATTCTTGCCGCTTCCCGTCTTTCTCGTAGATGAAGGTTGTTTCGTAGGTGGTGGGCTTTACTCCTTCGGGTATTTCCATCCCCTCACGGATGTTCATCCCGATGTGATAAGGGCGGAAGTCGAACACCGGCAATTCGCGCACGCAGTAGATGGAGAACACCAAGACGAACACTACCGTATAAAGGGCTATCAGCCAGTCCACTTTCTCGGTCACCAGTTTCTTGAGATACGTTTTTCTCCAGCGGAACACGATGATGGAGGCAAGCAGCAATACAATGTTTTTGCCGAATGTTTCCCAGTTGGTCAGGATGATGGCGTCGCCGAAGCATCCGCAATCGGAAATGGGATTGTCGATGGCAAGCCATAAGGTGAGCGGGGTCATGAAAGCCATTACCAGTAAGAGCAGGGTGGAAACGGCCTTCCGGTGGATGCCGAACAACAGATAGACTCCCAGCGTGAATTCGAGCGCGCCCATGGCCATCGCTCCGACGTAAGGCGCGAATCCGGGGACTATCTGAAGCAATCCCCATGCCTCCAGATAGTCTTGTATCTTGTAGGCGGTGCCGTAAGGGTCGTTCGCTTTTACGAAACCCGAGAAAATGAATACGGCCGCCAGCAAGAAGCGGCATACGTTCACTCCCGCCGCGGTGATTTTATGTAGGTATTTATTCTCCAAATTCCAGTTTGATTAAAGCGAATACAGCGTAATTAATCATATCCATATAGTTGGCGTCCACGCCTTCCGATACCAGGGTGTTTCCGCTCAAGTCTTCGATTTGCTTGGTGCGGTAGAGCTTCATCAGAATCAGGTCGGTATACGACGTGACGCGCATACTGCGCCATGCCTCATCGTAATCGTGATTCTTTTTCAACATCAGTTCCAATGTCTGTTTGGCATACCGGTCGTATTCCTCCAATGCCTGGGCTTCGGTCAGGTCTTCTTTCTCGGCATAGCCGAGGGCAAGCTGGATAAGCCCGATGATGCCATAGTTGACGATTGCCATAAATTCGGGGCGTATGCCTTCGTCTATCAGGCTGACTCCTTTCGTTTCAAGGCTCCGGATGCGGTTGGCCTTGATGAAGAGTTGGTCGGTCACCGATGCGGGGCGCATGATACGCCATGCCGCGCCATAATCGTGCAGCTTCTTGGCGAACAGGTCCCGGCAGACGGCAATGACATGTTCAAATTGTTCTTTCGTATCTTTCATACACTCGTGTCATGAATTCATGTCGCAAAGTTACGATTTTCCTTTTAAAGCGCGCAATAAAACGCCAACTTTGTTTGAGGACATGCATCTATGTGCCCCGAATCACGGAGATACGTGCATTGCCCGATGCATATAGCTGCGGAAGCGTATGCAAGCGGTTGCGCTTCGGGAAGCGGACAAGGTGGATGAGGGCGATAAATACGCGCAAACGTCTTGTTGGGTATGTCAAAAAGTAAGTATATGCTTGAAAATGCTTTCTTATTGTTTTGCTCATGTTTATCCCTCTTTCATTTGTTTGCTCATTAAAGCTTTTTTGTTTTAATTTAAAAGTATTTTATTCTTATTGTATTACAAATTGAAACAAACATTAATAAGCGTATGAAAAATTGATGATATATAACATAAAATGCTATCAAAAAGACATACCTTTGCCATCGGAAGAAGACAAAAAGAAATTGTTTTTTTAAGGTAAAATAGAATAAGAGAGTTTTCAGTAGATGTGTTACTTAAAATTGAAAGACGATGAAAAGAATGTTGAAAAGAAAAGCCTGGATGCTATGCGCGATAGCAATGGCATCTCCGGCGGTGCTCATGGCACAAGACAAGGTGGAAGCCGAAGTAGGGGCCGACTTGGTGAGCGGCTATATCTGGCGTGGACAAGACTTGGGAAACGTCAGTGTCCAGCCTGCCCTGTCCATCGGCTATAAAGGATTCTTCCTCTCGGCATGGGGCTCAGTAGGGTTCGAGAAGTCGGATACGAAAGAATTCGACCTTACATTGGGGTATGGCATCGGAGGGTTCAGCGTATCGGTGACCGATTATTGGTTCAACGGAGGGGCGGTGTATTTCCATTACGGGGCGCACGACACGAACCATACGTTCGAGGCCCAGGTGGGATATGATTTCGGGGTGCTTGCCCTGAACTGGTACACCAACTTCGCGGGGAACGTGGGCTATAAAGCCGACGGAGACCGGGCATACGCCTCGTACATCTCGATAGAAGCCCCCTTCCGGCTGGGCGGGCTGGACTGGTCGGCACGGATAGGAGCCACACCGTGGGAGAATGATTTTTATAACGGAGGCAAGAACGGATTCGCGGTATCCGAGGTAGGAATCAAAGCCACAAAGGAATTGAAAATCACCGATTCATGGACGCTCCCGGTTTTCGCGCAAGCGATATGGAACCCGGCAACGGAAGGAGCTTACTTCGTAGCTGGATTAAGTTTTTAAATAGGACGAAAGATTGGGATAAGGCATAAAAGATTGAGAATAACAGGTGATTTGTTATAACGGTTACAACATTACAAAATACAAATACAATTATGAAAAAAATTGAAGCGATTATCCGGAGAACCCGGTTCGACTATGTAAAGCAGGCCCTGCTGGATGCCGACATCGAGTGGTTCTCTTATTACGATGTGCGGGGCGTAGGCAAGACCCGCCAGGGACGCATTTACCGGGGCGTAGTGTACGACACCAGTTCGATAGAGCGCATCCTGCTCTCTATCGTGGTGCGCGAGAAGAATGTGGAAAAGACCATCCAGGCTATCCTGAAAGCCGCCCAGACGGGTGAAATCGGAGACGGGCGTATCTTTGTCATTCCCGTAGAGGATGCTATCCGCATCCGTACGGGAGAACGGGGGGACATTGCGTTATACAACGCCGAACAAGAAAAATAAATACAACGTACAACACACATAAACGAGACAACATTATGGATATAGATACAAAAAAAGGCATTATGCGGTGGAAGCACGCCGCAATCCTGCTTATGCTTTTCGCGCTTGCACCTGCCCTGCACGCGCAGGATATTATTGAAACGGAAACAACCAGCTCCCCTGTCCTCGACTCGGGCAATACGGCTTGGATTTTAACCTCTTCACTTTTGGTCTTATTGATGAGCATTCCAGGCATTGCCCTGTTCTATGGGGGGCTGGTACGTCAGAAGAATGTGCTGAGTGTCATTATGCAGACCCTTTTCATTGTGGGCGTGGTGAGCATCCTTTGGATTGCCTTTGGTTATAGCTGGGCGTTCGATACGAGTTTCGCCGAGTCGGGAAACCCCTTGGCGTGTGTCATCGGCGGGTTCGATAAAGCGTTCCTGCACGGCATCACCCTCGATACGCTGACCACGGGGCAGATTCCCGAAATCCTCTTTGCCATGTTCCAGTGCATGTTTGCCATCATCACGCCGGCACTGATACTGGGCGCGTTCGCCGAGCGCATCAAGTTTTCGGGCTATATCGTGTTTATCATGCTTTGGACGATTCTGGCTTATTTCCCCATGGCACACTGGGTATGGGGCGGCGGCTTCCTGCAACAGATGGGTGCTATCGACTTCGCCGGAGGTACCGTAGTGCATATCAATGCCGGAATATCCGCTTTGGTTATGGCCATCATGCTGGGCAAGCGCACGGATTACCGCGTAGGACACCCCATCACGCCGCATAACGTGACCTTCGTTTTCATGGGTACTTCGTTCTTGTGGTTGGGGTGGTTCGGATTCAATGCCGGAAGCGGGTTGTGTGCCGACGGGCTTGCCGCCAATGCCTTTATGGTCACGCATATAGCTACAGCTACGGCGGCTATCACCTGGATGGTCATCGACTGGATATGCAACAAGAAACCTACTACCATCGGTGCCTGTACGGGAGCCGTGGCAGGACTGGTCGCCATCACTCCGGCGGCTGGTACGGTGGACCTGCTGGGCGCGTTCTGCATCGGCATCATCACCCCGATTATCTGTTTCTTCATGGTAGCGGTCATCAAGCCGAAGTTCAAATACGATGATGCACTCGACGCATTCGGCGTACATGGCATAGGTGGTATCGTAGGTTCCATCCTCACCGGTGTGTTCGCCACCCGTTTCATTTCGGGCGAGGACGGAGTGCAGGGCGCGTTGTACGGCGACTGGCACCAGCTTTGGATTCAAATTGTGGCGACCTTGGTGTCTATCGTGTTCAGTGCGGTGGTTACCTTCATCCTCTTCAAGATAGTGGACGGCACCATCGGCCTCCGTGTAGGCAAGCGTGTGGAAGAAGAAGGTCTCGACATCTACGAGCATGGCGAGTCGGCCTACAACCGTTGATCCTATTGCCGGAGGACGGACAGACAAGATACTTTGATTCATGACAAAGGACACAACGTCCTGCAAAGATAGCTCTTGGCTTTGAGAGGTTTTGCGGATACGTTGTGTCCTTTTGTCTATCAGAATCTTTTCAGGCCTATCGGTAGGATTGCTTGTAGATGTCCAGCACTTCTTCGTCGGTCAGCGGGCGCGGGTCAAGGGTGAAGAGGTTGCCCATCGTGTCGCGTGCGTTTTGCACCATTTTCGGGAGGTCTTCTTCCTTGATGCCCCAGTCGCTCAGTTTGATGTTGTCTACATGGCATTCTTTCTGCATCCGCTTCAGGGCATCGATGAAATCACTCGGGCGGTTGCTCTTTTGTTGGGTCATCACGTCCGCCATCTTCATGTAGCGTTTCATGCAGTCGTTCCGGAAGCTTTCAAAGTAAGCCGCGCTGATGGCAATCAGGCCTGCGCCGTGGGGCAGGGCAGGATAATATGCGCTCATGGCGTGTTCCATCGAGTGTTCCGATATGCAGCACGAAGTGGCTTCTACCAGCCCCGCAAGGGTGCTTGCCCATGCCACTTTGGCACGCGCTTTCAGGTTGCGGCCATCGTTTACGGCTACGGGCAGGTATTTATACAGCAGGCGGATAGCCTCCAGTGCGTACAGGTCGCTGATGGGAGTGGAGCAATTGGCCAGGAAGCCTTCTGCGGCATGGAAGAATGCGTCGAATCCTTGGTAAGCGGTAAGATGGGGAGGAATGGTGACCATCAGGGTCGGGTCGATAATGGAGAGGGCAGGGAAAGTAAGCGTACACCCGAAGCCGATTTTCTCTTGCTTGTCTTCGTTGGTGATAACGGCCCACGGGTCGGCTTCAGTTCCCGTGCCGGCTGTCGTAGGGATGGCTACTATCGGGAGTGCTTTTGTCACGGGGCGTCCTTTTCCGCTTCCGCCGCTTACGTAGTTCCAATAGTCACCATCGTTGCATGCCATGATGGCGATGGCTTTGGCAGAGTCGATGCTGCTTCCTCCTCCCAGCCCGATGATGAAGTCACATTTTTGTTCGCGGCAGATGGCTGCGGCCTCCATTACGTGGGCTTTGATGGGATTAGGGAGTATTTTGTCGTATACGATGGCTGCTACATCGTTTTCGGTCAGGTATCCTATCACTTTATCCAGATATCCGTATTTCTTCATCGATGTTCCGCCGGATATGACTATCATGGCTTTTTTGCCCGGAAGTGTTTCGGTAGCCAATTTCTTTATCTCACCGCACCCGAACAATATCTTGGTGGGTACGTACAAACTGAAAATAGGATTTGAGTTCATATCTGTTTGCTTTTAAAGGTTCAAGTTTTTCAAAGATACGAATAAAAACATTGGTTGCTATCGCGAAAGTGTTAAATATTCCAATAGTCCTCCGTTTATGTGCGATTTATATATGTCCGTATCCGGGGGCAGCGCATGCCCCTGGAAAATGAATATATACTGCATGGGCGGTTGGATATATACTGCAACTGCGGTTGGATATATACTGCATCCGCCTACGGATATATACTTCACCGGCAAGGTGAAAATATGACTTTATCGGAAAATTTAAACAGGCTCTCAAAACAGTTTCTAAGAAGCTGTTTTGAATTTATCGCCCAAAGCACACACGAAAACGGATACATCAAGCCAAGAAAAACTTTTTGGAGAAATTCAAAACAGTTTCTAAATTTCTTCCACTATATTTGTGGAAAAAACCGTATGCTGTAGGCCGGATTCGGAATTTGTCGGCAAAAGAGGGCCGGAGCATTGTTTATTGATGAAAATTATGTTGCATTTTGAAAGTGATTATTTGGAAGGTGCGCATCCGCTTGTATTGGAACGGTTGACGCAGACTAATTGGGAGCAAACACCGGGGTATGGAACGGATATGTATTGTGAGGCGGCCCGTGAGAAGATTCGGCGTGCGTGTAATGCTCCTGAAGCGGAAGTGCATTTCATGGTAGGTGGCACCCAGACCAATGCTACGATGATTACGGCGATGCTTCGTCCGTATGAAGGGGTGGTATCGGCCGAAAGCGGTCATATCAATCAGCATGAAGCGGGTGCCGTGGAAGCTGGCGGACATAAGGTGTTGGCTTTGCCCCATACTGAAGGAAAACTTGCCGCGGCAGACGTAGACCGTTATGTCACTGATTTTTACGCCAATCCGAGTTGGAGCGCAATGGTAGCCCCGGGCATGGTGTATGTGTCCCATCCCACCGAGTATGGTACGCTATATACATTGGCTGAATTGGAGGCTTTGTCGGCTGTGTGCCGCAAACATCATTTGCCTTTGTATTTGGATGGAGCCAGGCTGGGATATGCGCTTGCGGCGGATGCAACAGATGTTACATTGGAAGCTATCGCTTCGCTTTGTGATGTGTTTTACATCGGAGGCACGAAGGTAGGCGCTTTGTTTGGCGAAGCGGTGGTCCTTCCCCGTCCAAGGTTGGTAAAGCAATTGGATACGATTATTAAGCAGCGTGGTGTCTTATTGGCCAAGGGACGTTTGCTTGGCATTCAGTTTGATACCCTCTTTACCGAAGGGCTTTATGTGCGTATCGCCCGGCATGCAATTGATTTGGCAGGGAAGATTGTGGAGGCTTTGAAAGAGAAAGGCTATCGTTTCTTTGTGACTCCCCAGACCAATCAATTGTTTGTGGTGATGGAAAATGAACAATGGAAACGTATTTCGGCTGAAGTGGGCCTGGAGGTTTGGGAATATCCGGACGAATGTCATACGGTTGTGCGGATTGCTACCAGTTGGGCAACTCGGAAGGAAAATGTGGATGCGCTGATCGGGATGCTTTGAAGGTGAAGAATGAGGAATGAAAGTTTGGCTATTCTTCATTCCTCATTCTTTCCATTCCTTATTTATACCACGACGCATACATTAAGTATCCATTTGCAATTTTCTGGTTTAGTTCTTTACTTTGTGTAGGGTCTACTTTCTTGATGAACTTTGCCGGAACTCCTCCCCAAAGCGTGTGTGGCTCGATAACGGTATTGGATAGCACCAGTGCGCCGGCAGCTACGATAGCTCCTTCGCCTATTACGGCGTGGTCGAGCAGGGTAGCTCCCATGCCGATAAGGGCATTGTTGTGTACGCATGCGCCATGCAGGGTGACATTGTGTCCGATAGAAACATCATCGCCGATTTCCACGGTCGATTTTTCATAAAGTGTGTGTAGGACGCTTCCATCTTGGATGTTTACCCGGTTTCCGATGCGGATGGAATTGACGTCTCCCCTTAATACGGTATTGAACCAGATGCTGCAGTCATCTCCTATTACGACATCGCCGATGACGGTCGCATTGTCGGCAAGGAAACAATTTTTCCCTATGTGAGGTGTAAATCCTCTTACTGATTTGATTAGAGCCATATCTTGAGTGAAAGATTAATCGTTAATAATCATGAGAAACTGTTTTGAATTTCTACAAAAAGTTTTTCTTGTCTTGATGTATTCGTTTTCGTGTGTGCTTTGGGCGATTTTTGGTCCTTTCCGCTCCTGTCCTTCGTCAGATAGCCCGCTATCTTCCTCATCACAGAAGCGGAAATGCCTCAAAAACTCATCCCCCAATCATCACACGATAAATTCAAAACAGTTTCTGAGTCGTGAACATTAGATTTCGCTGGTCGCTTTTGCCAGCCATGCTTTTTCTTCTTCATTGAGCAGGGGGCTTAACTGGGCATAAACGTATGCATGGTATTCATTCAGCCATTGCTTCTCGCCGGGCGTCAACATTTCTGTGCAGATAGGAGTTTTGTCTATCGGGCAGAGCGTTAAAGGCTCGAACTTGTAGAATTTGCCGAACTCGGTGGTTTGGCTTTCGATGATGAGCATGGTGTTCTCGGTACGTACGCCGTAGCGTCCTGCTTTATAGATGCCTGGTTCGTTGGTCAGGGTCATGCCCGGTTGCAGTAGGGCAGGCATGTGGTTCATACGGACTTGATGAGGCCCTTCGTGCACGTTGAGGAAGTGTCCTACGCCGTGTCCGGTGCCATGTCCGTAGTTGATGCCCGCTTTCCACATGTATTGGCGGGCAAGCACATCGAGTTGCGTGCCGCATGTGCCTTGAGGAAATTCGGCCTGCGACAAAGCGATGAATCCTTTTAATACTAAGGTGTAATCAATGCGTTGGGCCTCGGATACCGGGCCGAGTGCGATGGTACGGGTGATATCGGTGGTGCCGTCGGTATATTGTGCGCCGCTATCTAAAAGCAGCAGTCCTTCGGGTTTCAGGGTGTATGCCGTTTGGGGTGTGGCTTCATAATGGACGATGGCTCCATGTTCCTGATAGCCGGCTATGGTATCGAAGCTGATGCCGTGGAACAATGCTTGCTGGGCACGCAACTCGTATAACTTTTGGTCGATGCTTATTTCGGTTTCCTGGCCGTTTGGCACGGCTTGTTCCAGCCACATTAAGAAACGCACCATTGCCACTCCGTCGCGTTTCATGGCTTGACGGAATCCTTCTATCTCGGTTCCGTTTTTGATGGCTTTTAGTAGACAGACGGGGGAGGGATGATTCATGACAATGGATGCGCCCGATTGTGTCGCGGCCAGATAGAGTGTCAGGTTCGTTTCGGAAGAAAGCTGGATGCGCTTACCGGGAAAGTGCCGGAGGTCGTTTCCGATTTGTGTGTAATCGCACGTGCCGATTTTGTTGTCATCCAGATAAGCGGTTAGTTCGGGGGTCAGTTTCTCCTTTATTATATATAAGGTGGCGTTTTCTTGCGTGATGAGCAGGTAACTGATGAAAACAGGATTGCAATGTATATCGTCGCCTCTTAAGTTCAACGTCCATGCTATTTCATCGAGTGCTGAGATTAAGATGCCGTCGGCTTGGCTTTTGGAGAGTTGATTGCGTATGATATCCAGTTTCTCGGATGCGGAAACCCCGGCGTATGCCAACGGAAGAATGAAAGGAGTGTTCAGGGGGAGTGCGGGGCGGTCTTTCCATATCCATTGAAAAGGATCTTCGGATACGGTCAGTTCAATTCCGTACGTTGCAAGGGCGTTTCGCAAGGATTCGGCTTCACTGTATGCGTTGACCCATCCGTCAATGCCTACTTTGTCTTGTGGCTTTAGCTCGCTGCCCAACCATTCGGCGATGGAAGGCGTTTCCTCAAGCCGGTCTTTGAACAAGACAATGCCGGTATCTTTCAGTTGCGCCTCGGCCTGGAGAAAATAGCGGGAGTCCGTCCAAAGCCCACCTTTATTTAATGTGATGACAGCTGTGCCTGCCGAACCGGTAAATCCCGATATCCATTTACGTGCCTCCCAATGGGCCGGCACATACTCGCCCGAATGCGGGTCGGTGCTTGGGATGATGAATGCGGAAAGTCCTCTTTCTTTCATAAAGGCGCGTAAAGACGCGATGCGCCCGGTTATTTCTGTGTCCATGTTTCGTATCGTTTTTAAGTTATTATGCGGTAGCAAAGTTACTATTTCCGGCGGATATACAATAAAATATGGCGGAAAGTTTTGTAAATAAAGAAAGTATATGTAATTTTGCGCCGCAAATAAACTACGCAATGTTTAAGGAATGACTGTGCGCATTCTGCCAATAAGTAGGATTGCAAAACGAATATAACTTCGGTTGTTGTTTGAAATAGCTGAAACAGCCGGTGGATATAGCTTGGCTGGCAAAGTGGAGTATATATTCATTTACCAGGCTGGGTTTATATGGTAAATTGTAGATATTCATATTTAATAACGTTATAATCTTAATTTAAAAGAAACATGATTGTAGTACCAGTAAAAGAAGGCGAAAACATTGAAAAAGCGCTGAAGAAATTTAAAAGAAAATTTGAGAAAACAGGTGTTGTAAAAGAATTGAGACGCAGACAACAGTATGACAAACCGTCTGTATTGAAGCGGTTGAAGATGGAACGTGCCATTTACGTTCAAAAAATGCGTCAGACAGAAGAATAATTCCGCAAATTCTTTGAATAATTGAATTCTTTTTCATAAATTCGTTGCTGAGAAATAAAAGGCAATATTTTTTATGTTGAAAGAATCTTTCTTGAGGTATCTTCGATATGAAAAGAACTATTCCGAGAAGACGATAGTAGCCTACGGGACGGATCTTTCGATGTTTGAAGCATACTTTAAAGCGGCAGACGAGACGCTGGATTTTACGACGGTTGATACGGATGTCATTCGTGGATGGATGCTTTCGTTGATGGACGAAGGAAATGCTTCGTCATCGGTAAATCGGAAATTGAGCTCGTTGCGTTCTTTTTATCGCTATCTGCTCCGGGAAAAGGTGGTTTCTGTAGATCCTGCCAGCAAGGTGCGGGCTCCCAAGAAGAAAAAGCCACTTCCGGTATTTGTGAAGGATGCGGATATGAATAAGTTGCTGGATGAAGATCCGGGTGACGGTTTTGAAAGCGTCCGTGATAAGGCGGTCATCGCTACCTTCTATGAGACGGGTATCCGGAGAGCAGAGTTGATAGGACTGAAAGACGGAGATGTAGACTTGTCCGTTTGCCAGATGAAAGTAACAGGAAAGAGGAACAAGCAGCGCATCATTCCTTTTGGGGATGACTTGAAAGAAATGTTGCAAGCTTATCTTTCGGCGAGAAATAGGTGCTGCCCTAAGGAATGCGAAGCGTTTTTTGTCCGGAAGGATGGAAAGCAGATGTATCCAGGGCTGGTTTATTTATTGGTGAAACAAAATCTGTCGAGGGTCGTTACGTTGAAGAAGAAAAGCCCGCACGTGTTGAGGCATTCATTCGCGACAACCATGCTGAACCATCAGGCTGGGCTGGAGTCGGTGAAAGAACTGCTGGGGCACGAAAGCTTGGCTACGACTGAAATTTATACGCATACGACTTTCGAGGAATTAAAAAAAGTTTATGAACAAGCTCATCCACGAGCGTAAAAAAAAGGAGGTTTTTATGGAAGTAAGAATTCAATCCATTCATTTCGACGCGTCAGAGAGACTGGAAGCTTTTATTCAGAAGAAAGCGGAGAAGTTAGAAAGATTTTGCGACAATATAAAGAAAGTAGAGGTGTCATTGAAAGTCGTAAAACCGGAGACGGCTATGAACAAAGAAGCCGGGGTGCGCGTATTAGCGTTGAATACAGAGTTTTACGCTGAAAAAGTTTGTGATACATTTGAAGAATCTATAGACATATGCATGGATGCATTGTCTAAACAATTGCTGAAAGCGAAAGAAAAATTGCAAGGCAAATAAAAAAATCACGCTAAAAGTTTTGTGATTCAAAAAATATATCTAACTTTGCAGCCGCTAAGCCACGATAGCGGTAGTCAAGTGGCTGCAAAGTTTTAATTTTGCCTCTTTAGCTCAGTTGGCCAGAGCACGTGATTTGTAATCTCGGGGTCGTT
>URCM01000056.1 GCA_900546355.1 uncultured Bacteroides sp.
TGGCTTTGTGGCAGAAGCCGCTTAGCCGATATGGTGAATTTTTAACGGACTATTAAATTTTCAAAGATTTATTTTTTTCAGAAAAAGTCACTACGATCCGTTCATATTGGTCACCAACCAGCATTGTATTATCTTTCATTGTATAATTTTCAATTTGCGTACCTAACAATAATACTCCGTCCCATTTATCTTTTTTCCAAGAATAATTTGTCTGCGCTGTAACTCCATAAGTATAGTCATTCCATGATTGGACTTGATAAAGCCCTGTCCCAAATACCCCTTCCATATCCATGATGTCTGTAACTTCTCCTTCAGGTATTACTAAATTCCTATCCGAAGGCAATATACTATCTCCGCCAACATCATAAAAAGAACAGTTTTCAAGATCTAAAAATGTACTAACTTTAACAAACCATTTGTCGCTTAAATTCTTACTGTATGACAAGTCGAAATGTGTTGCCTGACGAGAGCGTCCAGGCTTTGCTCCGTTTACCATCCGATAATCATCATAAGTATACAAACCTAAATAATGAACCGTATTATATTGGTTTACTTTCTTTGAATATTGCGTATTAAACAAGAAAGTAAAATCATTCCATTGAGCTTTAAAACCTATATCATACGCCGGTTTATGGTTATAACCCTGAATGTACATTGTTTTCTCCTGCAATATTTTCCCATAAAACTCCTCATCACCAGTCCCTATTGTCCGTTTTTCACCTTGTGAAGAATAAACAGAAGCCCATGCCATAAAATCTGTATCCAAACCACTCTTTCCCATCAAGAAATCCGCCCGATACGTATTATTGTTTCCGATTCCCGCCGACAGCTTCACCCCATCAACATCGCGACCCGCTTTTGTAATAATATTTACCACTGCCGTCAAAGCCACATTGCCATACAATGAAGATGCCGGTCCGCGCAAAACTTCAATCTGTTTTATTTTATCCAGACTTATACGATAATCAGGAGCCTCCGAATTAGTAGTCCGGCTATTCAAACGATGACCATCCAGCATGATTAAAATCTTTTCCTGTGACGATGAATATACCCCATGCATAGCAACATTCATTTCCGCACCTTCTATAAACGACATTCCCGGCACATACAAGACCAATAAATCCGCCAATGTCCTTGCTCCTGAAGCTTTAATCATCTCTTCCGTGATCAATGTAACGGGCACAGGGGCTTCTTCTATGGATTCCGCCTGTTGTGAAGCGGTGGTAATCGTAGCCTCTTCACCGCGTTTCAGACGGCTGACCATATCGGCAAAACGCAAGGGGTCGTGAATGGAAGCACTGTAATAGGGATCTTCTTTCAAAAGAAGAGAAGCATATCGTTCGGCATCCCGCACACAATCTTTGCCCAAATAGCACAACGAAAGCAGGCGATAAGCACTGTTTTTTAGTGCTCCGCTAAAATTTGCCATATTTTCATCCAACAATTGAATGGAGGCATCAAAACGCCCTATATTATATTCTTCTTCAGCCTGCATATAAATCTGGCGCAAGTTATTCTCGACTTGTGCTCTTACTATAGACGACATTAACAACAGGAAGAATACAAAAAACCATTTTCTCATGCTTTAATCGGTATTATTAATGAAAATGTAGTAAACCGGCCTTCTTCAGAATCAAACTCAATGCGTCCGTGATGTTTTTCCTCAATGATGCTACGGGTGATAAACATCCCCAATCCCGTACCCTGCCCTGTAGGCTTGGTCGTAAAGAAAGTCTCGAACAGCCGTTGTTTCACTTCAGGACTCATCCCTACCCCATTGTCGGTGATTGAGATGACCAACTCTTCCGCCTGACGTGCCACCTTGACCGAGACCGTCGGCTTATAGTCGGCATCCCCGTTCTGCGCCTTATCCCACACAGCATAACAAGCATTGTTCATCACATTCAGTACGGCACGGCTCAAATCCTGAGGCACTACAGACATCATCGGAATATCCTTTCCATAATCTTCCAAGATAGAGATATTAAAATTCTTCAGATTTGCCCGCATCGCATGATACGAAAGCCATACATATTCCTTTACCAGCTTGCATACATCCGTCGGAATAAACTCGTCTTCTTTCCCACGCGAATACAATAATATATTCTGAATGATGCTGATAGCCCGGTCGCCATGTTCCTTTATCTTTTGCAGGTTCTCTTTCAGGCTTTCCATTATATCCCGGATATCCTCTACGTCATCCCCGTCAATATCTGCCGTATTGGCTTCGATATCTTCTTCCAAATCTTTTATCAAGTCTCCAGAAAGCTTGCTGAAATTGATGACAAAGTTCAACGGATTACGTATCTCGTGTACGATTCCTGCCGTAAGCAAACCCAATGTAGCCATTTTTTCCTGCTGCCTTAACTGGTCTTGCAAACTTTCTACCTGCCGCTTCAATTGTTCTATCGTTTCCATATCTTGAGATTTTTGAGTTAATCTTTTTGTTTTCTTAATTATTCTCTTCCCCTTTCTCATCCGCATCATTCTTTTTCCCATTTTCCGGATGGTGGACAGGTACAGAAATAACAAATTCGGTATATTCATTCTTAACCGATTGTATAGTTATGTCCCCGCCATGATTGAGTATGATTTCCCGGCTAAGATACATACCTACTCCCACCGCTTCTGCCGTAGTTTTCGTGGTAAAGAACGGATCAAATACCTTGTCTATAATAGAGGACTCAATGCCAACACCATTATCATAAATACTTACTTTCGCCTGGCTTGAATCGGCATCAATGAAAACCCGCAACCGTATCAAGGGTTCGAAAGCCTTACCTTGCTGACGTTTTTTCCGAAGCGCATACATGCTATTTGCCAGCATACTCATCACGACCTTGCTGAACTGTTCTGCATCCACTTCCGCTACAACCATCGCTTCCTTATCCGGTGATTCTATCCGGATATGACACTCAGCTATATCTTCGGCGTAATACGCATGAAGCATCTCTATATTCTTACGGCAAATCGATGCCAGATTAATCAGCGTCGGATTCACACTCCGGTCTTTCAGCATTTCCTCCATTGCTTTCAATATACGCGTCGTGTTCAATCCATGCTCTTCAATCTTCTTCAGGTTCGTATTCAGCATATCAAGTGCGTCAACGGAATCTTCGTAAATGTCCGAAGTCATATTCTCCTGGTCATCGTCCAGGTTATCCTTGATGTCTTTTACCAGTCCGATGCTCATGTGCGAGAAATTGTTCACATAATTCATCGGATTCAGGATACGGTCTACCAGCCCTTTGGTCAACGTACCCACCGTGGCCATCTTCTCTTGACGGATAAGCTGGTATTGAGCCTTGCTCAAATCATCGAGGGCAACCTCCAACTTTTTGGATTTTTCTTCAATCTCGTCCTTCTGATTACGTATTTGCGAGGTCCGTTCTTCCACGATATGCTCCAAACGCATCTTCTCCGCCAAAAGCCGGCGCATACGCCACCTTATCAAAAACAGGATGAGCAATGAAAGTGCAACGATATACAATACGATGCTATACCAACGTACATAAACAGGATAACGCACGGTTAAAGGCAATGTCAATGATTCCGTTGTACGCCCGTACCGGTCGCGTGCCATAACCTGAAATGTATAACGTCCCGAACGTGGATTGGCAAAATGTGCCGAAGTTTCCGTAGTCCAATCCGACCATTCCTCACCGGCATCCAACCGATAACGGTACTCCGTTGCACCCAGAACGGAAAACAAATCGGAGGAATAATACATCCTGATATCACGGATACCGCTATCAAATGTAACTTCTTTAAAAGGAAGCGCAGCCTCTAAACGGTCTTCCTCATCAAATCCGCCCCATACTACCGAATCATTATCTATCACAATGCGCCGGATGTATACATGAGACTTCTTTGCATAATCCGGCTCTTTCACCGCCATATTCCAATGAATCAGTCCGAAATTTCCTCCCAACCATACATCATCCCCGTCGGTCTCCATGGTTCCTATTGTCAAATCATGAATAGGACGCAAGAGAGCGTTCATCTCCTCCACACCTTGCTTTTGGGTATATACATGTAGATTTTTCCCGTCATTATTTGTTCCCCAGACACGCCGGTCCGGTTCGGGATAAACAAACTGGGGATATTGGATATCCGAAGACCACAAAGAGCGGTCCGCCACCTCTACCAGCTTTTTTCCTGCCTTATCCCACTTAAACAACCCTACATGGCTCAATACAAAGATGATTCCATTCTGGACGAAAAGCGTATTGTTAAAACTGTCTTTCTCACCTTTGGCATTTTCGGGAGCCAGAATAACATACCCGGAATAGTCTCCTTCGCAACGGAATACCTGTCCATAAATATTCCTTACCCACAACGTTTTATCGTCGTCTACATAAAAATAGGTAGCCTTCTCGATAATGTTCAGCTGTTTCCTTTTACCCTGCCGGACCAGATAAACACCGTCCACTTCACCCGTATAATACGTTCCATCTCCGCAAACATAGGCAGAAAGCGTATGACTGTCCGTTATTTGCCGTGCCTGCCTGCCATATACGGCATACAAGCCGCCAGCCGTAGAAGCATAAACATTCCCTGCCGCATCTTGCTGGAGCAGCCAACAGGCATGCTGGATTGCCCGAATCGGCTCAAAGACATCACCTTCCTTGTAGAACAAGCCCTGCAAAGTGCCTACGTAAAGCCCATCGGCGGTATGGCAAATAGACTGCACTTCACCCGATAAGCCTTCGTTAGAGCGGAAATAAGTATATGCCGTACGTATATTTACCAGGAAAAGGCCGTTATCGGTAGCTCCCCAGACATAACCTGCCGAATCGGCATAAAGGCTATTCACATTGTTATTGCACAACCCGTTTTGTTCTGTCAACGAATATACTTCATTCCCTTCCTTGTCCAACATCACAAAACCATTTCCAGCCGTAGCCAACAAGACCGAGCCATCCTCCAGCACCAACCGCTTGTTTACCAATGCCTCTTTATAATACCGGATATCATCGGATTTGTCCTGATTAACAATAAAACCGTCCATGGAATCATCTTGAATATCCGCATCACCCAGCGAAGTCGTAACATAAATCGTCCCATCCTTCTCCACGATATCCGTCACTTCGCCCAAAAAGCCTTTATTGTTTTTAGAGAATACCATCTGCAATTCCAGTTCCCCGTTCGCGCCTGCGGCCAGATATCCGAACAGGTTGTATCCGCCTACCCAGATTCGTCCCCGGTGGTCCTTAAATAATCTCGTAATCCGGAAGATGCCCGGAGCATGAATCGTATGCCACTCCGTCTGGTCATAATACAGTACGCCTTCAAAATTGGCGACATACACCCGTCCGTTATCATCACACACCACATCAAAATTACGGTTGTGCGCATGATAAACAGCAGGAGAGTAATTGACAAAGAAAGGAATCCCGCCCTTTGCCCCTATTTGCCCTATACCGGCAAGCAGCAAAAACACCAGACACAGAAGATATCGTTTCATCGCCTTCAATCTTTAATTTTGTTTACTAATTTAAGCCGTATGCGGGGGACATTACGCCCTACATAATATGACCATTCATCATCGGTAAAATCCCGTTTCAGCTTGCTTTGGATAAGGG
Organism: uncultured Bacteroides sp.; assembly: GCA_900546355.1. Classification (GTDB taxonomy): domain Bacteria; phylum Bacteroidota; class Bacteroidia; order Bacteroidales; family Bacteroidaceae; genus Phocaeicola. The sequence continues at coordinate 5,586 of URCM01000056.1, forward strand.
CAGCCATCCCGTCGGGAGAAATCATAACGCGCGACACGGCTCCACTTTCATCTCCCGTCCATAGCATATTGCCTTCCGAAATGCAAATGCAATGTACCCATCCGGATAAAGTCTTCAATGATACCGCCTCCTGCTTGCTGGCACTGGTGTCCCACAAACTTACGGTACAATCATAACTGGAGGAAAACAAGAATTTTCCTTTAAATTCAAGTTGGGTGATACGAGAGCGATGCCCTACAAGCGATTTTACCACATTCCCCGTCTCATCTATCAGATAAATATTTCCATTCTCTACTCCGACCGCTCCCATTTTCAAGTCAGACGACCAGGAAAAATCCGTAACTTGCTCTTTAATAAAATGTTCCTGAGGCACCAGTTCCCCTTCACGTCCTATCCTCCATAGTCCACCTTCCTTACCAAAGACCAACCATTGGTTTTCTTTACATCCCAATGCCGAACAAGGTTCTGAAAGAGAAACCGTTTTCGTTATCCGCTCTTCTTGTTTATCATATATATAAAGGTGCATAGCCGAAGCCAAGAGCAACCGTTCTTTGCCGAAAGGAACAACCCGCATCCATCCATTGTCTTCCGGCAATAGAACACCTGCTATCGATTTTCCGTTTATGACAAGCATCCTTCCATCGTATGACAAGGCATACACCACCTTATTTTCATCCCAATAAACATCTCTGAAACTATATTCCGGATTGCTGAACAACACCTCATTTTCAGCAAACCCCTCATCATAACACCATCGGTTCACCTCTCCATAGTTACTCACCGAGACATAACTGTTTTTACCGTCCGAAGAGTGAACTATCTTCGTGACCCCTCCCTTATGGAGATTCCTTGACACAAAACTTTCACTGGTTTGTCCCAAGGCATTAAAAATAACAGGCTGGTACACATTCCCTTTATATTCAGAGGTATATTTCCACGAAGCATAAGCAAGCAAAGCCGCCACATCTTTATTGCCAGCCCTGTATTGCACATTGGAAAGCAAAGCCAAAGCACGCCCCAATGCCACATTGCTCAACGTATCAGCCACCTTCCTTGCGTATTCGGCACGAAGTTGTTGTTGTACGGCAAGCTCACGCTGGCTCTCCGCCATATTTCTGGCTTCAACCGCATTGCGGGAGAACGCCTCCGCCTTTTTCCGCTCTTCTTCGGCACGTATGCGCATCTGCTCGGCCACTCCCATCTGGAATACCGCTTCCTCACGTTGCTTCTCGGAAATGTCTTTTTGCTGATAAGCTATGTCCTCCATCTGCTTACTGATACGTTCTACCACATACGAACGACCTTCTTTTTCTTTATACCCATCCAGCTGAACACGCAAAGCATCTACCCGTCGGGACAAGCCGATATTGAAATACCCCAATACCCCTACCACAACGAGAAGAAAAACGCTCAAGATATGCCAAAAATGCTTTTTCACTTCGATTTTCACTATCTATCATTTAACAAAGAAAACGGAACTGGCTCCGATGGCTGATGAAGCCAGTTCCGCCATCCGATGAAACTATCTCCATCCGCCTATGCAAGTAGTTGCGTTTTTACCGGCAACAAGCCGACCTTCCGACATACCTACACCACGAACAAAGAAGATTTTCCTTTTAGTATGCTTATTTGCTTGCCAATGCTTTCAATATCTCGGACGCAAGCAGATAGCAATGTCCTCCGGTGCGTGCCGAAACCAAGTCTCCATCTACCACAACATCCGCATCAACATATTCTACACCATAGTTCCTGGCATCGCCCAACAGGTTATTATGTACGGTCATCTTTCTTCCTTTCACCAGTTCGGCTACAGGAGAAAACAACCACAAGCCGTGGCAAATCACTCCTTTTATAATATCCTTATGCGCAAAAACCTTTTGCAGGAACGCGCAAGCGGGAGGAAGTTTCGTCACGTCTTCCGTATAACGAAGACGGTCTGACACCATACCTGCAGGCACAATTATAGCCGCATAATCATTTAGTGCCTCATCGTCAAGGGTCTCAAAGCTCTCATTGCAATAAAACGGCGCCCTGAACTCGTGCCCGCTAAACGTAATGCCCTCATTGCCCCAAAGGCGGGACAGAAAATGAACCTCGTATCCAGCTTCCTTGAAACGGAACTGGTAATAAAAGATTTCATTTTCATAGAAATCGCTTTCTATCAGTATTCCTATTTTATTTTTCATCATCAATCTTTTTCTTGATTGTCAATACATTTTCATTACCTACATGTTCATACGACACGTTATCCATCATCTGAACCGTAAGGAAGATTCCAAGTCCCCCTATCTGGCGTTCTTCCAGCGGAAGAGAAACATCCGGCATATCCCTTTCCAACGGATTGAACGGCACGCCTCCATCAATAAACTTCAGCGTGACATATCCATCGGCCTTCTCTATCTGAATCTTCAGATAACCTTCCACGCCTTCAGGGTAAGCGTAACTTACCACATTGACCACCAACTCCTCGCACACCAGATGAATGGCATACAATTCCTTGGTGCATGATGCCACCTCCCCGGTCTGGAGGATGGCATCGATGATGTCTTCCGTTCTGCCTGCAATAGGCTTGAAAACTAATTCTTTCATAGCATTAAGCTTACTTACTTGCTTACGAAAGAAATGTAGTTCTGCAGACCTGTCATTTCAAACACGCTACGGATATCAGCAGCGCAATTCACAAACTCAATTACAGGGTTTCCGCCCAATTTCTGCTTGGCAAAAATAATGGTACGTATACCGCTACTGGCAATATAAGCCAGCTTGGTGGCATCAAAGACAACTTTTTCTATGCCCTTGCCTTTGTATCCGTTCAATTCTTCCATAAGGGCAGGAGCATTGCCTGTAGTAAGCTGGTCACCTAAAACGATAGTCAAGGTATTACCTTCCTGGTTGATTACAAATTGATTATCCATATCCTTTTAAATTTACTATTTTACAATTTACTATTTTCCTACTAAAATCATGACAGAGCGTGGTCCGACCAAAACTTCCTGCTGGTTTTCAATCAAGCATTCTTCTCCCGGCTCACAAATATCATCAGGGGCAGCCATTTCCGTATTGGCAAATACATGCCAGGCCATCCCTTCGGGCAATTGCGGAAGTTCGAACCCGTGCATTTCCCAATGCATATTCATGGCTACATAAATAAAATCATCGGGCACGCCATCTGTCTCTGCATACCGGCCGTTCAGCATAAAGGCAGCGGTCAGGTTGTTATACCCGGTATCGGGACGCCATGCCTTTATCCCGTGCCATGAGAAATCGGGATATCCCAGATTGCGGTAATCACAATGCCCGAAATGATATTCGAAACGCAATGCTTTATGAGCCTGACGGAAGCGGATAATCTTACGGAAGTAATTATAAATGTCCTCATTCTTCTGCAGATTCGTCCAGTCGAGCCATCCGATTTCATTATCCTGACAATAAGCATTGTTATTCCCATATTGGGTATTCCCCATTTCGTCACCCGATAATATCATCGGGATGCCCTGGCTTACCATCAACAAGGATATTGCGTTCTTTATCTGTTTATGACGCAGGTAATTGATTCCCGCATCTTCACATTCGCCTTCCCAGCCGCAATTCCAGCTATTGTTATTGTCTTCTCCATCCCGGTTGTCCTCGCCATTCGCTTCATTGTGCTTGCCATTGTACGATACAAGGTCCATCAATGTAAATCCGTCATGGGCTGTAATAAAGTTCACACTTGCCTTAATGCCCCGGTTTTGAGAGGCATACAAGTCTGCTGACCCCGCAATGCGTTCTTTCACATCGTCCAATACATGTTCGTCACCTTTCAGGAACCTGCGGATGCTATCCCGGTATTTCCCGTTCCATTCCGCCCAACGCCCCCAAGAAGGAAACGCACCTACCTGGTACAAGCCTCCGGCATCCCATGCCTCAGCTATCAATTTGGTTTTCCCCAAAATAGGATCATGAGCCAATGACTCCAGCAAAGGCGGATTAGGCATCGGACATCCATTCTGGTCACGTCCCAAGATAGCCGCCAAATCGAAACGGAATCCATCCACGTGATAATCGGTTACCCAATAACGCAAGCTTTCTACAATCATATCCCGCACATTGGGGTTATTGCAATTCAACGTATTGCCGCACCCGCTGAAGTTAAAATAATAGCCTTCCGGAGTCAACATGTAATAAGTCTTATTGTCAATACCCCGATACGAGATATAAGGCCCATTCTCATTCCCTTCTGCCGTATGGTTGAAAACCACATCCAGGATAACTTCAATGCCATTGGCATGAAGTTGCTTGATAAGATTTTTCAATTCATCTACCTGCATACCGAAACGCCCGGTAGATGCGTATGCGGCTTTAGGGGCAAAGAAGCCTACATTGCTATATCCCCATACGTTGTAAAGCATATGCCCGTCAACCGGAGAAGGTTTGCTGTTCTCAAATTCGTCAAACTCATGAATCGGCATCAATTCCACGCAATTCACGCCCAACTCCTTCAAATAAGGAATCTTTTCGGCTATGCCGGCAAAGGTCCCGGGATGTTTCACATTCGCATTTGCGCCACAAGTGAAATTACGGATATGCATTTCGTAAATGACCAATTCATTCACCGGCGTTTCCAAGGGAAGGTCGTCTTCCCAATCAAAGTCATCACAAACCACACGGGCACGGTATTGATACACGTTACTCCAATCCGGCTGTGCACCCCAAACGTCACGTCCTGCAATCAACTTGGCATACGGGTCCATCAAGATTTTCGTCTTATCAAAACGATGACCTTCCTTCGGATTCCACGGCCCGTCCATCCGATAACCATATTCGATATTCTCGAAATCCAAATCGAAGACCATCATCGAGAATACATTTCCCATCTTAAATTCCTTCTGGAAAGGTATTTCGACAAACGGTTCCAGTTCATGATTATGGAAAAGAACCAACGTACAATCCGTAGCGTAACGGGAATAGACCGAAAAGTTTACAGCATTTCCCATTACGGTAGCCCCGAAAGGATAAGGACGTCCTGTACGCAATTTCAATCCTTTATACTCATGTGTCGGGAATAAATCTACTCGCTGCATACTTACCCTATTTGACTTTGACATTCTTCTACCGTATCGAAGTATTTAAAGAAATGTTCGAAGCCTGTTATAGCCATTACTTCCCTCACCTCTTTAGATACACCTACCAAGTACACATTCAAGCCATTGGATGCAGCTACTTTATAAGCATAAAGCATGACACGCAATCCGGCACTCGATACATACTTACACTCAGACAAGTCCAAAATCACACTTTTGTTTTCATCCAAAATAGACAATATGGCTTGCTGTTCTTCTTTGCTGGACGAAGCGTCCAACACAGAACCTACTTTATGAACTTCCGCACTCATCGCCTTCAATCTTTAGGAACTATAACGACTTTTACTTTCGGACGATATTCTACGGCAGGCAGCTGTATGGTCAACTTGTCTGCGTCGAAATTCTTCCATTCCCGTCCGTCAATCCATACTTCCTGCAATTTCACGCTTCCTACGGGCAAGATATCGGGTTGTACACGCAATACATTATCCTTGAAACCATTTACCATAGGTTTGAAATATAAAGTCAACGGTTTCTTGGTATTCAGCAAATTGGTATAAGTAGCTGCCAGATAAGCTAATTCTACCGAATGGTAAGCACTCATCGAGTGGCTTCCCTTCTTACGTTCTGTACCCAGCAGGTAAGGCAAACCATTAGCCAATACATTGAAATAAACGGCTCCGTCTTCATGGTCAAGGAAATAAGTATTATAGAACGCAGCTGATTCACGTGCATATTTCAAATATTCCTCTTTGCCATAGATACCATACAAAATCTCATATGCCAAAATTGCCTGTTCCTGTTGCCACCATGCCTTACGGTCGTGCCATGCGAAACGATAATATTCTTGATTGCCATGGAGGCGGCGTTCCATCACGTCATACCAACCGCCACGCTGTACGTCCAAACCTACTTGAGGCATCACTTCAGCAATATGCTGGGCAAATTCTTCATACGATTTCTTCGGACAAATGCTGTTAATGCGCATCAGGTTCCATGCAATCTTCAGATTATGCCCCACTACCGCACGGTCTTGTTGCCATCCCCATGTCAGGTCATGACTCCAATCGTCCATAAAGCGCTCATTTACAAACGGGCTATTCTCATAATCCGGGAAATGCGTAGTGATAGTATCGGCTGTATATTCCAAGAAATCCTTGTATTTCTTTTCCTCAGTAGCCAGATACAAGTTAATCAAATAAGCAGGCGCATGGTCACCTACAGAGTTCCAGTTCTTACGCATCCGGTTCGGGCCAAGGCTTGAACTGTCCGGACTCAACAATACCGGGTCTATATGCGAATAATATCCTTCCCCTTTCTTATCCTTGAAGAAACGTTCGAAAAGGTCGATAGTCAATTCAGCATCGCGCAAAATAGAAGGGTCACCGTTCACACGATAAGTCTGAATCGGACCAGCCAATGCATAAATCTGCTCATACATCGGGATGGCATCGTAATCATCACCGAACTCCGAAGTAAAGATTTTCTTTTCTTTATCTCCATCAATATCAATGCCATGATACCAATAAACCACATTTTCATCTACATCGTAGAAACGCATGTGCTTTTTCAAATATTCCACCCCTTTTTCAGCGGTTTCCAAGAAAATATCTTCTCCGGTCAACATAAAAGCAGAAGCCATACCATAAATCATACGCGAAATGGTATCCGTTTCCTGACGGAACGAATTCACTTCACGCTTACCTCCCAAGCTGACCGCCGTACGGTATTTTTCATAATCGATTTCACCATCACCGAACTGCGCACGGACAAAAAAGTTACAGATACTCTTTGCCTGATTAGCCCACCAGTTGGATTCTTCAAAACGGAACTTACCTAATTCTCTTTCCGGAAAATCTATCTGTTTTGCTTCAAATGTATACTGCCCGTCATGTTGGGGATAGAAAATACCAAAAACAAAAGCCATACGGCCATTTTGAGACAAAAGCTGATAAAGATTACCAGTAGCATCCTGGTAAGGTTCGTCCAAATTACGCATCAAACGCGCAAATGTAGTATCTGTTAACAATACAGGGAAAGAACGTTTATCTGTTGTTGTCAACGTAAAACATTTCTCACTTTCATTAAAATCGCTTACATATCCGGCAATCAGATCTGTAAATTCAAACTGCATCTTATCGGCAGGTTTGAATACTTTAAAATTGTCTTTCATAAAAAAAGGTCTTTTATTGTACTACATGTGTTATTTCAATCGTTTCAATATCAACATCGTAATGTCATCGCTTTGAGGTTCGTTCCCGACAAAATCCTTCAAGTCTTCCAAAATAGCTTCCGCTATTTCTTCGCTCCCTGCACCCGGTACACTCTTCAAGGTTTTCTCTAATCCGCTTTCCGAAAACATTTCCCGGTTTTCATTAAAGGCTTCTGTCACACCATCGGTGTAGAGAATCAACGTGTCTCCCGGCTCCAAAGTCAAGCTCGAATTTGTATAGGCAAAATCATCAAATACGCCTACGATGAAATTCTTGGAAAGCGGTAAAGGTTCTACGGTATTATTCTTACACAATAAATACGGAGGATTGTGCCCTGCATTCGTATAGTCCACCTCGCCGGTCCTGATATTGTAAATACCATAAAAGACCGTTACAAACATCGAGTCAAGACTTTCGTTACACAACAATTTATTAGCATAATTGATGCATTCATGAGAAGGAACTCCCCTGATGCCTGTAGCACGAATCAATGTCCGGCTTACCGCCATAAACAAAGACGCCGGTACACCTTTTCCAGATACATCTGCTATCACAAACCCGATACGGTCTTCATCTATCTGGAAGAAATCATAGAAGTCCCCTCCCACATCCTTTGCCGGAGTCATGGAAGCATAAATATCAACAGCATCTGCCAGTTTAGGGAACGGTGGAAATTTACGAGGCAAAATAGCTTGCTGAATTTCGCCCGCTACAGCCAAATCACTCTTGAGAGATTCCAACTGATCGTGTTCGCATTGTGATGCCCTTACGAAATTAATCTGCTCAATCGCCTTCTCTATCGTGCGCGACAAATCATCCAGATCAATAGGCTTTGTTGCAAAATCAAATGCACCGTTATTCATAGCCGTACGGATATTGTCCATATCTCCATAAGCCGAAACCATGATACATTTCAACGCAGGATTCCGCATTTCATTGATACGGGTCAATAAGGTAAGCCCATCCATTTCAGGCATATTAATATCGCTCAAGATAATATCGAAATCTTTTTTCTCCAGTACGAGTTGTAAAGCCTCCAGACCATTATGGGCAAAGGTGAATTCGTATTCACCTTTACGGATTTTCCGGCGGAAATACTGGGTGAGCAATATTTCTAAATCAAGTTCATCGTCCACACTTAAAATCTTAATTGCCATATCTTATTATTCTAATAATTTATACCTTTTAAATTCTTTTCAATGCTCCTCCGTAAATATTCAATTTTCCAACGGCTTTTTCGGCAAAGTATGGGCAAACGCCAGCACCAAAAAACCAATTACCACAGAAGTAATGGCACAAACGATAAAACGCATCCTGCCAGCATCATCCATCGAATTATCTACAAACAAGTCCGTATAAACCGGAGACACGAATTGTCCCACTTGAGCCACCGACATAATAATAGCCACCCCCAACGTACGCTGGCGTGGAGTCACAATGCGTGGCAAGAAAAGAGAAATGGGAGGCAAAGCGAAGCCACCGCCCAATCCCACGACCAGACATCCTGCCATCAAAACACCATACGAATGGGAACAAGCGATAATAACATATCCTACCGCCATTATCACCGTGGCAAAAGGCATCGTCCAGTCTTTCAGATTCCGCATAATCCAAGCCAACAGCACACCCGCTATAATAGCAGGAATACGCATTAACGAAAGTGCATAACCACAAGCTTTTGCGTCACCGATTCCCTCTACATCCATAAATAATGCCAAGTCGGTATTGATAACGAAATAGCAAGCAAAAATCATCATGGCAAAAAACGCCAGAATGAATATCTTTTTATTCATTTTCTGCTTTTTCATACTTCCGGTACCACCTTTCTGCTTGGATGACATTGGCGGAATAGAAGGCATGAACAAAGCAGTGAGCACAATAGATATGATTACAAACGCATAACATAAAAACGAATACCGCCACGAAATACTTGCCAAAACTCCGGACAGGCTCATAAAAAGCAATCCGCCAAACTGGTTGAACGCACCTTGAATACCCAATAGTTTACTGCGCCGGTTTGCATCGGGTGCAAAATCAAAAATCAACGAGGTAGACAATGGCGTCATGATACCCAGTCCTACACCAAAAAAGAGACGCATCAACAACAACAGACGGAAATCATTCACAAACCCACCTGCAGCACCGAAAACCAAAAACAAAACCATTCCTGTAAGTAAAAGTTTCTTCTTGTCAATCCGGGCCGTCAGACGTGCCGAACAAAGACCAATCGGCATCATCACCAATGTCGGTAATGTCAGAACCAGCTTAGCTTGGGTTTCCGATATATGAGGAAACGCGTCACGAATCGCAGCCAAAGCCGGCGATACAGCCGTAGGGGCCATTATTGTCAATACTGATACCGACAAGATGGACGGTATCAGCATTTTCGAATATTTCTTTTCTTCCACGATGTTTTCCATATCACCTTTTATTTTACAAGAACATACGGGCAGGTTTGCCTACCGTAACACTCAGGCGAAGATAATTCACTACTCCGCCAATATAGGAAGGTTTATCCGCATTGAAATCTTGCCAGATAAACTGCGGTGTACAATAATAAGTCAATACCATACGGCGGGTAATGCTCAACTTACAATACGCACAAACATTCAAGGTTGTAAAACGGTCTGTAAGTGTTCCCTGCACTTCCGCTTCCAGTCCCACCTGAGGCAACCATTTCATTGAAGGTGCCAATTTAGACAGATACACCCGGAAACCTCCTGCCGGTGTAAATGTCTCTCTGAAAGAATCACCTTTCCTGTTTATTACAGGGAGCACCTGATTGAAGAAATCAAAGTTGCCACTTGCGTGTGGTATCAAGCCTGTATAACCGACATTACCTCCTACATTCAAGAAAACCGTTCCGCCCTTTCGCTTATATGCCACTTCTGCTTCATACGCAAAATAAGCATCCTTCCCTTTAAATTCCGGAATATACTTTTTCATATCGGCTTCGAATTGCCGGTTAAGAGAAAATATCCCATGCAATTGAATGCCATTCTTGAAAGCCTGATGAATGCCGGCATAAACGCTTTTCAGATTAAAAGGCTTGAACTCCGGTTTCAATCCGATAAAAAATGAAGGGCCACCTCTTTTCTTGAAACTTCCGTCAAACTCCAACGCATCGTTAATAAACAATTTACGACCAAATATATGCGCCGATGATTCTTCCAAAGCCATGCGTCCAAAGAACTGTGACTCGGATACAGAGTTAGCCAGACGCCCCAAACGGAACTTAAAGTTTTTCCTAAAGAAATGCTCTATCTCCAGGTTGGTTATTGTTACCATTGCCGATGGTGAACTTGCATTATCATTCAAGAAAGATACGGTAGCATAAATATTGGTCCGCTCGGGCAAAGCGGAAGACAACATCAGGTCAACCCGCTGCCGGTAATAGGACGGAGCAGTAAGCGCCGATTTCACTTCTGCATCATTGGCACTTGCCACAGCTACGTCTTGCGCAATTTGTGCACCCAGATTGATGACATTCAGTTGAGTGATATCCACATCAAAACCTTCGCTGGTCTTGGCATAATCCTCTGCAGCATTAAAGGTCGAATCACTGTCTACATCAAACTTAATTTTCTGGGCATGCATACAAAACGCAACTCCCCACAACATCAAGGCTATCCATACTTTCTTTTTCATCGGTTTGCTATTTTATTACCTACCTTATACCTTCCCTAAACTGAAAGGAGGATATACTTCACTATCTACCCGTACATCAATGATGCATGGCTTATTCAATGCAATAGCATCTTGCAGAGCCGGTAAGAATTCTTCCAACTTTTCTACCCGATAGCCCTTAGCGCCACATGATTCAGCATACTTCACGAAGTCCGGATTATCAAACTGCATATATGCTTCATCATTATACATATTCAGCAAGAACTTCTTGATGATATTAAATTCACTGTTATTGAATATAATCCAAATAACAGGAATGTTATATTGCACTGCTGTCATCAATTCGAATCCTGCCATCTGATAGCATCCATCACCCACGCCTGCAATCACCACTTTATCCGGATTAGCGCATTTCACTCCCAAGCAGCCGTTCGTATGGCTTGCCATAGGTCCGAAACTTCCCGGATTCTGATAGCGCTGATTCTTATTCAACTGCAAATAACAGCTCAACCACAACATGTGCGAACCGGCATCACCCATTACAATGGCATTGTCTGGCAGATTCTGAGACAAGACACGGACGATATCTCCCGGAAAAATCCGTTGGGCATCCGTATGCACCGGTTCCTCATAATAATGTCCGTTGGGCAATGTACCGATTTGCAAGGAGGGCAAATTACGTTTCTCCAACAAAGGCAATAACTCCTGAAGTGCCAATTTGATATCGCTTACCACCGCTACATCAGCTTTATACACTTTATTGATTTCAGCCGGATCAATATTCACATGAATCAACTGTTTATTCGCATATAAATCCGGTTGGAATGAGAATGTAGCATTTTGAGCGAACGAATTTCCCATCGCGAGCACGACTTCCGCCTCCTGAAAATACGTATTAGCAGCCTTGTCACCCGATGTTCCATACATGCCTAAACACAAAGGATGATTCTCCGGCAATAATCCTTTGGCATCCATTGTCTGGACAAACGGTATTTGATACCTTTCTATTAATTGGAGCAATTCGCCGGATGCCTCACTACGCACGCAACCATAACCAATCATAGCCAGCACTTTCTTATTCTTACTGATTGCATCAGCCAATGCATCCGCCGCTTTTTGCAGAGCTTCTTCCGTTGCCTTAACCGCTTTTACACGGATGTTAATCGGGCGGAAATTGGTTACTTCTGCCGTAGTCACATCTTTCGGTATATGGATATGCACCGGTCCCGGACGCCCGTCGAATGCTGTATTAATGGCGTCTTCCAGAATATCACACGTATCTTCCGCCCGTTCCAAAATATACGATTTCTTGGTCGTAGCCGAAAACATGACTTGTGAATCAGGCGTACGACTCAATCCTGTAGACTCGTTCAACGCACCTTTTCCCCGTTGTCCCATTGAAGTATATCCTGTTATAGCCAATATGGGCAACGAATCGGATAATGCTACCGCCATGCCTGAGAACAAATTAAACGCACCCGGACCTCCCGTCGCAAAGCACACACCCAAATTATTCGGGTTAAACATAGTGTAGCCACATGCCATGAACGACGCCGCCTGCTCATTGCGGATAATAACGGTCTTTATTTTTTTCGAATCGCGCAGAGCCAACAACATAGAGGCGTTTACCTGTCCGCTCCCTCCAAATACATAGCTCACGCCGATATCTTCCAGTGCTTTTACGATGGTTTGGTTTACATCCATAATGAATCTTATTATTATAATTAATTTTATTTCTGCTTGTCAGTCCATTCCTCCTCATTAAACTTTGCTTTCGCACTTTTGGGAGGATTCTCGGAAAATAGTTTTCCACCTGTAGCGGCTTCGTTCAAACCGTATCCGTTAAAGAAAAGATAAATACGGTCTTTGGGCACTCCACTTACTTCGGAAAAGGTAGAGATGAACTTATCGGCTACAATTTTCTTTTGTTCGTCGGTCATCTCAATGCTATGAATTATAATTGCCGGCATATTCTTCTTGAGTTTAAAAAGGATAAGCCATGTGTAGGATTAATCCCACACATGACCCTCCTTTTATGGTTATTAAAGAGAGTTCAAGACTTTCACAATCATGTCACCGTATGCGATAGATGATTCTACCGAAGTTCCGGTGATGAACGGATGATCGTAATATACTTGCGGATCTTCACGGCTGGCGTTGATACGTGCAATGCAAGCGCCATTAGGACCTACAGCATCACGAACCAAATCTTCAATAGGCCACAAGAATCCCGGAGTAATCACGTTCGTACCGCAGTTGTCTGGAGTTGCGCCGTACAGTTCGTATGACATTGCCATACCCGGACCATAGAAATCCCATGCGCGAGGATGAGCACAAATCTTCTTGCCAAACACAATCGACTTATAATCATTTTCCGGGTCGCGGAGGAATACCAATGTAGAAACGGCATAGCACAATGCAGCCACGATCTTACCGCTCTTATAAGCATCCATAATCAACTTATGCAATTCCCAGCAGTTACACATATCCAACATAGCACCCGGACCGCCAGTCAAAGCAATCGCATCATAATCAGCCATGTTTACTTCTGAGAATTTCAACGGATGTGCCCATTCCTCACCATCTACCAATTCCTTGCAGCGGTCGCAAACTTCTTTCGGATTAGTCTTGATATTCTGTACGCCGTCTACAAAATCAGGGTCTACACTGATTTGGAAAGGAAGCGGTTTCTTTCCTTGCGGAGTAGCCAAAGTCACTTCAAAACCAGCTTTCTTACATGCATCCCACGGAGCCTGCAATTCCTCACCCCATGAACCATAATTCGTCGCAATAATTAAAACTTTCTTTGCCATAATCTCAATAGGTATTTAAAATTAAACATACAGGAAAACCCTGTCTTCTTATTCTCTTACTTTGTAATAACCAATTTATCCGCATTCAACACCTGGAAGGTATCGCCACGTTGCATCGCCTCGTCACGCTGATAAACCAAACTTTCAGCTTTTACATCCGACACGGCATTATCTCCCGTCAGTGTCAAACGAGTATGCGCGAAATCAAAGATTCCGCTATTGCAGACAAACAAATCTTTCGTTTCTGTAAAATTCCGGGCTTCCGTATGCCATTCGCCTATCTCTACATGATACGGAAAATCTTTTGCCGACTGAGCGTTTACGCCCACTTCCGCTACCAGAAAATCATAGGGTCCCGACTTTGACACCGTAATCGAGCCGGTATTTTCCATGCGATGAATATGTTCTTCCTTGCCTACCATCTCGCTATAGATACCGAACGCAACCGCCTTCGGAGTAGAAGCCTCGCTTCCTTCCAAATGAATCTTCACCGTACCCTTATTGACCAAAGGAGGAACAAGCTGGGTATTCGGCAATGAATGTTCATAAAAAGCGCATGCCAACGGATAAGATTGGTACAGGAACGACACCTTATTAACTATGAAATGCGCACGCGAAACAATGTCAATATCTCCGGCATTAATCAGATGCGTATTGGCAAAACGGGCTATCGTCATGATTCTTCCTGTCGAATTGATTCGGATAGAACCATAATTGGCAATCGTTCCGCCAATACCTGTTGTAGCCAACACACGGACGGTAGAAGCTTTCTCGACATCGACATTGATTTTTCCGTTGTTGATGATGGTCACATTGTTGACCGGAAGAGCG
>URCM01000057.1 GCA_900546355.1 uncultured Bacteroides sp.
CGGATACATCAAGCCAAGAAAAACTTTTTGAAGAAATTCAAAACAGCTTCTAATAATTTTAAAGATTAAATCAGTGTAATTTGTGGTGAAAGAAAACATTTGTTTTATGCGAAGACTGATTATCATAGCGTGTGCCTGTCTGTGCTCGTTCGGACTGTATGCCCAAAGTTACAACGAATTGGTAGAAGAAGCGATGGCCTGTGTGCAGAAGGACAGTTTGGCACGTGCCGAACAGCTTTTCCGTGAGGCTTTAAAGCTCGATCCCGATAATGCGCGAAATGCCTTACTCTTTTCCAATTTAGGTACTGTGTTGAAACGTCAAGGGAAGACCGATGAGGCGATAGACGCTTATACGATGGCACTCAACATAACGCCCTACGCTACGGCGATGTTGCTCAACCGTGCGGCTCTTTATTTGGAAAAAGGGCTGACGGAAAAGGCTTATATCGATTATTGCAATGTCATCGACCTCATCCCCGAGGACAAGGAAGCCCGTTTTTTCCGTGCCTATATTTATATGCAGCGGCATCAGTACAAAGAGGCGCGTATCGATTACAATGTGTTGCTTGGTAAGGACCTGAAAAATAAATCGGCCCGTATTGGTCTTGCCATGCTCGACCAAAAGGAGGGAAAATTTATTGCGGCTCGTGAGAGTTTGAACCAACTGATAGAGGAATATCCGAAAGATGTTTCCCTTTTGAAAATGCGTGCCAATGTCGAGTTGGAACAAGGTTTTACCGATGCGGCGTTGATCGATCTTGAAGCAGCTTCCGCTTTAGAGCCTGCGGATGCTGATGTTTATGTGATGATGGGCGACATTTATGTCCAGCAAAAGAAAAAAGCGCAGGCACGGCAAGCTTATAGTCGTGCTGTCGAGTTGGGCATTCCGGCTTTACAGTTGGAAGAGAAGATAAAACAATGCAAATAAGAGCCTGCCGTTTAAAGTTTCCTGTATTCCATAGGGCTGATGCCGACATGCCGTTTGAAATATTTGCCGAAGAATGAAATATTGGCGAAGTTCAGCGAGTCGGCTATGGCTTGAATGGTGAGTTTCGTTGATTTCAATTGCGATTTCGCATCCATAATTACCATCGAAGCGATTACGTCGGCACATGTCTTGCCCGTTATTTGTTTGACAACGGAGCAAAGGTGGGCGTGGGTGATGTTTAACTGTTGTGCATACCAGTTTACGTTGCGTGTTTGGTTATAGTGCTGGGTAACCAACTGCATGAAACTGCGGCAGAGTTGTTCGCTTTTCGATAAGGTGATTTTGTCGTATTGGCGTGTCTGGTAAAGGATGGAGATGCCCGTATGGATGTCGGCATATAGGTTGGGAGCTATTTCGTGACGTATTTTCTCATTAAATCCTTCATACATCGCGATGAGCATTTGCAGGTATTTTTCCATTATGACTGCCCCTTGCGGTTTCAGCGGAATGGCCGGTCTTCCCAAGGTGAGGAAGATGGCGTCGAGCAAAGAGTGCGAGTGCCTGCTTCGTTCGATGAACTCCGAAGAGAAGCCTAAGAAATAGATTTTCAGGTCGCCTTGTATTTCATTGATTTGAAAAATGCTTCCCGGCATTAATGTAATCACATCGTTGGGGTGTACTTGTATTTCGTTGAGGTTGACCAATGCATTCACTTCTCCGCTGAGGCACAGCACGAACATTTCGCATTTCAGCCTTACGGGATAATGCGTATACAGTGCCAGCAGGTCTTTATTGATGCCGGTTCCTATTACCCAGTCTTCGGGCAAGTCAATCTTAGGCAATTCTTTTTCGTTCGTATCCATGATGAATTACGGTTTGTATCAAGTCGTTTGCAAATATACGTTTTTTTATATTGCAAATCTAATTCTTGACGGATTTCTGAAAAAAAGACATCGAAAAGCGGCTGTCTTTATGAAAAAAGTATTCAGTTATAAAGAATAGGACAAAAATAAGAAAAATGGATATTGTGAGATTTTAAGGAATGTTGCAATTTTGCAGTCGAAAAAATAAGCAATAAATAACGAAGCTAAAAGGTTTCTAATGCACGTATCGGCCATGACAAAGTCCGTTCTTGACAGGGTGTCTTGTAAGAAAAACTTTTTTGTGGAAATTAGAAACAGGCTCTAAGGCGCTTAGAAAAACCAATTTAAATAACAGATATGAGAAAAATGAAAAATTATGCAGTAATGTTGTGCGCCATGCTGACGCTGGGTGCTTTTGTGGCATCTTGTTCTTCGGACGAAGAAGCGGTGCAGGAGGCAACGGAAGGCAAAGGCTTGGTGAAGCTTTCGCTGAATGTAGGGACAGAGTTCCAGTCGCGGGCTATTACCGAATCGGATTACACCAATTTGGCTAACTACACCGTACAGATTCTGAAAGAAGGGAATGTGGTGGAAGGTTGCGAATGGACAGGTACGACTATTCCACAAGATTTGATAGAATTGGATAACGGAAGTTATACGGTGCTCGCTTTTACTGGTGAAGACTACAAGGGGGTTGGTGCTACCACGAAAGGAATGTATGTGGAAGGAAGTGTTGGCTTTAATGTGAACAGTGACCAAACGGCGACTGCCACGGTGAACTGCACCCCACAGTGTGCACGGGTAACGGTGAATTTTGATGCCAAGATGGCAGATTATTTCAATGATTATTATGTGGTGTTTACCGGAACTGATGCTTTGGGCGAAAGCATTTATACGTGGCAAAAAGATTATGCCGACCCGGTTTACATGGCAGTAAATGGGACAGAGAAACTGACTGCTACCATTAAGCTGGTAGATAAAGAAGGAAAAAGTGCCAGTGATATTGTAAGGACGCACGAGATCAGTGCAGCCAAGGCATGGAAGCTGAATATAGCCCCGGTAGTGGAAGAAGCGACTGGAAATGTGGGTATTACTATTGAGATAGACAATTCGGTAAATGATATTCCTATCGATATCGAAATCCCTTCGGATTGGCTTTAATAGATAAACAAACTTTAAAACAGAACAACGTATGAAATTATTCAATACAATAACGGCATGTCTGCTGCTTTGTGCCGGTCTCGTATCGTGCGAGATGAAAGATGAACTGAAAGGCAGCGGTGCGGGGACTTCCGAAGTGGGATACCTGAGCTTGGGTGTAGCGGTCAACGCTTCGCAAAACAGTGTGGTTTCGCGTGCGGATAATGCAAGCGATGATGGTGAAAATGTAGGTGTAGCAGTCAGTGCCGATGAGTTCCCGGTAACCATTACTGGTGTGACCGACCCTTCTTACTCCAAGGAATACGAAAGCTATGCAGCCTTGAAGGCGGAAAACGGGGGCAAGGTGGAACTGCCCATAGGCGAATATACCGTAACGGCGCATTCCAATGCTGAACTGGAGCCGCAGATGGCTACTCCTTATTATGAGGGTACGACACCTATTAAGATTACTGCGGGAGTGGAATCTTCTGCCGAGGTGAAGTGTACCATGAAGAACATGAAGATTCAGCTTACTTATACAGCAAATTTCTTGGCGAAGTTTGAATCGTGGGACATTACGATAAACGATGGTAGTGACAATATCTTGAATTTTGACGAAACAGACAAGAATCCGGCTGCAGTTTATTGGATGGTAGCAGAGAATGTTACAGAAATCAAGGTCGCTATTACCGCTACGCCGATGGGCGGAGGGCAGGAGGTCACCGAATCGCGTCTCTTGTCTAAACCTGATGGCAGCAATTGGGCAGGCAGCGATGCGTTGACTATCCAAATGGAAGAAAATACTTCAGAAGATCCGACAGGTATCCAAGGTAGCGGAATTACGATTAATGCAAGTGTTTCGTTTGATGAAGATTCAGAAGATGTGCCGGTAACGGTTAAGCCGGGTAATGATGGTGATGATGACAATAAAGAGCCGGAACCGCCGACTCCAACTCCAGATCCGGAATTGCCTTCAGTAACATTACCGCAAAATGCATATACATTGCCTGCGGATGCTTCTAAGAATGCAGATGCAGTGATTACTTCTACAGCGGAAGGTGGAATACAGAGTGTAAAGGTTCAGATTGTCGGTGGTAATGTCGGTTTTGCGGATATTACTTCAACTATGGGGTTTGCAGATGGACTGGAACTTGTTGGAAATACAACTTTAGGTCCCGTTATCGGTTCCATTGTTGAGGGGTTGGTAATGCCTCAGGCCGGCGATACAAGTTATACATTTCCTGTAGGAGGTTTCTTTGAAATTTTGCAACAAATGGGAGCGACTACTGCTGAGGAGGGTCATGTATTTAACATTACTGTGACCGATGCGAATGGCACTGCTTCTGAAAGTTTAAGTGTAAAAGTCACAGAGTAAAGAGAGGAGGATTAGAACAATGAAACGCATATATACTATTTTATTAATTGCAAGCACCCTCTTCTTCTTTGCTTGCCAGCAAGAAGAAAACTTGACAGGAGGGGCAACGGGGTATCTTCGCTTGACTGTAAACGAAGACATGAGTACCAACTCGCGTGCAGATGTGCCCGAGGACTATAAACCCGAACAAATCGCCGTACAGATTGTGAATGCAGAAGGCGAAACAGTAGAAGAGACTGAAGACTGGGAATTGTGGCAAAATAAATCCATTGAACTGCCTGTAGGTACGTACACCATCAAGGCTTCTTCCAATGGATGGGACGGACAGGCTGCCGGTTTTGATATTCCTTATTATACAGGCAGCAAGGAAGTGACGATTACAGCGGGTGGTGAAGTAAATGAAACCATTACGTGTACACTGGCAAATGTGAAAGTGACCGTGAACTTTGATAAGGCATTGCTTACAAAAGTACGTTCTGTTGCGGCAACTGTTGACGATGATGCCGTTTCTAACGGTGCATCGCCTACTTACAGCTTGTCTTTTGAGTCTACGGAAACCCGTTCGGCCTATTTTCCGGTATCAAGGTTGTTCGCGAATATTACCGTGGTGAACAACGAAGGTGCTTCGAACTCGATGCGTAAGGAGTTGACCGATGCGGAGGGTAATCCGGTGAAAGCCCGCGACCATTTCATCTTAAATATTAAGGAGTCGGGTACAGGCGAAAGCGGCATTTCGGTTACTGTGGATCCTACTACGCACGAATATTCGTATACCTTCAATGTATCGACCAAACCTACCAGCGGAGCGACTACAACTACGGGTGTATGGGATAATCTTGTTTATTTAAAAGCAGAGAACCTGACATTCGGAACCGGAGTTAGCACAGAAGGCATTAAGTTTCAATATCGTGAAGCTGTTTCTTCTCAGTCAAGAGCTTCGGAAGCGGATGATGAAGGTTGGATTGACGTGAAAACAACGGAAAAGGATGGCATCTATACGGCATTTATATCGGGATTGACCGCAGATACTGAATATGAATATCGTTTGGTAAATGTAGATGGAGTTGAGATTCAAGGTGCAAAATCGATTAAAACAGCAGAAGCTCCAACGGGAGGAGAAGCTACACAAGAACAACTGCAGAATGCCGGCTTTGAAAATTGGTATAAATCAGGAAGTGTTTGGTATGCAGCAACAGAGACTGATTATAACGGTGGTAATTATATG
This sequence comes from uncultured Bacteroides sp., assembly GCA_900546355.1. Classification (GTDB taxonomy): domain Bacteria; phylum Bacteroidota; class Bacteroidia; order Bacteroidales; family Bacteroidaceae; genus Phocaeicola. Next base: position 5,532 of record URCM01000057.1, read on the forward strand.
TGGGATAGCAGTAATCCGGGTTCTGGTAATTTTGGAATTAATCCGACTACTCAAAGCACAGATGTGAAGTATGGAGGTAATTCTGCAGCTAAATTGGAAACTCAATACGCTTTCATTAAATTGGCTGCCGCCAGTCTCTATTATGGTAGATTTAATGGTTTGGTAGGGATAAATGGAGCTAAAATTGATTTTGGTCAACCATTTACTTCTCGTCCTATTGCCTTCAAAGGATGGTATCAATATAAACCGGTAGCAATAGATTATGTTGGCGGTAATCAACCTGCAAATACAGTAAGTAAAGGTGATATGGATTTGTGCTCTATTTTCATTATTCTGTCAAAAGGGACATATCAAGTAGACAATACGAAAACAGAGACTCTTCTTACAGCCCAAAATATTTGGAATAATGATCAGTTTATTGCGTACGGAGAACTACCTGTTGACCAATGTGTTAATACAAATGGTGAATGGAAGGAATTCAATATACCGTTGCAATATAAAGAAAGTCAATTTGGTGAACAGCCTACGCATTTGATAATCGTATGCAGTTCCAGCAAATACGGTGATTATTTCACGGGTGGTAAAGGCAGTACCCTCTATGTAGACGATTTCAGCCTTGTCTACGAAGGAACACCTTCTATTTGGAAAAATAAATAAGATAGCTTAGTAATGTCATCCTGAGCGTAGCGAAGGATCTCGCATCCGTGTACAAGGCGGATACACGCGAGATTCTTCACTATGCTCGGAATGGCATTTTATGGCGATATAAAGCATATAAACAAAAAAAATGAATATCCGCATGTTGCCCAATTATTCCCTTCTAAATGAAACTATGCTTCAACCGCGATAGAAGCAAGGATAAATGGCAAAGTATCCAATAATACTTGGTCCTAGAAGCAAGGATACTTGAAGGCGGAAGTTTACCATGAAATGCTTCTTATTCCCTGTTGGGGGAAATTGAGGATATTCATAAAACAAAATCAACCCTTACATGACCAAAAGATTACTTTTAGCAATCGTTTGCCTCTTGGTTATAACCGTAACGGCAGGAGCACAGAAGCGTGAACGGAAGATGAAGCGCATCGACCGGGGCGTACAAGAACGTGTATTTATCCCTAAAGGACAATGGATGGCAGGAGGAAGCGTATCCTATTCGGAGCATGAAGAAGACAACTTGAACTTTTTGGTACTGAAAGACGTGGAAGGCAAGGGATACAATTTTAAAGTCAGTCCTTATTTCGGCTATTTTTTTGCCGACAATATGGCGGCAGGATTCCGTTTTGCCTACAACCGTACATATTTGGATATGCCCAATTTTAATTTGAATTTGGGCGATGACCTGAACATCAGCCTGAGTGACCTCTACTATTTGCAGCATCGGTATGACGTGTCTGGTTTTCTACGCACCTATATGCCGATAGGCAACAGCAAGATATTCGGCTTGTTCAATGAGCTTCGTCTCTCTTATGGTTACAGTACCGGTAAAAACTCTACCGGTTCGGGTACGGAGTATGACGGGACTTTTGAGAAAGCCCATCATCTTCAGATTGGTATTGCGCCGGGTTTGACGGCATTTGTCACCAACTGGGCTGCGGTAGAAGTATCAATGGATATCATGGGATTCGACTTCAAGTGGCAAAACCAGCAGACCAATCAAATAGAGACGGGCAAGCGGCGCACCAGTTCGGGCAATTTCAAGATAGATTTGTTTTCTATTAACATTGGTATGACGTTCTATCTTTAATTTTACTACTTGAATACTTTATTTATTTGCATACGAAACATGATAAAGAAGTTACTTTATACCACGTTATGCCTGCTGGCACTGCATGGTTGCAAGATAGAAAACGACATTCCTTACCCCATTGTGGAAGGAAACATTACGGCATTCGAAGTAGAAGGACAGCGTGCGGGTGAAGAAGGTGGCAATGTACAGGCTGCCATCAGTACGCAAAACCGCACGGTGACGCTCTATGTAGACGATTCGGTAGACCTTAGCGAATTGCGGATTACCCGTCTCGGCATATCCGAGGAAGCCGAACTGCTACCCGATTCGGCTTCGTGCAAGGATTACAATCATTTTCCTCGTGAAGGATTCGATTCGGTAGACGATTTGCCTCTTTCGATGGATACGCGGATGGACTTTACCCGACCGGTGCATTTCACCCTGCGTACGTATCAGGATTACGACTGGACGGTGACGGTAACCCAAATTATTGACCGGGAGATTGTGGTGGAAAACCAAATCGGGAATCCGGTGATTGATGTTCATTCAAGAAGTGTGATTATTTATGTTTCACCCGAACAAGAGCTGGATGCCATCCATGTCACTACGTTCAATTTAGGCGGAGCGCATGGCAAGGTAGTGCCCAATCCGGAAGAATACGATACGTTCGATTTCTCGACACCGCAAGAGTTCTATGTATCTTATGCCTGGGAAGAGGCTTCTTATCCGTGGAAGGTCTATGTCTACCATCAGGAAAGCAGTGGAGCTACGGGTGATGTCTTTGCGCGGGTGACTACGGCAGAGTTAAGCGGAACGATTCAGAACGGCAAGACACCGGTGGTGGAATATAAGGCACAGGGTGAAAGTTCGTGGACGGCATTGTCCGCTTCGGCTGTGACGGTGAATGGCACGTCTTATTCGGCTTCGTTCAGTGGACTGAGTGCGGGGACTGTTTACCAGTACCGTGTCAGTATCGACGGAGTGGCAGGCGAGGAGCAGACATTTACTACCGCTCCTGCCACCCCGTTGGAGAACGGAGGCTTTGAAGACTGGTCGGAAGAAAAAGCTGGTACGCAAACGTTATACAATCCGTGGGCTTCGGGTGCCACTTCGTTCTGGAGTACAGGCAATGGCGGTTCGGCTCCTTTCATAGGCAGTATCACAACGCCTACCAATGATGCGGTGTCGGGCACGGCTGCCCATCTGCAATCGCGCTGGGCGGCTATCAAGCTGGCCGCGGGAAACATCTTTACGGGCGATTTCGCTTTAGACGGCACGAATGGTGTCTTGGCTTTAGGGCGTGAGTTTGCTACTTTCCCTTCGGCTTTGCGGTTTTCGTATAAATACAAGACGTCGAAAGTAAATCGCATCAAGGAAGACCGTTTCGAGTATATGCGCAATCAGAACGATTCGTGCCACGTGTATTTTGCCCTGACTACGGCAAAATATACCATCCGTACGGCAAAAGGAGATTCGTTTAACCGTCACGACCCGTCGGTGATAGCATACGGCGAATTTGCTTCCAATCAAGACCAGCCGACGTACAAGGAAATGGAAGTGCCGTTTGAATATTATGACCGGAAGAAAACGCCGAGCTATCTGATTATCGTATGCAGTTCGAGCAAATACGGCGATTTTTTTACGGGAGGTGATTCGAGCGAAATGTTTATAGACGAAATGGAATTGGTATATGAATAAGGTAAAGTTTTTAGTGGCAGCATTGTTGGGGGTGCTTTTCGTGGCATGTAGCGAGGAAGAAAACCTGTCGCAAACGAGTAAGACGGGGTTTCTTGTGTCACTGACGGAAGATGTAAAGGTGGATTCGCGCAAAACTCCGGAAGAACTGGGCAAACCTGCGGCTTCGCAATTCAAATTGAAAATAACGAATCAGACAACGGGAAGCGAATTGTACAGCGGTTCGTACACCGAAGATTTGATTCCGGCCTCTGCCGGTATGTATGAGATAGAGGCAACGTACGGCGATAATCCGGTTTTGGCTCTGGATGCCCCTTATTATAAAGGTACTGCTGAAGCGGATTTGGCGGATGGAGAATCAAAGACTGTGCAAGTAAACTGTAAAGTTGCCAATGCCTTGGCTTCGGTTGAGTTTGATAATAGCGGAACGAATACATTCGAGAGCCAGTTTGTTTCGTATGGAGTGAGGGTCAGTGTCAATACTTCTGTCACTACATTGACCAATGATGGGAAAAGTGCTTATTACCGTGCGGGTTCGATGCCTGTCTTTACTTTTGTGGGAACTTTGCGGAACGGAGGAGGCGTGAAGGAAGTGCCTTTGAAGAATTCCGATCTTTCCAGTCCGTCTACCTTTGCTGCCGGAAAGCATTGCCGGATTACGCTGAAGCTAAGTGACGCTGCTCCAGGTTTGCGTGTAGAGATAAGCAAAGTAGAAGTGGATTCTGTTACCATTAACGAAACGATTCCATTGGAATGGTTGCCGAAGCCGAAAGTGACGGCGGAAGGATTTACAGACAATACATTATTTATGTATGAAACAGAAACACCGACTGCTAAATTTAATTTTAATCTTTCTTCAGCCTTGCAAGAGTTGAAATTTACGTTAAATCTGGCGGATGAAACATACCAGTCATTAAATAAAACTTATACGTTGTCCGAATTATCGGAAGAGGACAGAACGGCTTTAACGAATGCTGGTGTTGTATTGCCTGTGATTGGTTCCAAGGAAGCATCGTTAGATTTTACAGGATTGGCAGCTAAATTGACAGGAAGCACAACCGGAGACGTTTTGTCGAATGTCATAACATTGGATGAAGTAAAGGCTAACAATCGTGTTTTGGAAGGCGAACAGGTTTACACGATTCAAACCAGTGCACCTGATTTTGAGTTGATTGTTTATCCGGGTAATACTTGGACGAAACAGTTTACAGCAAATACGCAAATTATACATGGCAATGCGGATGTGATTCGGAAAGGGATGACGTTTGAATATAGCACAGATGGTATTATATGGACTCCTGCAGCTGATAGCTTGATTACGGAATTGATTCCGGGAACGACTTATCAGATACAAGGTAAGTTTGGGAAGCATATTTCAAAGATTGTGGATGTTAAAACCTATGAAGTACTTACGATTCCCAATTCCACATTAGATGATGGCTATGATACTACATATCCTAAAGATGATAATCCGCTTTATTCTTTTATAGGCGATTGGATTGATACACGCAATGAATTAACTTGTCATAGTGATGGAGTTAATGCTTTTTATGTGTCAAAATCAAGTACATTGCCTATAAATGACAATGGGAGTACTGTCGCTCATATGATGGTTATTGGTTGGGGAGCAGGTAATAGTTGTGCATTCGGGAATAAAACGGGAAGTGTTATTGGCAATATTTCATCTGGAATTGTATGTGTTGGAGATTACGATGCTAGTTCAGATGTTATCAATGCAAAAGAGGCATATATTCGTCCTACATCATTAACTTTTACTTATAAAGCATCTCCTTATAATGGCGATGAATATTTAGTAGAAGTGGTATTGTTGAATATTACAGATGGTGTAGAAACAATTATAGGTGAAGGAATATTGCAGTCAGGTAATACCGTTAATGATTATTCTACCCAATCAATAGATATAAATTATGATGATTCTGCTTTAGAATTGCCAATATCTCATGTAAAAGTCTTATTTAAAGCTGGAACTAAAGAGGATAGAGATCATTTGGAAGATAAGTTTAGAGATGCAAGTTTATGGAACGGTTTTGTGAATGCATATATTATAGGAAGTCAATTTTGGCTTGACTCGTTCCAATTTAATTACGATAAATAATCGGATATGAAACAAACCATACTATACCTATTATTAGGAACCTTCCTCTTGGCAAGCTGCCAGCAGGAAGAAACATTACCGGATAATACCGCTACGGGATACTTGGTTTTGGAAAGCATTGACGTGCAGGTAAACCAACAAACGGTATCATCGCGTGCGGTAGATGCAGACCTTTACGTCGATATCTTGCAAGAAGATGCCATATTCCGTCAATATGGTCCGGGGATGGTGCCCGATCGCATCGAACTGCCTGAAGGAACCTACCGGCTTCATGTGTATAATGCAGCTGCTACTTTGCCTGATCCTTATGACGGAAACGGGGTGGCTATATTTGAATATACCGGAGAGCCTATTACGGTAGAGGCCAATGGAACAACGCTGATAGAAGAGATAGAAGTACCGATGATTAATTTTGGTGTTACATTACAACTTCCAGAAGAATTCAATACCTATTTCAAAAATTATGCATTTACGGTGACAAGCGACAGGTCGGTGGAATTGAAAGAAGGGGAAACTGCTTATTTCCCTTATAATAGCGACAAGGTAACATTCAGCTATTCATTGAAAGCGACCAATGCAGATGGGGAAGAGTCGGAACCGGAAGGGGGAACGAGGAACGAAGTCGTTTCCGGAACAATCTATACCGTATCCTACGAAATGGAGACCCAATCGTTTCACGTAGCACGGTAAGAAACGGTTTCTAAAACTCTGAAATAAGGAAATGGCGTGGACAGGCACAGGGACGTGTTTATCCACGCCATTTGTTTATGTCCGTGGCAAGGCTTCGGAATAAATGGCCTCCTTTTTCTTGATTTTCTCGAAATAAAATAGTTTCTTTGTCTTGGACTAATAAAAACAAGTGAAAGTTATGTGTTCGGAAGGCATTATTGAAAGATACGTGAACTTTTATACCGATTTTGCTTTTAAAAAGTTGTTCGGTACGGAAATAAACAAGGACCTGCTTATCAGTTTCCTCAATGCGCTCTTGAGCGGGAAAGAGGTAATAGAAGATATCACTTACCTCAACACGGAACATTTGGGCTCACAGGAATATGACCGCCGTGCCGTATTTGATGTGTATTGCAAGAACGAAAAAGGAGAATATTTCTTAGTGGAGATGCAGAAAGGCGAACAGCAATTCTTTAAGGACCGTAGCATTTTCTATTCTACTTTCGCCATTCGTGAGCAGGCACCTCGTGGTGTATGGGACTATGAACTGAAAGGTATTTATACGATTGGCATCCTGAATTTCTGTTTCGATGAAAAAGGAGAGGAGGATTATTTCCATGAAGTGAAATTGGTGGATCTGAAGACGAAAGAAGTCTTTTATGAAAAGCTGACATTTATCTATTTAGAGATGCCTAAATTCGTCAAAAAGGAAGATGAGCTGGAAACCTTATTCGACAAGTGGCTGTATGCCATCCGTAATCTGGCTTCACTGATGGAACGTCCCCATATCTTGCAGGAAAAAGTGTTTACGCATTTGTTTGAAGCGGCTGAAATTGCCAAATTTAACCGTAAGGAACAGTATGAATACCAAGAGAGCTTGAAAGCCTATCGGGACTGGTTCAGCGTAATGGAGACAGCCGAACGCAAAGGTCTGGAAAGAGGTCTGAAGAAAGGCCTGAAGAAAGGTCTTGAGCAAGGAATAGAACAAGGCATTAAAAAGGGAATAGAACAAGGCATTAAAAAGGGAATAGAGCAAGGTATTAAAAAGGGAATAGAGCAAGGCATAGAGCAAGGTATAGAGCAAGGAATTGGACAAGGAATTGAACAAGGAATTGAACAAGGTAAAAAAGAAAATGCTTTGATGACAGCCCGTAATCTGAAGAGCATGAACATGGATGCTAACCTGATAGCTCAGGCTACAGGACTTACCTTGGAAGAGGTAGAAAATTTATAAGAGCTTCTTATTCGAACTATTATTTTTAATAAAAACGATGCAACATTACGATTACTTGATAGTAGGAGCAGGACTGTTTGGTTCAGTTTTTGCCTACAAAGCAATGCAAGAGGGTAAGAAATGTCTGGTGATTGACCGCCGTCCGCAATTGGGCGGGAATCTTTATTGCGAAAATGTGGAAGGGATTAATGTGCACAAATATGGGGCACATATCTTTCATACGTCGAATAAGGAAGTGTGGAATTTTGTCAACTCGGTTGTGGAGTTTAACCGCTACACCAACTCACCCGTGGCAAATTATAAGGGCAGGCTCTACAATTTGCCTTTCAATATGAATACGTTTTATCAGATGTGGGGCGTGACAACCCCAGACGAAGCCCGGGCAAAGATAGAGGAACAGAAGGCGGAGGCCGTAGCACGTATGCATGCTGACGGTGTGACCGACCCCCGTAACCTGGAAGAACAGGCGCAGACGCTTATCGGAAAGGATATCTATGAGAAACTGATAAAAGGGTATACGGAAAAGCAATGGGGACGGAAGTGTACGGAGCTTCCGGCTTTCATCATCAAGCGGTTGCCGGTGCGTTTGGTATTCGATAACAATTATTTCAACGACAGGTATCAGGGAATTCCTATCGGAGGATACAACGTATTGATAGAACGCTTGTTGGAAGGTGCGGATACACGATTGGACTGTGATTTTTTCACACATCGTCAAGAGCTGGAGTCTTTGGCAGACAAGGTAGTGTTTACCGGCGCGGTTGATGAATATTACGGATATAGGTTCGGCAAGCTGGAATACCGCACGGTGCGTTTTGAAACGGAAACATTGGATACTCCGAATTACCAGGGCAATGCGGTGGTGAACTATACGGAACGGGAAGTGCCTTATACCCGTGTCATTGAGCATAAGCATTTCGAAATGTTCGGTGCGGAAGTGGATAATTGTCCGAAAACGGTCATTTCACGTGAGTACAGTTCGGAGTGGACAGAAGGCAGTGAACCTTATTATCCGGTAAACGACGAGAGGAATAATGCGCTTTACCAGAAGTACAAGGAACTGGCGGACAAGGAAACGAATGTTGTCTTTGGCGGCCGGCTGGCGGAATATAAGTATTATGACATGCACCACATTGTAGAAAAGGCTTTGCGTTGCTTTGAAAGCTAAATAACAGTTTTGAATTTATCGGTGCCTACAGCACACACGAACGGTACATCAAGATAAGGATAACTTTTGGGAGAAGCTTAAACACAGCTTCTCCGTTATCCCAATACAAACACCGGATGTCGGGGTGTGCTCAGTTCATGCCGATAGGTGAATCCTTCCCATTCGAACGTGTTGAGTTGTCCGGTTTCTTCCACTCGGCCCTTTAATAGGAAACGTGTCATTTCGCCGCGGCACATCTTGGCGTAAACCGTTACGCTTTTAGGCTTTTCGCCTTTTTGAACCAAGAATTCCGGTGTGATGACCTGCACGTTTTCTTCTACCTGTTTCCAGTAAAACAAGTCTTTCATTTCGGCACTGGCAAGATTGACCAGTGTGCCTCCTTGCTTTTGGATTGTTTCGATGAACCAGCTGGTAAGGACAGGTTTCCAATAATCGAACATCGTACATTCCTGTTGAGGCAGACGTATATCGCCTTCTAAGCGGTAAGGCTTGATAAGGTCGAGCGGACGTAACAGGCCATATAAAAAAGAAGAGATAAGCAGATGCTCTTGTGCGTATGTGAAATCTTCGGGTGTGAACGAAGCGGCATCGATACGTTTGAACACCATGCCGGTATAGGCAAGCAAGGCGGGCAGGGCAGGGGTATCCGCTGAAAAGAAATCTTGATAGCGCAGGTAGTTTTCGGCCGCAATCTTGGAATTGACACGAAGCAAGCGGCTTAATTCATCCGAGGTGAAATGGCTCATTTCCATGACGTTCCTTTTGGCTCTGGTCTCGAAAGGAGGATTTGTCGTAAAAGGAACTTGCAACCGGTTGCGTCCGGTCATGGTTTTGGCGCACGATATAAACAGTATCATATTTAAGAAGAATGAAAAACGAGGGATTTAAGAATGAAGAATAAGCAGACATTCAGTAGTAAGTAAACATCCGCTTATTCTTCATTCTTTATTCCTTGTTTTTATTTATACTCTTGCCAGCTCTTTATCTTGATGTCTTCTTGTTTCATCCGGCAGAAGGCTTCGATAAAGGCTTTCGCTAAACGGGCATTGGTTATCAATGGGATATTATGGTCGATGGCACCACGGCGGATACGGTAACCGTTGGTCAGCTCACGTTTGCTGTGGTTTTTCGGAATGTTGACAATCAGGTCGAACTTGTGTCCGGCTATCATTTTCATTACGTTGTTTTCGGCATGCGGACGTTCATCGGGCCAGAATACGGGTGTAGTCGGTATGCCGTGCGAGTTGAGGAACGTGGCTGTACCGGCGGTAGCGTAGATGTGATAGCCGTTCTTGCTCAGTTCCTGGCTGGCATCCAATAAGTCTACTTTCGATTTCGTGGCACCCGAAGAGAGCAGCACCGATTGTTTCGGAATCTTGTAGCCCGTGGCAATCATGGCGTTGAGCAAGGCTTCATCGAAATCATCGCCTAAGCAACCAACTTCGCCGGTAGACGACATATCCACGCCCAATACCGGGTCGGCGTTTTGCAGACGGGCAAAGGAAAACTGCGAAGCTTTTATGCCAATCCAGTCGATGTCGAATGCCGATTTGTCGGGTTTCACATAAGGAGCGTCGAGCATGATGCGTGTGGCCGTTTCGATGAAGTTACGTTTCAGCACTTTCGAAACGAACGGGAAGCTGCGCGATGCACGAAGGTTGCATTCGATTACCTTTACTTCGTTTTTGCGTGCCAGGAACTGGATGTTGAACGGACCCGATATGTTCAATTCTTTGGCGATGCGACGGCTCATCTTCTTGATTTGGCGTGCCGTAGAGAAGTAGATATGCTGGGCGGGGAATACCAAAGTTGCATCGCCCGAGTGTACGCCGGCATATTCGATGTGCTCCGAGATGGCATATTCTACGATTTCACCGTTTTGCGCTACGGCATCGAATTCGATTTCTTTGGTTTCCTGCATGAACTGCGACACTACTACCGGGTATTCTTTCGACACTTCGCTTGCCATTTGCAGGTAACGTTTCAGTTCTTCCTCGTCGTAGCATACGTTCATGGCGGCACCGCTCAATACATACGACGGACGTACCAATACCGGATAGCCGACTTTTTCAACGAATTTTTCTACGTCTTCCAGGCTGGTCAGCTCCTGCCAAGCGGGCTGGTCGATGCCTAATTGGTCGAGCATCGCCGAGAACTTGTTGCGGTTTTCGGCACGGTCGATAGATACCGGCGAGGTACCCAGTACGGGAACCGACTGGCGGTGGAGCTTCATGGCAAGGGTGTTCGGAATCTGTCCGCCTACCGATACGATGACCCCGCGTGGCTGTTCCAGGTCGATGATATCCAATACACGTTCGAAGGACAATTCGTCGAAGTAGAGCCGGTCGCACATGTCGTAGTCGGTCGATACCGTTTCGGGGTTGTAGTTAATCATGATGGACTTGTATCCCAACTTGCGTGCAGTCTGGATAGCGTTTACCGAGCACCAGTCAAACTCTACGGAAGAGCCGATGCGGTAAGCTCCCGAACCCAATACGACAACCGATTTCTCGTTCTTGTAATAGTTGACGTCATATCCTTCGGTACCGTATGTCATATAAAGGTAATTGGTCAGTTCGGGATGTTCCGAAGCCACGGTATTGATGCGTTTCACGGCAGGCAGGATGCCCAGTTTCTTGCGGTAAGCCCGGACAGCGAGGTTTTCTTTTTCCATATTGCCGCTTTGAGGCTTCAGTACGAAGCGGGCTATCTGGAAGTCGGAGAATCCCAACCGTTTGGCTTCGCGCATCACTTCGGGTGTAATCTCTTCCAGTGAATTATAGCTTTGCAGCTTGTGCTTGTAATCGACGATGTTCTTCAGCTTGCCGATGAACCACGGGTCTATTTTCGTAAGGTCATAGATACGCTGGATGTCGTAGCCTTCTTCCAATGCCTGTGCGATGGCAAAGATGCGGAGGTCGGTGGGGTTGGCAAGTTCATCGTCCAAGTTCTCAAACTTCGTATGGTCGTTGCCTACGAATCCGTGCATGCCCTGGCCCACCATGCGCAACCCTTTCTGTATAATCTCTTCAAATGAGCGTCCGATAGACATGATTTCGCCTACCGATTTCATGCTCGAACCGATGCGGCGCGATACGCCGACAAATTTGGTCAAGTCCCACCGCGGAATCTTACAGATGAGGTAATCGAGCGACGGAGCGACGTAAGCCGAGTTGGGTGTGCCCATTTCGCCTATTTCATCCAAGGTGTATCCCAAAGCGATTTTTGCCGCCACGAAAGCAAGCGGATAACCGGTGGCTTTCGAAGCCAATGCCGATGAGCGGCTAAGGCGTGCGTTCACTTCAATGATGCGGTAATCATCGGTATCGGCATTGAAGGCGAACTGGATGTTGCATTCGCCTACGATACCCAAATGGCGCACGCATTGTTTCGAGATATCCTGCAGCATGGTTACTTGTGCTTGGGTAAGCGAGCACGTAGGAGCTACTACGATAGATTCGCCCGTATGGATGCCTAGCGGGTCGAAGTTTTCCATGCTGGCTACGGTAAAGCAATGGTCGTTGGCATCGCGGATGACTTCGAACTCGATTTCTTTCCAGCCTTTCAATGATTCTTCTACCAGGATTTGGGGAGAGAAGGTGAAAGCACTTTCCGCCAGTTCGATAAATGCTTCTTCATCGGGGCAAATGCCGCTGCCCAGTCCGCCCAATGCGTATGCCGAGCGTATCATCACCGGGTAGCCGATGCGCCGTGCCGCTTCGATGGCATCTTTGGTATTTTCCACCGCATGGCTGATAGGAGTCTTTAAAGGGATTTCGTCCAGTTTCTTCACGAAGAGGTCGCGGTCTTCGGTATCCATGATGGCTTCTACCGAAGTGCCCAGCACTTGCACGCCGTATTCTTTCAGGGTTCCGTTCTTGTAAAGTTCGGTTCCGCAGTTCAGTGCGGTTTGTCCTCCAAAAGCTAACAAGATGCCGTCAGGGCGTTCTTTCTTGATGATTTCTGTAACAAAATAAGGAGTGACAGGCAAGAAATATACTTGGTCGGCAATGCCTTCCGAGGTTTGTATCGTAGCGATGTTCGGGTTAATCAGTACCGAGCGGATGCCCTCTTCGCGTAAGGCTTTCAAGGCTTGCGAACCTGAATAGTCAAACTCTCCTGCTTGTCCGATTTTCAATGCGCCTGACCCGAGGACCAGGACTTTTTTCAATTCATTTTTCATGGCATTATGTAGATTTATGTTGAGTTAATAATTAATAGTGAATAATGAATAACGAGGGTTGTAGTCTGCTACCGTTGTTAATTATTCATTGTTCATTATTAATTGGATGGACTCTTTTTGCAAAGGAACGATTTATTTTTGAAGAAAACAAAGGTTTTGTTTATCTTTGTCCCAATAAATTTAATGAGAAATTATAATATGGGAAAAGAAAAGATTATTTTGACCGGTGACCGCCCTACCGGTAAACTGCATATCGGACACTATGTAGGCTCATTGCGCCGCCGTGTGGAGCTTCAGAACTCGGGGCTTTATGATAAAATATTCGTGTTTGAGGCCGACGGACAGGCGTTGACCGACAATATCGACAATCCGGAGAAGATACGTCAGAACGTGATAGAGGTAGCGCTCGATTATTTGTCGGTAGGATTGGACCCTGCCAAGTCGACTATCTTTATCCAGTCGCAGATACCGGAGTTGTGCGAGCTTACCTTTTATTATATGGACCTTGTCACCGTATCGCGCTTGCAACGCAACCCGACGGTGAAGACCGAAATCCAGATGCGTAACTTCGAGACCAGCATCCCCGTAGGATTTTTCGTATATCCGATTAGCCAGGCGGCAGACATCACCGCTTTCAAGGCAACGACCGTCCCCGTAGGCGAAGACCAGGAACCGATGTTGGAACAGGCACGCGAAATCGTGCGCCGCTTCAACTATATTTATGGCGAGACATTGGTAGAGCCGGAAATCCTGCTTCCTGATAATGCCGCTTGCCTGCGCTTGCCCGGTACGGACGGAAAGGCGAAGATGAGCAAGTCGCTGGGCAACTGTATCTACCTTTCCGACCCGGCTGATGAAGTGGAGAAGAAAGTGCGCAGCATGTACACCGACCCTACGCACATCAAGGTGAGTGACCCCGGCAAGCTGGAGGGCAATACGGTATTTACGTATCTCGATGCCTTCTGCCGTCCCGAACACTTCGAACGTTATTTGCCCGAGTATCCCAATTTGGACGAGCTGAAGGCTCACTATACCCGTGGCGGTTTGGGCGATGTGAAGGTGAAAAAGTTCCTGGCGGCTATCATGCAAGAGGAATTGGAGCCTATCCGTGCCCGCCGCAAAGAGTTCGAGAAAGACATTCCGGCTATATACGATATGCTGAAGAAGGGATGTGAGGTGGCACGTGAGGCCGCCGCGCAAACCTTGAGTGAAGTGCGCCGTGCGATGAAGATTGACTATTTCGATGATGAGGCATTGATTGCCGAGCAAGCCAAACGGTTCGGGCAAGCGTGATTATAGTCTGTCGGAAATGAGTTGCTCCGACAGTTTAATCATATTGAAACTGTTGTTTCAGCATGGTGAAACTTTAGTTTCAGTGCACTTGAACTTTAGTTTCAGTATAATGAAACCAGGCTGAAACTGTATTGGGACAGGATATGGAAAGAGGCTTATTTACCAGGAACCGTAGATAAGCCTCTTTCCATTTTATAGGGAATACAAAAACAGATATACAGATTTTTCTTGCCCGATGACGTTTCCGATGGCGTATAAGACCGAGTCGTTGGGGGAAACAGCTATGATTTCTACCTTCCGGTCTAAGGTATAGTGACATAAAGCCTGGCCTTTCAAACCGAATGAACAGATATCATTCGCACTCCTCGTGGGATTGTTGACGGCTTGTTCTTCCGAATACAAGGCATAAAACCTGAAAAAGTCTAAGCCTCCGTCATAAGCTAAGAAGCTGTTTTGAATTTCTCCAAAAAGTTTTTCTTGGCTTGATGTATCCGTT
>URCM01000058.1 GCA_900546355.1 uncultured Bacteroides sp.
CCTCAAAAACTCATCCCAAATCATCGCACGATAAATTCAAAACAGCTTCTAAGTTTTCAAATCTCAATTTAAATGAGTACCTTTGCCCAATCTTTCAATTTTATACAGAACTGAATATGCAGGAAAAGATTATTATTCTCGATTTCGGCTCGCAAACCACGCAGCTCATCGGACGCCGCGTGCGCGAACTGAACATGTATTGCGAGATTGTTCCCTACAACAAGTTCCCTTTCGGCGACCCTTCGGTCATCGGTGTAATCCTGTCGGGAAGCCCTTTCTCGGTATACGATGAAAAAGCATTCAAAATCGACTTGAGCGACATCCGTGGCAAATACCCCATCTTGGGCATCTGCTATGGCGCACAATTTATGGCGTACACCAATGGAGGCAAGGTAGAACCAGCCAACACCCGTGAATATGGACGGGCACATCTGGCTACGTTCGACCACAACAATCCGTTGCTGAAAGATGTCCGTGAAAACTCGCAAGTATGGATGAGCCATGGAGACACCATCACGTCTCTTCCCGAAAGCTTCAAGATTATCGCTTCTACCGACAAAGTAGCCGTTGCCGCTTATCAGGCAGAAGGAGAAAAGTTATGGGGCGTACAGTTCCACCCAGAAGTGTTCCACACCGAAGATGGTACGCAAATTTTGAAGAACTTCGTAGTAAACATCTGCGGAGGCAAACAGGACTGGAGCGCGGCTTCGTTCATCGAAACCACCGTAGCACACTTGAAAGAACAATTGGGAAATGACAAAGTGGTGTTAGGATTGAGTGGAGGAGTCGATTCATCGGTAGCCGCCGTATTGCTCAACAAAGCCATCGGAAAGAACCTGACATGTATCTTCGTCGACCATGGCATGCTGCGCAAGAACGAATTCCGCAACGTGCTCCACGATTATGAATGCCTCGGACTGAACGTTATCGGCGTAGACGCCAGCGAGAAGTTCTTCACCGAACTGGCTGGAGTAACCGAACCAGAGCGCAAACGCAAAATCATCGGCAAAGGCTTTATCGATGTATTCGATGAAGAAGCACACAAAATCAACGATGTGAAATGGCTGGCACAAGGTACTATCTACCCCGATTGCATCGAATCTCTGTCTATCACAGGCACGGTCATCAAGAGCCATCACAATGTAGGCGGTCTGCCCGAAAAGATGAACCTGAAACTCTGCGAACCACTCCGCCTCTTGTTCAAGGACGAAGTGCGCCGCGTCGGACGTGAGCTGGGCATGCCCGAACACCTCATTACCCGTCATCCTTTCCCCGGACCGGGCTTGGCTGTACGTATCTTGGGTGATATCACCCGCGAGAAAGTACGCATCCTCCAAGATGCCGACGACATCTTCATCCAAGGCTTGCGCGACTGGAACTTATATGATAAGGTATGGCAAGCCGGTGTTATCCTACTTCCGGTTCAGAGCGTAGGCGTAATGGGCGACGAGCGTACTTATGAACGTGCGGTGGCACTGCGCGCAGTAACCAGTACCGATGCCATGACTGCCGATTGGGCACACCTCCCCTACGATTTTCTGGCAAAGGTTTCGAACGACATTATCAATAAGGTAAAAGGCGTGAACCGTGTTTGTTACGATATCTCGTCAAAACCACCTGCCACAATTGAGTGGGAGTAAAAAGCTTTTTAAAATGAAAAATGAAAAATGAAGAGTGAAGAACCCCATACGGCGAAACGATTCTGCATTCTTCATTTTTCATTTTCTTAGTTCCAATTTCCCATTCCTCACTCTACCCCTCATGAAGCTGACTTATATCTTCCATAGCGGTTTCGCGCTTGAAACTGAAAATTGTATCCTGGTGTTCGACTATTGGCTGGATCCTGCACAAGTTATTGACAGAATGTTGAAATGCGACAAACCGATGTATGTATTCGCCAGCCACTTCCACGAAGACCATTTCAACCGCGACATCTTTACATGGAAAAAAGTAAAAGCAAACATTACCTACCTCCTCTCAAAAGACATCTTGAAGCACCGCAGGGCTGGGCGGGAAGAAGCCGATATATGGCTCGCTAAAGGAGGAAGCTGGCAAGACGGGCTTATCCAAGTAAATGCCGCCGGAAGTAATGACAGCGGTGTGTCATGGATTGTACAGACCGAAGGCAAATACATCTTCCATGCAGGAGACCTGAACAATTGGTATGCCCGTTTCCTAACCGATGATTACCAGGGAGGCACGATATACAGCCCCGAATTCGGAACAGACATCAATCCCGAAAAGGAAGAAAAACGATACTTAGGCGAACTGAAAGACATCCGCAAGCTTACCGACCATTTCGATATCGCCTTATTCCCTATAGACGGGCGTATCGGCAACGGCTATACCCGCGGAGCCCGCCAGTTCATCAATCACTTCCGGGTCAGATTGCTTGTCCCCATGCACTTCGTTGCCAGTGGATTCCAGTCCACCTGGCGGATGAAAGAATTCACCGATGCACGGCAGGTATCTTTCTGGTGCATCCAACAGGAAGGAGAAAGCAGAGAAGAAGTATAAAGACACAACTGCTTTCACTCTTCTTTCACAATCCGGCTTGCCTCTTCCAGCATCACATTCAGCTTGGCATAGTCTGTCTTCGGTTCCCATAACAGCTCCTTGCTTTCACCCTTTTGCCACACACAAGCATGACTGTTACTACCAAAGAGATGCTCTGTACCGATATGAAATGACCCTACATGAACCTGCCAGTTGTAAGTTTCATCCAAATCTACATGCAGATGCTCGGCGCGGCCGCTTCTCAGTTCCAGTCCATTACCCGATACCGAAAGCATATCAAACGTACACTCTTCCAGTTTCGTCGGACTTTGCGTCCAAATGGAAAAAGTGTCCCGCCCGATACCTCTGAATGAAACGTCTGCACATGGCATATCGATACTTACAGCCTTTACCGCATCGGGAAGCTTCAGACGCATGGAAGAAAGCGTATACACCCTTCCATCAGACGCAGATGCAAGCGCAGCCGGAAAGCTATCCTCAGAAAAGTTGAAACTGAGCAACAATGTGCTGTCTTCCAGTGTTTCAACCTTCATACAGTTTTCCATACCTGAAACATACGAAAGACTGCCGCCTGCCGAATCGGCCGGACATATTTCCAACGGCATAACAACAGGACGCTCTCCGATTTCCTCCAGCACCAACCTAACCGATTTACAAACAGGTAAAGGACGGACTTGTTCCATACCCGATTCGCCCAATTCCGTTCGTTTGGGAGAAGGAGTTTCAAGAGTCAAATAAAAGGCAAACCCACTTGTCAGCAGCAATCCAGCTACCAACAAGGCTATCATGATATAGGTAGTACGTTTCATACACTTTTGTTTTTTTCTGATTCAGTTATAAAGTCCTGGTACATTCCGGCAAGTTCATCCGCCGAAATATGCAACATGACACATTGTTTGAAAAAATATCCACACTCCTCTTGCAAGAAATGTTCTTTGCGCAGGTCGTATATCACCCGATGGGCACCTGCAGCCACAAAATAACCGATGCCCCGCTTGTTGTAGATAATGCCCTGCTGCTGCAGGTAATCGAACGAGCGCACCACCGTATTGGCATTCACTTCCACCATGCCCGCATATTCGCGCACAGAAGGGATACGCCCTTCTTCGGGATATACGCCGAGAAGAATTTCATCACAAATACGGTCGGCAATCTGCAGATAAATGGCTTTACTTTCCTTAAAATCCATAAGTTACCAGCGATTAATGATTTCCGACTCTTTAAACCGAAAATAAGCCAACGTCCAGTTGAACACTGCCCAGACAATCCCTACTCCGATAACCAGACGATTCATATCCTCGTCCGTCAGATAAAACCCGCGGTGAAAACTGCCTCTTACCTGATAAACTACCATAACTGCCTGCACATGCAACAACAAGATGACAATCAAGGCAGCACATGTCTTGATCCACGCATTCTTGGGCCAAATCACACTGCCCAACACGAACAACGACTGTAAAAAGCAGAAACTACTTGCCACTACGCCCAGCCTCCAGCCAGCATAAGGATGAGTAAACACTTCACTCCAGGGAACAAAGGTTATCTGCTCTGCCACATTGCTGTACAACATCCTGCAAACCAACACTTTCGTCAGGTCGGCAAGCCCGAACGCTATTGCAAATGCAACGATAAAAACCACCGTCACCAGCAACCAGCGCGAAAGATATTTCTCGAAAGCCGAAGCCGGAGTTATCAGAAAAGCAATACGGCCTGTCTTTGTCTTCATCCGCTCCATAAAAGAAGAAGCAAACAGCATCCCCATCGCATAAAAAATCACCATAAAAAACTGCATCAAAGCATGACTGTATTCCAAGGGGGTGCCAGGCGACAAATGGTTGTACGTCTCCATTCCATATCCTACCAGTATAACTGCCAATACGGCATAACAAGCTACAAACCGGAGCAAATGTGTTTTCCACGGTTCCAGAAACTCCCTGCGGCACATCATCCCAAACCGCCGCACATCAAAAAACTGATTTGTCCTCATCTTTTTCTTTTTAAGCATGAAACATCGCCGCTATTTTGTCGGGTTCGGCAAGCACGGCTCCAAACAAAAGTTCCAAATTGATTTCAGTCTCTTCACCACCTGCATTAGGCAATATCAGACTGTTTCCCTCTACCGAAGGCAAAGCATAAAGTGCCTGCCCCACCAGTTCGCGGCTACTGCTCTCCCGGAAAACCAAAGTACGGCAGATATCCGCCACCGACTGGTCGAGCAACACACGACTTCCGTCAATAATCACCACATGATCGAGCATACGGTCTATATCACGCACCTGGTGCGTAGAAATTACCACACACTTCTCATCGCTCATTCCCGAAGCTATCAGTTTACGGAACTGACTCTTGCCGGGAATATCCAACCCATTCGTAGGTTCGTCCATCAATAGCAAAGAAGTATTTGCCGCCAGTGCAAAACTCATAAACACCTTCTTCTTCTGCCCCATCGAAAGGGTTCCCAAGTTAAGGTCGGCATCCAGTTCGAAAAGGTCGAGATAGCGCCTCATGTATTCTGTACTGAACCGGGGATAAAAGCAGCTGTTCAACTTTATGTAACGTGCCAATGTGAGCGAAGGCAATTCAAACTCTTCGGGCACTAAAAACAAGTCGCACAACGTATCGGGCAAACGGCGGCGCACATCCTTACCTTTATATATTATCTCTCCCTGACAAGGGGTAAGCAGTCCGCTTATCAAAGCAAGTAAAGTAGATTTTCCGGTTCCGTTCTTCCCTAATAACCCGTAGATTCCCCCTTGCCGAAGCGAAAGAGAAAAATGGCTCAGCACCTCTTTTTTGCGCCTGCCATAATTAAACGAAAGATTCTTTATTTCCAACATAATCTATCAGTGTTTTTATCCTCAGCCAAATTTCCCGTCAGGGCCCTCGACAGAAATCTTTGTCTGATAATTAGTGCATCATAGTGTACTACTCAACTAATACACTACAAAAGTATGTATTTATCGTGAAATATGCAAGCCCTCCGGCAAAAAAAATCATATTCTTCCACTTGCCAATATAGGGTCAACAAAAAGTCATATAGCATCTGGAGAAACGAATATATACTTACTTTGCCGATGAAGTATATATTCATCTGCAGTTTCAGTATATATGAAACTGCCATCGAAGTTATATTCGTTTTACAATCCTATTGACTGACAAAAAACAACCAACTTCAAGAAGGTCTTTCCTGAGTATACTTTTATATTTCTTCCGCTTTTCGTACCTTTGCCAGAAAAGGAAACCCGAACAAGAAAATGCTGCCATGACCGGACATATCACAATAGATACCGCCAACGCCGAGTTCCAAAATGCATTGAAACTCATCCAGTATACCCGCCAATCCGTATTCCTTACGGGAAAAGCAGGGACAGGTAAGTCTACCTTCCTGAAATACATCTGCCAGACCACGAAGAAGAAATACGTGGTACTGGCTCCTACAGGCATCGCCGCCATCAACGCCGGAGGCAGCACCCTGCACAGTTTCTTCAAGCTGCCTTTTCATCCGTTGTTGCCCGATGACCCCAACTTCAGCCTAAGAGGAAACAAGCTGCAAAGCTTCCTGAAATATACCGCCAACCGGCGCAAGCTGATAAAGAACATCGAACTGGTCATCATCGACGAGATTTCGATGGTGCGAGCCGACATCATCGACTTCATCGACAAGGTATTGCGTGTATACTCACAAAACATGCGCGAACCTTTCGGAGGCAAACAGCTGCTGCTGGTAGGCGATGTGTACCAGCTGGAACCGGTAGTAAAAAACGACGAGCGCGAAATCATCAACCGTTTCTACCCCAACCCCTATTTCTTCTCGGCACGGGTGTTCCAGCAAATGGAACTGGTATCGGTAGAGCTGACCAAGGTATACCGGCAGACTGACCGCGTATTTGTCAACGTGCTCGACCACATCCGCACCAATACCGTCGGCCCTGCCGACTTACAACTGCTCAACACCCGTTATCAGGCACCACTGGAATCGGGCGAGAACGACCTTTACATCACATTGGCTACCCGGCGCGACAACGTAGACTTCATCAACGAACAACACCTTGCAGCACTGCCTGGCGATGCCGTTACGCTAAGAGGTGAAATCCATGGCGAATTTCCCGAAAGCAGCCTCCCCACACTGATGGAACTGACCGTGAAACCCGGTGCACAAATCATCTTCATCAAGAACGACCCGGAGAAACGATGGGTAAACGGCACCATCGGCATCCTTTCAGGCATTGATGCCGAAGGTATCCTTTACGTAACCACCGAAGAAGGAAAAGAACTCGACGTGCGCCGCGAAAGCTGGAGCAACATCCGCTACCGGTATAACGAAGAAGAGAATAAGATAGAAGAGGAAGAACTGGGCACCTTCACACAATATCCCATCCGGCTTGCCTGGGCAATAACGGTACACAAAAGCCAAGGGCTGACCTTCAGCCGCGCCATCATAGACTTTACCGGAGGAGTATTTGCCGGAGGACAGACCTACGTGGCATTGAGCCGGTGTACCTCACTAGACGGCATCTGCCTGAAGCGGGAGATAAGTCGTGCCGACATCTTCGTACGTCCCGAAATCGTTTCCTTCGCCCACCATTTCAACGACCAGCAAGCCATCGAGCGTGCCATGAAGCAGGCGCAGGCGGACATCGAATATACCGCTGCCGTCAAGGCATTCGACAAAGGTGACTTCGAAACTTGCCTCGACCATTTCTTCAAGGCCATCCATGCCCGATACGACATCGAAAAGCCCTTGCAACAACGCTTTATCCGTAAAAAGTTAGGCATCATCAACCGGCTAAAGGCAGAAAACCTCCGCCTGAAAGAAGAAATGCGGAAATCGAAGAAAAGCCTGCAGAAATATGCCGAAGAATATTACCTGATGGGAAACGAATGCATCACCCAAGCCCACGACACGCGTGCCGCCCTGGCAAACTACGACAAAGCCATCGAACTGTACCCCGAATACGTCGATGCCTGGGTGCGCAAAGGCGTCACGCTTTTCAATGCCAACCGGATAAGTGAAGCACGCGAATGCCTGAACCAAGCCGTCAAGCTACGCCCCAACGAGTTCAAAGCCGTATACAACCGGGGCAAACTGCGCCTGCACACAGGCGACATCGAGGGTGCCATGACCGACCTGGACAAAGCAACCTCGCTAAAGCCCCAGCATGCCGGTGCTCAAGAATGTTTCGCCGATGCCCTTTCGCAAGCCGGCAAAGAGATAGAAGCGGCGATACATTACCGGCTGGCGGAAGAAATACGGAAAAAGAAGAAGAAATAAAATTGTTAACCCAAAAGATAAGATTATGAACCTGAGTGATAAAATTGTAATTTACCGTACCGCCGATGGACAGACTGCTATTAAAGTGAAATTAGAGGATGACACGGTATGGTTATCAGCCAATCAAAATGGCAGCATTATTCGAAAGAGATGAAAAGACCGTTAGTCGCCGTCTTGGGCAGGACGGTCAAGGCACAAGAGGCATTGACTTCCGATGATGCCCTCAATCTGGTAGAAGTGGTTTCCGACTATGCTTATGCCCTCGATACGCTGGACAAGTACGATTATCAGCAGTTGGCGGTAGAGCAGACTACGAACGAAGCAAAGTTCCGTGCAACGTATGAAGGTGCCATGCAAGCTGTCAAACTCTTTAGATCCAATCTCAGGGGAGTTGCCGATAAGAAGTTCTTCCTATTCCGCATTGCAAATCTATATGCCTACCCCCACTCAAAATCTACTGCCCCTGCATTTCCGATATCACACATTCCGCCACAGGAATTATCCCATGTAAAAAAAACAGGGCGAGGTTGTTATAAGATTGTAAAACAGCCTCACCCCTTGGCTTATCATCGTTTCGCCTATATCAGTCTTTCGCCTGATGTACGGTCAATTGTGGGAACGGGAAGCCGATGCCTTCCTTGTTGAAGGTTTCATAAACCGTCTTGTTCATGTCAAAATAAACATCCCAATAGTCGGAAGTCTTAGCCCATGCACGTACCTTAATATCCACACTACTTGCAGACAAAGCACCCAGAGCAATCAACGGGGCAGGGTCTTTCAGAATACGCGGGTCGTTATCAATGATACGCTGGAGTACGGCTTTCACCTTATCGAAATCTTCCCCGTATTCCACGCCAAACACCCATTCGGCACGACGCGTCTCCTGACGGCTGTAATTCGTAATGGCATTGCTGCTCAACAAACCGTTGGGAACATAAATCAAGCGGTTATCCAACGTAGTCAATACGGTATGAAAGATTTGGATTTCTTTTACTGTACCGCTCTCGTCATCCGGCCCGTCGATGTAATCGCCTACCTTGAAGGGCTTGAACACCAAGATAATCAGCCCGCCTGCAAAATTCGAAAGATTGCCCGACAATGCCATACCGACAGCCACGCCTGCCGAAGCCAGCAAAGCCGCAAGGCTGGTGGTTTCTACCCCCAACTTGCTGATAACCGCAAAAGCAAGAACCAAGTTCAGCAACAGGCTGACCAGGCTTTCTAAAAACGTCTGTACACTCACTTCCAGTTTACGCCGTTCCAATATCTTGCGGAACAAACGGTTCAGTTGCTTGATGACAAACCGCCCTACGATAAAAATTATCAAAGCCGCCAAGATATTTTTCCCCGCTTCGATGCTCCAATTTAACAACTTGTCGAGCACTTGCTCCACATTGATTAATTTTGTTTCCGCTTCTGCCGCCAAAAGCGCGTTAAGTAATGATGATAAAAACATAAAGATTCCTTCATTCGATTAATATTCCTTTTCCTTGCCGGATAATCTCCGGCACATCTTCATAACAATTTATTACGGTAGAAGGTTCAATGCCTCCTATGCCTCCATCGATAACCAAATCCACCTCACTCCCGAATTTTTCATCTATCAGTTCCGGATCGGTGACATATTCAATGTCTTCTCCCTCACGCAAAGGTAAGGTAGTGGTCAGTATAGGTGCGTCGAGCAGACGGCAAATGTCACGGATAATCGTATTGTCGGGCACACGGATACCTACTTCCTTACGGTTCCGGAATATCTTAGGAAGACGACTATCGGCTTTCAGGATGAAGGTGAACGGACCAGGCAAGTTGCGTTTCATCAGCTTGAAGGTGGAATTGCCCACTTGTGCGTATTCACTGATGTTACTCAAGTCGTAACAGATGATGGAAAGATTGTTCTTTTTCGGATTCAAGTCTTTCAATCGGCAAATCTTCTCGATAGGACGTTCCTTCAGGGCATGGCATCCCATGGCATACATCGTATCGGTAGGATAAATGATAATCCCTCCATCGTTCAGTATGTCCACGATATGCTGCAACACATCGGGATTGTTGTTCTTATCGTATAGTTTCTGTATCATAGGATTTGATTTTATAATTAATAATCAATAGTTAATAGTTAGCAATTGGAGGTGCACCATACGATGCTACCCATTATTTATTATTAACCATTAATTATTAATTATTTACGCTTTCAAACGATCCGCCATCGCCTTTGCCAGTTCCTTTGCCTGACGGACAGTATCTTCGCCCATGCTTTGTTTCATTTCTACCGGATTGCCCACCAGTTCGAATTTCAGCTTCTCAGCATATTCCGCCAGCTTCTTTACGGCGGCACTTGCCCAAGTGAACGAACCGAAATATCCCATGACACGATTCTTCATATCGCGGGCGGCTATCTTGCTCAGCAAGGATTCCATTTCGGGATAAAGGTTCATATTATACGTAGTACATCCCACAATCAAGCCTTTGTAACGGAAAATGTCCGCCAAGATGAATGAATGTGGTGTCTTCGAGACATTGTGCATCACGATGTTCTTGATGCCCTGCGCGCTGAGTTCTTCGGCAATGGTTTCGGCAAGCTCTTCAGTATTGCCGTACATCGTGCCATAAGCAATGACCACGCCTTCTTCGCCTTCGTAGCGACTCAGGCGGTCGTACAAGTCAACCACTTGCGGAATCTTTTCCGTCCATACCGGCCCGTGAGTAGAGCAAATCATTTGGATATCCAACCCTTTGCATTTCTGCAAAGCCTTCTGCACCGGATTGCCGAACTTGCCTACGATATTCGCATAATACCGGCGCATCTCGCCTTCGTAGATTTCAGTATTGATGTCCTTGTCAATGCATCCGCCGTTCAATGCACCGAAGCAGCCGAATGCATCTCCTGAGAACAGGATACCTTCGGTTTCATCAAAAGTGACCATCGTTTCGGGCCAATGCACCATCGGAATCAAGTAAAAGCGCAGGTTGTGGTGTCCCAATTTCAGGAAATCACCTTCGCCTACCACGTAACGCTCGCCTCCTACGCCATAAAATCCTTCCACCATATCGAATGTCTTCCTGTTGCCCACCAATACGATGTCAGGGTAATATTGCTTAATCAAGGTTATCGAACCTGAATGATCCGGCTCCATGTGATTGATAATCAGATAATCAATCTTACGGTCACCGATTATCGCCTTGATTTTTTTCAAATATACCTCGAAGAAGGCTACGTCCACCGTATCAACCAATGCCGTCATCTCGTCATCGACAATCAGATAAGAGTTGTAAGACACCCCGTATGGCAATGGCCACAAGTTTTCGAACAATGCTTTCGAACGGTCGTTCACACCTACATAATATACTTTTCCTTTCAGTTCCATTGTTTATTTAGTTTTTAAGATTTTGAGTTCTTTATTTTTATTAACGATATGCCCTACAGGCAATCCGGTAAAACGCGAATATTCTTTACCTGTTTTCCTTGCCATGCGTCCCGTTCTTCCATCCGTTTGCGGAACCGGTTGGTAAACTCGTAGTTCTTCATTCCCCAATCGGGAGCAATCAAAAGTTCTTTAGGTGATTGGGAGATGAAACGCTCCAATACCAGGTCGGGGCGCAAATGTTCCACGTAATCTATCACCAAATCAATATATTCGTCTGCCGTATAAAGGTGGAAATTTTCAGGATGACAAGCATATTCATTTCCCATCCGCGTGCCTTTAATCAACTGAAGCTGGTGCAGTTTCAAGGTCGTGAGCGGCAAGCACGACAAGATTTCCGCCTGACGGATTATACTCTCTCTGTCCGTCTCGCCCGGAAGGCCTACAATCACATGGCCTCCCGTACGGATGCCCCTCGCCGTCGTCCGCCGTACCGTTTCTTCTGTACAGGCAAACGTATGCCCCCGGTTGATGCGACGCAATGTTTCGTCGTTGGTACTCTCTATCCCATACTCAACAAGCAAGAAAGTCCGTTTGTTCAGTTCCTCCAGATAATCGAGCAAAGTGTCTGGCATACAATCGGGACGAGTCCCGATAACCAGCCCCACCACATCCTTCACGCCGAGCGCTTCCTCGTACATCTGCCGTAATTTGTCCGTCCCTGCATACGTATTGGTGTACGCCTGAAAGTAAGCCAAATATTTCATCTCGGGATATTTCTTGGCAAAGAATGCCTTACCTTCCTCCAGTTGCCGGGCAATGCTTTTTCCTGTCCGGCAATAGTCGGGATTAAAAGTCTGATTGTTGCAATACGTACATCCGCCATACCCTTTCGTCCCGTCCCGGTTAGGACAGGTAAACCCAGCATTCAGTGAAATCTTCTGTACCTTAAAAGGAAATATGCCAGCCAGAAAACCCGAAAAGTCTCTATAACGCGCGCGTTCATCCATAATGAATCCTTTTACCGGCACAAAGATACGAGTTTTTACGATACGCAGAAACAGAACCGTGAAATTTCCTCATTTATGAGGATTGCAAGTATCGGAGATTTGGCGTTACTTTGCAGGCGTTTGAAAAGCACTGCATACCTATGTAGTAACTCACATCAAGTATATAACACAGAAAGAATATATGAAGACAAGACTTATTTTTACAACCGTTACCTTTGCCTCGATGGTTTCAGCATCCGCTATCGAACCTGTCACCCCACGCGACACAATAAAAGTCATCGACATCGAGGAAGTGGTAGTCATCGCCACACCGAAAGAAAACACCCGCTTACGCCAACAAGCGCTTTCATCGAACTCGTTCTCGCAAGCCGAGATACAAAGCGGACAAATCGGCTCGGTAAAATCGCTTTCAGGGCGGGTGCCCAATCTCTTTATACCCGATTATGGTTCGAAACTCACCACCTCGGTCTACGTAAGAGGTATCGGTTCACGCATCAATACCCCCGCCGTAGGACTGTATGTCGACAATATCCCATTCATCGACAAGTCGGCTTTCGATTTCAATTACTCCGATATTGAACGCATCGATGTCATGCGGGGACCGCAAGGCACATTGTACGGACGCAATACGATGGGCGGACTGATACGTGTGTTTACCAAATCTCCCTTTACTTACCAAGGAACCGACGTGCAACTCAGTGCCGCCACCTATAATAATTATAAGGCGATGCTGAAGCACTACCACCGCATCTCAGACCGTTTCGCTTTTTCGGTTGGGATGTTTTATGAACATAAAGGAGGATTCTTCAAGAACGCATACAACGGAAAACGCATCGACACCGATGATGAAGCAGGCGGACGGGTGCGTGCCATTTGGTTCCCAGACGAAGACCTGAAACTGGACTTCACCCTGAACTATGAGTACACCAACCAAGGAGGCTATCCTTACGCCTACACGGGACGTACCGACGGGGAAGAGGAAGACCGTGCGGAACACATCGGTGAAATATCGTACAACCATCCGTGTGGATACAAGCGCAATCTGGTGAACGGCGGATTGAACATCGAACATCACGGAGCAAACTTCACCCTAAGTAGCGTAACAGGATTCCAATACCTGTACGACCAGATGGACTTAGACCAGGACTTTACCGAAAAAGACATCTACACGATGATGCAAAAGCAGAACTCGAAAACCCTCTCGCAGGAAATCGTGCTGAAATCGAATCCGGGTACACGCTGGCAATGGACTACAGGCGTGAGCGGATTCTACCAATGGCTGGATACGAATGCCCCCGTGACTTTTCAAGACGAAGGCATCCGAAGCCTGATAGAAGACAACATCAATGCAGGCCTCTCCCATCTTCCGTCGGGTGCGCCCAAGCTCTCGGCACAGGTCACTACCCGTCCGCTCACCGTTACGGGTTCTTTCCAAACTCCTGCATTGAACGGCGCCATCTATCACCAGTCTACCTTGAACGACCTCTTCACCGAAGGGCTTTCGCTCACCGTAGGGCTCCGGCTGGATTACGAAAAGCTTTGGCTGGATTATGATTCGCGGTGTGTGATGGGGTTCAACTTCGGCGTATCGGCTCCCTTCTTGCCTCAAGACATCATCCGCTCCCTCGAAGCCTTGACCCAATTCACCGGCAAGGAGCGGACCGATTACTTGCAATTGCTCCCTAAGTTCACCCTGCAATACGCATGGAACCGGCGAAACAATGTCTACGCCACGGTGAGCCGGGGATACCGCTCTGGCGGATACAACATTCAGATGTTTTCCGACCTGGTGCAGAACGACCTGCGCACGGCAATGATGAATGCCATCAAGCAAGACGAAGTTTTGGGGAACTTCGCAAGCATGATGCCCGACTTCCCCACCTCAGAGGTAAACGTATCGGAAGCGACGCTTTACAAACCCGAATATTCGTGGAATTATGAAATAGGTGCACACCTTACCTCCACGAACGGAAAGCTACAAGCCGATGCAGCTCTCTTCTATATGGACACACGCGACCAGCAAATCTCACGCTTTGCCGAAAACGGACTGGGACGCATCACGGTCAATGCCGGGAAAAGCCGTAGCATCGGAGCGGAGGCGTCAATACGTGCCGGACTGACTGATGCCTTCAGCCTAAACGCCAACTACGGATATACGTATGCCACATTTACCGACTACGTTGTGAGCGAGGAAGAAAACTACAACGGACGTTATGTGCCTTTCGTTCCGAAGCACACATTCAGCGCAGGAGGACAATACCGCTTCACCTTGCGCAGGAATGTCCTATTCGACCACATTATCCTTGATGCCAACTACCGGGCGGCAGGACGCATCTACTGGACGGAACAAAACAACGCCAGCCAGTCTTTTTACGGCACCCTGGACGGACGTGTCACTTTTGCCAAAGGCAAAGGGCAAATCGCTCTTTGGATAACCAATGCTCTCAACAAAGAATACCAAGCGTTCTATTTCGAAACCATGGGACGCGGATTTGAACAGACGGGACGACCCTTGCAAGCAGGCATCGACTTACGGTGCAATTTCTGACGGACTCTCACCGCTGATTGCACGGATTCACACGGAATATAACTGCATACTATAAAATCAATCGTATTTTTATTGTGTCTGGCTCTTGGTTCTTGCCGCCCGTGGCAAGAACCAAGCGGACAGCAAACGGATAACAGCACATTAATATAGAACATCCTTCCGATTTGCCTATCCGACTGCATAAAAAATGCAGTAGTACTTACTTTGCCGGTGAAGTATATATTCATGGGCAGATGCAGTATATATCCAACCGTCCCTGAAGTATATATTCATTTTTAGGGGGTATATACTGGCCGGATGCGGACATCCATAAGATTAAAAAAGTATTTTGAATTTCTACAAAAAGTTTTTCTTGTCTTGATGCATTCGTTTTCGTGTGTGCTTTGGGCGGTTTTTGGGTCCTTTCCGCTTCTGTTTTTCGTCAGATAGCCCGCCATCTTCCTCATCACAGAAGCGGAAATGCCTCAAAAACCCATTCCCAATCAGCACACGGTAAATCCAAAACAGTTTCTAAGTATTTTCATTTTTTCTATCCGTATCCGTGTAATCTGTGATGAAAAGACATCACTCGTTCAGCGCACCACAATGGGGGCAAACACCTTTAGTACGCAACTTCGCCCCACACGCTCCACATACATACGGATAGCGGTCCGACTTACGGAACCAGCGGAGACACCCCATACCGTAAACGATAAGACACACATAAGCTAAGTAAACAGGGACATATGTGAAAAACACATAAATGAAAATGCAACATGAAACCAACCCCACCAAGTAGAAGAAAGCTACCTCGGCCTTCGCCTGGTGGAACAAATCATCGAGCACCGCCACACCTACCAGCACAATCAACCACACGCACACAATGAAGAAACCCAAGATAAAAGGAACATCGAACGGGTTCAGTGAAGGCTCGTAATAATACCGCTCCCATGTATCGGGAACAAAATGCTGGACACTATTATAGGTCGTAGCGGCTATTGCCATCAAAAGCGACAAAAGAAGCGGGAATATACTATCGATGTCATTCAACCAAATAAGCTTGATTTGCTTACGCCGCACCGCCCGGTAGACGAACCATAAGAAAAACACCGCCAGCACCAAAAAGAAAGGCAAGGTGTGCACATTGCTGAAGAAATGAATAAAACGGGAAATAGGGTCGACGGGTACAATGTTTTCCAACAAACGATGTTCCTGAATCCAGCCGATGGTCTCCTGGTCACGCGCCACTTTCACCCATACCGAATCCACAGAATCTTGCGGATGGATATCAAATTCCGCCACCACCACTTTATCGCCCCGTACCAACGCCACGGTATCCATAAACGGAAGCATGTGAAGCCACAACGTGTCCGCCTCTACCTGAAAATTGCTGTTCAGCGCATACGCCCGCGTATAGACACAGACAGAGTCGCCTCCTGCCCTGCCATCGGAAACATACATCGGACGGTAATGGCAAGCCGTGACCAGTGCCAGCACAATCAAAAACGGAATGATGTATTTACTCTTCGGCATATCTTATTCTTATTTTTTATTTCCATTCACCACAGAAAGCTGGGAGTGATACAGATTTTTTTCATTTCTTCATTTATCCGCATACACATTCATCCGGCACGCCTTGCAATCGAACGCCAAGCGGAAACGGCGTCCGTCCGCACTCACTAAAGAATAAGGTTCACGATACGGAGAACGTTTTCCCTGATGCCGAGGACACCAGCCCATACTATACCGCACGCAATGCTTGCATTCCATCAACACCGCATCGTGCGGAGGCTCTTTCTCGAAGGCCGGAGCGATGTGCCCCACTCCGTGCGAACGGTAAAACGCTTCCGCCTCACGGTTCATTACATTGCCCCGATAATCCAGTTCTTTTACAGGGAACGGATGGGTGGTTTGCGTCCATCGGGTCCGCTCCTGAGGATAGGTAATGCGGCGCGCCGAGAGCAAACGCTCCACGCCCCGGCGGCGCAGGTCGGAAAGCTCGGACGAAGGGATAAACCAGTCTTCCTTAAAACCGACACGTACCGTTTTCGCCTCAAAAGGCGTATTGCCCAACTTGCCCAGCTGAGCTTTCAGGTTTTCGGTTTGCGGTGTGCGGGCGGCTTCTTTCGCCCGTTCCAACACCACACTTGCACATACCCCGTCTTCATCGGCCAGGGTGAGGGTGAAACCGAAGTTATTTTCTTCCAGGCTCATGTCTACCGCTATCTTCCGTTCCGCGGATTTCTTCTGCATCGCACGCTCAAAGGCTTGGTCGAAGTTGCGGTATAGTACCGTCTTGGGACGGATGCGGCGAGGCATCTCCTGAGGGAAAAGCTTGTTGCCTTCCACCCGGTTCACCCGAAAGCCTTGCAGCTTGCCTTGCTCGTCGAGGTAACACAATCCGTCTCCATTGGCAAAAGGTTTCACACCCGCCACGGTAAGAAACGTGCCCCGCACCTCTTTCACCGTACCCACTTCCTCGCCCAGCGATTTCGGGGTGTCCAGGTTAAAGATACCAGGATTGCGCCCGTGAAGGAAGTAATCGGTAAAGCCCCGGCTGAAGCTCTTGTCCAATTGTGGACGGAACACTGTCCGTACGCTTCCCGAAGAAGCCCGCACGTATTCCTTCCTGCGTTTGAAAATGGCATCCAGCCGCTGGCGGTAATAAGCCGTCACGTTCTTCACGTACGACACATCCTTCAGTCTTCCTTCTATCTTGAGCGATGAAGCCCCCGCATCGAGCAAAGCTTCCAGGTTCTCGCTTTGGTTCATATCCTTGAGCGAAAGCAGGTGTTTGTCGTGCGCGATGACTTTCCCGTCGGCATCCTTCAGGTCGAATGCCAGACGGCAAAACTGGGCACATTCTCCCCGGTTCGCACTCCGTCCGTAACACGCCTGACTTACGTAGCACTGCCCGCTATAGCTCACGCACAATGCCCCGTGCACGAAAACTTCGAGCAACGTATCGGGGCAAGCGCGATGAATGTTCCGAATCTCTTCCAAGGTCAGTTCGCGCGCCAGTACCACCTGACGGAATCCGGCTTCCGTCAGGAAACGTACCTTTTCCACCGTACGGTTATCCATCTGCGTACTGGCATGCAAAGGGATGGGAGGCAAATTGAGGCGCGTGATGCCCATATCCTGCACGATGAGGGCATCGACGCCGATGCGGTATAAGTTCCAAATCATCGCTTCGGTGTCTTCCAACTCTTCATCCTTCAGGATGGTATTCACCGTCACATAAATGCGTGCCCGGTACAGATGTGCGTAACGCACCAGTTCCGCAATGTCCTCCAACGAGTTTCCTGCGGCGGCACGCGCCCCGAAACGGGGAGCACCAATATATACGGCATCTGCCCCGTGGTTGATAGCTTCAATTCCACACTCCAAGTTCTTTGCCGGAGCCAATAGTTCGATAGTCATCTCTTTTAATCGACAAGACAATTATTATCTGATTTCATTAATATCATACGGTGTTTCCTGATAAACGTAATAGTTCAGCCAGTTGGAAAACAACAGGTTGGCGGTGCTTCGCCAGCGCACCAACGGACCTTTCTCCGGGTCATCGCCACGATAATAGTTTTTAGGCAAATCAATGGGCAACCCCTTTGCCACATCACGCCGATATTCCCCATCAAGAGTGTACGGAGCGTATTCCGAATGACCTGTCACAAAGAATTCTCTTCCGCCACGCGCCATCACGATATGGACGCCCGCATCGTCCGATTCGGAAACAATCTGAAGTTCGGGATGTTGTTCGATGTCCGCACGGCGCACCTCGGTATGGCGGCTATGGGGCACGAAAAACACATCGTCGAATCCACGGAAGATAGGCAGCTTTTGGAAACCCTCGCACACATGATGCTCGAAGATGCCGAACATCTTCTTGTCGAGCTGGTACTTCGGCACGCCGTAGTAATGGTACAGCCCCGCCTGCGCCGCCCAGCAGATGTAAAGTGTAGAGGTAACGTGCGTGCGTGCCCAGTCGAAAATGGCCTGAAGCTCACTCCAGTAGTTCACACTCTCAAAGTCAAGGTGCTCCACAGGCGCACCCGTGATAATCATCCCGTCGAACTTTTCGCCCCGCATCAGGTCGAAGTCGCGGTAGAACGCCTTCATGTGCTCGATAGGCGTATTCTTCGAGGTATGGCTCCTCAGCTTCATGAAACTCACCTCTATCTGCAAGGGTGAGTTAGAGAGCAAACGGATGAGGTCGGTCTCGGTAGTTATCTTAATCGGCATCAGGTTGAGGATGACGATTTTCAGCGGACGAATGTCCTGTGTGCTCGCACGCGACGTATCGATAACAAAAATATTTTCTTCTTTCAGCAAGTCGATAGCGGGCAATTTATCAGGTAAATTCAGTGGCATAGATTCATGATTTTTTTAGTCAGCCACAAAGGTAGCATTTTTTAATGAAGAAACAACGTCCGGCACAAGCCAATGAATAATTAAAGGCAAAGAATTTACCTCGTGCGGCATCTTAGTTCCTATGTTTGTAATGTGCTAGCAAAATAGCATAAAGCCAAGAGAATTATTA
>URCM01000059.1 GCA_900546355.1 uncultured Bacteroides sp.
CCTCAAAAACTCATCCCAAATCATCGCACGATAAATTCAAAACAGCTTCTAAATGCAGAAATGAAAAACATCACTCTCCCGTTATCCTGTCCCGCTCTAAATCTATACGGAAATGCCCGCACGGCTCTCCTTGCAAGAAACATTCAAAAATATCGGCTATCTCACGCAAGCGTATGATAAGTTCATCATTGATTCCCGAACGCCGGACGGCATCGAACAAGACATGGTATTCCTGCATACGCTTCTCGGGAATCCAGCGCAAGGCAAGCTTATCGGCATAACGCAAACGGTATAAATCCAATATCAAATCGTATCCGCTCCAGCCGCTTCCGGCATCCGCATCCATCCGTTTCCCTTCCGCATACGCAACCAATTGCGAACCGCTCATGCCTACCATTTTCTTACGCACAATTTCGGGAAGGTCTTGCGGGATGAAACGCACCCGCACCAAGTCGCGGAATTGCCAATCGCAAAACTCCGCATAATCTTTCGACGCCAACGCTTCCTTACTCCAGACGGGTTTCTTCCCCGCCTGTGTGTCGTATGCATATTCTTTCTCATAGAGTCCGAACAAACTATCATATCCGGGCACGGAATCAAGCAGCACCGTTTCCACTTCGAAGTGCGCGGCATCTTCCGCGGTCAGAATCTTATAAGCGGGAAGACACGTAGCGATGGATGGAACCTGGATGTTGTACAAGCATTTCCCGCTCTTGCCCCGCTTTACTCCCGTATCGTTCACGTGCATGTGACCCGCTACGTGCAGGCGGATACCGGCATCCAAAAAGGCTTCCGTTACTTCCTCGTCCGGCACACGGTGTAAATCGAACTTCTTGTTTCCCCATGCCTTGCGCACCATGTCGGAAGCTCCGTCATTGAAATCCGCCAACGGATAATGCGAGTAGGTCACCAAGACCTTATTCCTTTTCTTTGCCTCCGATACTACTTTCCGCACCCAAGAAAGAAGGAAAGGTTTATGCGTCAATACATGATTATATCCCACACTCGACCCTTCATAAGTCTGTACCCCATTCTTTACCTCACCGGGCAGATAAACACCTCCGTCAATCGCCAAAAGCCAAAGCCCTTCTACCGGCTCCACCAGATAACTGGCGTCAATGGCTTCCAACGAATCGCACAACATATACTGACGTTTATCCAATCCACTTTCGTTTAAAGCCTCCTGATATGTATAGGCTTCATACGGATACGAAGTGAAAGGAGTTTCCCAATAAAGATATTCCGGCTGAGGATAGAAGCCGAACGCGGCATAGCATAGCATCTCGTCGGCATAGCCCGCACAACGGTTTTCTTGGGTAGTGCGGCTTCCGTCGGAGCGAAGGAAATTGCGCTCTTCATTTTGCATCCCGAAAGGACGTACCGGGTCGTGATTGCCCGTGGTCACGAAAAACTTCATCCCGTAACGCTCCCGATAATGATTCAAGATTTCCTTGATTTTCTCCTGATTCACGAATTGCCCGTTATCGGTCAAGTCTCCGGGAAGAACGACCAACGTTATCTCCCGCCTGGCGGCATCCTCCAGCGCCGCTATCAAGGCATAATAGTTTTCATTGAACAAACGGGTGGATTGTACCTGTACTTCCATCGAACGTACCAGTTCGGGATGGTCAACGATATTCTGGATATGCGCATCCGAAATGAAAGCAATCCGGTGCTGGGCATAAGCTCCCGATGTACACAAAAAGAACAATGCCCTTATAAAACTCCCAATTTTCATATATTTCTAATATTATTTTTGAAACATAGATTACTGTTCCATATCTGCAAAAACCTGCATTTAGACAAACATCCTATCTCCCGACAAAGATACACAAACATCCGGTAAGATACAATCAAAGCCCCATTACAAGACGATTAAATTTTCATTCTTAGAAGCTGTTTTGAATTTATCGCCCAAAGCACACACGAAAACGGATACATCAAGCCAAGAAAAACTTTTTGGAGAAATTCAAAACAGCTTCTTATCGCTTTACCGAAGAATTATCCCTATCTTTGCCCCGAAACTAATGAAATATTGATTCGTATGAAATACATTGAAGTGACCTTTAACGCACACCCGTGCAACGAGACCATTACCGATGTGCTTGCCGCCCTGACGGCTGAAGTCGGATTTGAAAGCTTCGTGCCTTGCGAAGGCGGGACACAAGCCTATATCCAGAAAGCCTTGTTCGATGAAGAGGCACTGAAAAACGTGCTTGCCGATTTCCCTATCCCCGATACACGTATCACTTATACCCTTTCCGAACCCGAAGACAAAGACTGGAACGAAGAGTGGGAAAAGAACTTCTTCCAACCCATCGTGATAGGAGACCGGTGCGTGATACACAGCACGTTCCATAAGGATTACCCGAAAGCGGAATACGATATTGTCATCAATCCGCAAATGGCATTCGGCACGGGACATCACGAAACCACCAGCTCTATCATCGCCGAACTCCTGGATGCCGACCTGAAAGGAAAATCGGTGCTCGATATGGGATGCGGCACTTCGATTCTTGCCATCCTCGCCAGTATGCGAGGTGCCAATCCGGTGACCGCTATCGACATTGATGACTGGTGCGTGAATAATTCGCGCGACAACATTGTGCTGAATCACATCGACAACATTACCGTAGAACTGGGTGATGCCTCGCTTCTGAAAAACCGCAAACCATTTGATGTCATCATAGCCAACATCAACCGGAACATCTTGCTTGCCGACATGCCCGCCTATGCCGCATGCATGCAGGCAGGGTCAGAACTCTACATGAGCGGCTTTTACGTGGAAGACATTCCCGCCATACGTGAAAAAGCCGAAAGCTTAGGCATGGACTTCGTACACCACCGCGAAAAGAACCGCTGGGTTGCGGTAAAGTTCGTAATGCGTTAAAGCTTTTTTACGATAGGGGACTTTTTAGAAAATAACATTTGTTTTCTCGAAAAAATCCCCTATCTTTGCCGAAAAGTAAAAAACAAAGGGGTGCCCGTGCGGGCTGAGATCATACCCTACGAACCTGATACGGTTAGTACCGGCGAAGGGATTGTTTCTTCGGAAAACACTCTTGTATTTCTCCCCCACTCCCACCTTATTATAATAAAGCGCACAGACGACCTCTGATGAGCGAAGATTTACATGGGTATTTCACAGATACCGGATGCGTGCGGTGTACCGGTTTACTTGCACCGGAAAGGAATATAACTGACTTTGCCATTTTAAATAGATGCGAAGGGAGTTTCACCTATATTGAAACAGCACTTGAAGTATATATTCCCTTTAAAGGAACCCGGTTGGCTAAGAACGGACATTCGTATGCTTCAGAAAAAACGTGGATATTCCTCCTCTCTCATCCGTGACCTCTGTAAGCGCAATACGTAAAGAAACATACAATTATGATTATCAAAGTAAACAACAAAGAGACAGAACTTGCCCAAGGCAATACCATCGCCGACCTGGCAAGCCAACTGGGACTTCCCGAAAAGGGAGTAGCCATAGCCCTGAACAACCGCATGATTCCACGCACGCAATGGACGGAACAAACCCTGCAGACAAACGATAGTCTGGTCATCATCAAAGCCGCTTGTGGAGGATAATGCCATGACGGAACTGCAATTTATCACGCATTACACCGAACGCTACACGTATTTCGACTCTGCACGCATGGCTTTGGAAGGCGGATGCCGGTGGATTCAGCTGCGCATGAAGGACGCTTCGCCCGAAGAGGTGGAACGGGAAGCCTTGCGGGTGCAGGAATTGTGCCGCCAATACGGAGCCACGTTCATCATCGATGACCATGTGGAACTGGTGAAAAAGCTTCATGCCGACGGAGTGCACTTAGGCAAAAAGGATATGCCTATCGCCGAGGCACGCCGGATATTGGGACCGGACTTCATCATCGGAGGTACGGCAAATACGTTCGAAGACGTGCAGATGCATCATGCCGCAGGAGCCGACTACATCGGATGCGGACCGTTCCGGTTCACTACAACGAAGAAGAACCTGAGTCCGGTATTGGGCTTGGAAGGCTACCGGAATATCCTTTCACGCATGAAAGAAGCGGGAATCAACCTGCCCGTCGTAGCTATCGGAGGCATCACCTTCGAAGACATTCCGGCGATTATGCAGACTGGAGTATCGGGCATTGCTCTTAGCGGAAGCATCCTCCGGGCAGATGACCCGGTGGAAGAGACGAGAAAAATAATGAATAGTTAATAATTAATAGTTGACATTGAATATATGGAAAAACTGATTATCGCCGGAAAAGAATTCGGCTCTCGCCTGTTCTTGGGTACAGGCAAATTCAACTCTAACGAAATGATGGAGCAAGCCATCCTTGCTTCGGGCACGGAAATGGTGACCGTAGCCATGAAACGCATCGAACTGAACGATAAGGAAGACGATATGTTGCACCACATTGTCCACCCGCATATCCAACTCTTGCCTAACACTTCGGGCGTGCGCACGGCGGAAGAAGCCGTATTCGCCGCCCAAATGGCTCGCGAAGCATTCGGAACCAATTGGCTGAAGCTGGAAATCCATCCCGACCCACGATACCTCTTGCCCGACTCTACCGAAACACTGAAGGCAACTGAAGAACTGGTAAAATTGGGATTCGTGGTATTGCCCTATTGCCAGGCAGACCCCACCCTTTGCAAACGTCTGGAAGAAGCCGGAGCCGCTACGGTGATGCCGCTTGCCGCTCCTATCGGTACCAACAAAGGACTTCAGACACGCGACTTCCTGCGTATCATCATCGAGCAGAGCAATGTGCCGGTCGTAGTTGATGCAGGTATCGGAGCACCGAGCCATGCCGCCGAAGCCATGGAAATGGGTGCCGACGCTTGCCTGGTAAACACCGCCATTGCCGTAGCAGGCAATCCGGTGGAAATGGCTATCGCGTTCAAAGAGGCAATCATCGCCGGACGCCGGGCTTACGAAGCCGGACTGGGTGTGCAAAGCGAAAGTTTTGAAGCATCCGCCTCATCGCCCTTAACCGCTTTCCTGAATGAATAATTAGTTAGTTGAATCCCTATGGAACAAGAGAACAAACCTTACGCACACCGCGAAAAAGCCTACATGCAAGGCACGCTCTTCCCCTTTATCAAAGTGGGAATGCAAAAAGTGAACCTGACTCCTACCGTCACCATCCAAGACGGAAAGAAAATGATGACCCCGAACGCGCCTGTCTATATCTACGATACCAGCGGCCCGTTCAGCGACCCTTCGATAGAAATAGACCTGAAAAAAGGTATCAACCGTATGCGTGAACCGTGGATTACCGGACGTGGGGATGTGGAACAATTACCTTCCATTACCTCGGAATACGGCAAGATGCGCCGGGATGACCCTTCGCTCGACCACCTGCGTTTCGAACACATCGCCCTGCCCTATCGTGCCAAAGCCGGCAAGTGCTGCACCCAGATGTATTACGCCAAGCAAGGCATCGTGACTCCCGAAATGGAATATGTAGCCATCCGCGAGAACATGAATTGCAAGGAACTGGGCATTGACACACACATCACGCCGGAGTTTGTGCGAGACGAGATAGCCGCAGGACGTGCCGTACTGCCCGCCAACATCAATCATCCGGAAAGCGAACCGATGATTATCGGACGCAACTTCCTGGTAAAAATCAATACCAACATCGGAAACTCCGCCACAACTTCGAGCATCGAAGAAGAAGTGGACAAAGCCGTATGGAGCTGCAAATGGGGAGGCGATACGCTGATGGACCTCTCTACGGGAGACAACATCCACGAAACCCGTGAATGGATTATCCGAAATTGCCCCGTACCTGTAGGCACCGTACCCATCTATCAGGCATTGGAAAAAGTAAACGGCAAAGTGGAAGACCTGACCTGGGAAATCTACAAGGACACCTTAATAGAACAATGCGAACAAGGAGTGGATTACTTTACCATCCATGCAGGTATCCGCCGGCACAATGTACACCTAGCGGACAAGCGTTTATGCGGCATCGTGAGCCGCGGAGGAAGCATCATGAGTAAGTGGTGCCTTATCCACGACCGTGAGTCGTTCCTCTACGAACACTTCGATGACATCTGCGACATCCTTGCCCAATACGATGTAGCCATCTCTCTGGGAGACGGCCTGCGACCCGGATGTATTGCCGATGCCAATGACGAAGCCCAATTTGCCGAACTCGACACCATGGGTGAACTGGTGGTACGCGCTTGGGAAAAAAACGTACAGGCATTCATTGAAGGTCCGGGACATGTGCCCTTGCACAAGATTCAGGAGAACATGCAACGCCAAATCGAGCATTGCCACAACGCTCCGTTCTACACCCTCGGCCCGTTGGTAACGGATATCGCACCGGGATACGACCACATCACTTCCGCTATCGGAGCCACCCAAATCGGCTGGCTGGGTACGGCAATGTTGTGTTACGTAACCCCGAAAGAACACCTCGGATTGCCCAACCGGGAGGATGTGCGCACAGGTGTCATCACCTATAAGATAGCCGCCCATGCCGCCGACCTTGCCAAAGGACATCCCGGAGCACAAATCCGCGACAATGCCCTCAGCAAAGCCCGTTATGAGTTCCGCTGGCGCGACCAGTTCCATCTGAGCCTGGACCCCGACCGTGCATTGGAATATTTCAACGAAGGCCGCCATACCGACGGGGAATATTGCACCATGTGCGGTCCGAACTTTTGCGCCATGAAACTTTCGAGAGACCTCTCTTCAATTAATAGTTAACAGTTAATAGTTAATAGTTAACAATTAATAATTAACGACGAGAGGGTCTTTACTTTTTTAGCTAATTACGTTTATTAATTTAATAACCAACCATGAGAAAAAATTAAAAGTAATAACGATAAAAAGGATGCGGTCGAAAAGTATTATCGAACAAAAATCACTGGTTTTCGCCTTGCGTATCATTAAAGCATTCCGTTTCTTAAAAGAACAAAAAGGAGAATATATTATGTCTAAACAATTACTTAGAAGCGGTACAGCAATAGGCGCATTGATACGTGAAGCCGAATTTGCCGAAAGCAAAAAAGATTTTATCCATAAACTGCATATTTCATTAAAAGAAGCTAACGAAACAGACTATTGGCTGACATTGCTACACGAATCGGATTACATAAACGATATAGCTTTCCAATCCATACAAACGGATTGTACAGAACTGATAAAATTATTAACCAGCATCATTAAATCCAGCAAATACAATTCGGACGCATCCACCGTTATTAACTATTAATTTTTAATTGTTCACTAAACAACATGTTTTCAGAAGAATTAGAAAAAATAAGCTGGGAGGAGACGACCGAAGCCATCTACTCCAAAACCGAATCCGATGTGTTGCGGGCACTCGGAAAATCACATTGTGATGTAAACGACTTTATGGCACTGGTTTCACCTGCTGCCGAAAAATACTTGGAACCAATGGCACACCTGAGCCGCAAATATACCGAAGAACGGTTTGGTAAAACCATATCGATGTTTGTCCCGCTCTACCTGACCAACTCGTGTACCAACTCGTGCGTGTACTGCGGTTTCCACATCAGCAATCCCATGGCACGCACCATTCTCACACCCGAAGAAATGGTAAACGAATACAAAGCCATCAAAAAACTGGCACCCTTTGAAAACCTGCTGATTGTAACAGGAGAGAATCCGGCTAAGGCAGGTGTCCCCTATTTGGCGAAAGCCCTCGACCTGGCTAAGCCTTACTTCTCGAACCTGAAGATAGAAGTGATGCCGCTCAAGACCGAAGAATATGCCGAACTGACCAAACACGGGATGAACGGGGTCATCTGTTTCCAGGAAACCTACAACAAAGCACGTTATAACATCTATCACCCACGGGGCATGAAATCGAAGTTCGAATGGCGTGTAAACGGATTCGACCGCATGGGACAAGCCGGCGTACACTCCATCGGCATGGGGGTATTGATTGGCCTGGAAGACTGGCGCACCGATGTCACCATGATGGCATATCACTTGCGCTACCTGCAAAAGCATTATTGGAAGACCAAATATAGCGTCAACTTCCCCCGTATGCGCCCGGCGGAGAACGAAGGATTCCAACCCAACGTCATCATGAGCGACAAAGAACTGGCACAAGTGACCTTCGCCATGCGTATCTTCGACCACGATGTGGATATCTCGTATTCGACCCGTGAGCCGGCTTATATCCGCGACCACATGGCTTCACTGGGCGTAACCACCATGAGTGCCGAGAGCAAGACCGAACCGGGAGGTTATTACACCTACCCACAATCGCTCGAACAATTCCATATCAGCGATGACCGTACAGCCGTGGAAGTGGAATGCGCACTGAAAGCCGCCGGACGCGAACCGGTATGGAAAGACTGGGACGCCTCGTTCGACTTTGTAAAATGAAACCTTATCTGAACACAGAGACACAAAGACACAGGGTTTTATATTCTCTGTGACTCCGTGGCTCTGTGTTTATTATTCTCAATTATGGAAAGATACAACCGCCAACTCCTGCTTCCCGAAATCGGTGAAGAAGGACAAGCCCGCCTGAAAGCGGCACGGGTACTTATCGTAGGGGTAGGAGGACTTGGCTCCCCTATCGCACTCTATCTGGCCGGTGCCGGAATAGGAACCATCGGCTTGATAGATAATGACACCGTAAGCGAAAACAACCTGCAACGCCAAGTGCTTTATACCGAAGCCGAAATAGGCCTTCCTAAAGCCATCCAAGCCCAAAAACGCCTGGAAGCTTTGAATAGCAATATCCGTATAAATGCTTATCCCACTCGCCTGACCCCGGATAATGCCAAGGAAATCATTGCAGACTATGATATCATCGTAGACGGATGCGACAATTTCGCCACACGATACCTCATCGATGACACATGCGCTATATTAAATAAGGTGTATGTATATGGAGCCATCCGCGCCTTCGAAGGGCAGGTATCCGTGTTCCTATATGACAAAAGCGGAAAAAGATACCGCGACCTCTATCCCGATGAAAAGGAAATGCTATCCATGCCCCATCCTCCGAAAGGAGTAATGGGTGTCACACCGGGACTTGTAGGATGTGCCGAGGCGAACGAAGTCATCAAGATTATCTGCGGATATGGAGACATTTTAGCAGGGAAATTATGGCAAATCAACCTGAAAACAATGGAAACGTACACGATTTTGCTTTAAGATAGCCCAATATTACAAACTTATTACTACCTTTGCCGCAGTATATCGTGTTTCATAATGAAATTAATAGTTATAACCAGGCCCACTTACTTTGTGGAAGAAGACAAGATACTGACAGCTCTTTTCGAAGAAGGGCTGGAGATTCTTCATTTACGCAAGACCGACCAGACGCCGGTCTATGCGGAAAGG
Source organism: uncultured Bacteroides sp. (assembly GCA_900546355.1). Taxonomy (GTDB): domain Bacteria; phylum Bacteroidota; class Bacteroidia; order Bacteroidales; family Bacteroidaceae; genus Phocaeicola. Next base: position 9,344 of record URCM01000059.1, read on the forward strand.
CTATTGACGCTCATACCTGAAAAATACAGAAAACGCATCGTCGTACATGGAAACTTTTACCTGAAAGAGGAATATAAGCTGAGAGGCATCCACATAAACAGCCATAACCCGACCGTTCCCGACAACTATTCGGGTCCTATCACTACTTCATGCCATTCGTTAGAAGAGGTAAGGGAAAAGAAGCCACACTTTGACTACGTGTTTCTTAGCCCAGTATTCGACAGCATTTCGAAAGAAGGATACACTTCCGCCTTTACGCCCGAGAAGATACGCGCCGCCGCCAAGGAAGGAATCATCGATAAACGTGTTATCGCGTTAGGAGGAATCGATGAAAGCAATATCCTGCAAGTGAAAGACTTCGGATTCGGAGGATGCGCCGTGTTAGGGGGATTATGGAACAAGTTTTGTCCTGAACACGATTATAACTATAGCGAACTGATAGAACAATTCAGAAAGCTGAAACACATGGCGGACTAATGTTTTTCCGCATATTCATTTGTACGTATTGAAGAAATAACATAACTTTGTACTACTTTAAAGGCAACATATTTTTATACAATGAGCGAAACATCAAAATTTAAAGTGTTCTCGGGTACAAACTCGAGATACCTTGCAGAAAAAATTTGCAAAAGTTTGGGATGCCCGCTGGGTAACATGAACATTACTCATTTCGCGGATGGCGAATTTGCAGTATCTTACGAAGAATCGATTCGTGGACAACACGTATTTCTCGTACAATCGACTTTTCCGAACTCCGACAATTTGATGGAGCTTTTATTAATGATTGACGCCGCCAAACGTGCTTCGGCAAAACGCATCGTCGCAGTAATTCCTTATTTCGGATGGGCACGTCAAGACCGCAAAGACAAGCCCCGCGTATCTATCGGAGCCAAGCTGGTAGCCGACTTATTGAGCGTGGCAGGTATTGACCGTCTGATTACGATGGATTTGCATGCCGACCAGATTCAAGGATTCTTTGATATTCCGGTAGACCACCTATACGGTTCTACAATCTTTGCCCCTTACATCCAATCCTTGAATTTGCCCAATTTGGTTATTGCCACCCCCGATGTTGGTGGGTCGAAACGTGCCAGCACGTATGCCAAGTATCTTGATGTACCCTTGGTATTGTGCCATAAGACCCGTGAAAAAGCAAATGTCGTAGCATCCATGCAAATCATTGGTGACGTACAGGGGAAAAACGTGGTATTGATTGACGATATGGTCGATACAGCCGGAACCATCACGAAGGCCGCCGACATCATGAAAGAAGCCGGAGCCAACTCAGTACGTGCCATCGCTTCGCATTGCGTCATGTCGGGTCCGGCATCCGAACGTGTACAGAACTCGCAATTGGAAGAACTGGTATTTACCGACAGTATTCCTTATTCAAACCGTTGCGCAAAGGTCAAACAACTTTCTATTGCCGACATGTTTGCTGAAACGATCCGCCGCGTATTAAGCCACGAATCCATCAGTTCGCAATATTTGATTTGATTTTATTCCCACCACAGATTACACGGATTATTTTATTAAAAACCTGCGTAATCTGTGGTGAATGTCATACATACCCATGAAAATCCTTTGGCTCGACCTGAACAGTTCGTATGCGCATTCCTCATTGGCATTGCCTGCCTTGCAAGCCCAGCTCATCGGACGTACCGATATAGAATGGGACATTGTTTCAGCTACCATCAACGAAAGTCCTGGCATGACGAGTACGGAAGTCTTTCGCCGGAACCCCGACATTGTAGCCGCCACTTGCTGGCTCTTCAATCATGAAATACTGCTCCACACGCTGGGGCGCATCAAGGCACTGCTTCCTGATTGTTGCATCACGTTAGGAGGTCCCGAATTTTTAGGAGATAACGAAAGATTCCTGCGTAACTATCCCTTCGTGAATTGTGTATTCCGTGGTGAAGGAGAAGAAACATTCGCCCGTTGGCTGGAGGTATGGGATAAGCCGGAAGCGTGGCACACCATAACCGGATTATGCTACATAGACCCAACTTCCACCTATCACGATAACGGACGGGCACAAGTGATACGTTTCGACCGGCTTATCTCCCCTGAAGAGAGTCCCTTCTTCAACTGGAGCAAACCGTTCGTGCAACTGGAAACCACACGCGGATGCTTCAATACCTGCGCCTTTTGTGTAAGCGGAGGCGAGAAACCCGTACGCACCCTCCCGATTGAAACTATCCGAAAACGAATCTCCTTGATTCAAGAGCATCACATCCAGAACATCCGGGTACTCGACCGCACCTTCAACTACAATGCCCGCCATGCACGTGCCTTGCTCAACTTGTTCCGAGAATTTCCCGACATTCATTTTCATTTAGAAGTTCATCCCGCTCTCCTTACCGAAGAATTAAAACACGAAATAGCTTCGATGCCTTCCGGCCAACTCCACTTGGAAGCGGGTATACAAAGCCTGCATCAAGAAGTATTGGACGTATGCCGAAGACATGGGACATTAGAGGATGCGTTAGAAGGACTAAAATATCTTTGCTCGCTACCCAACCTTGAAACACACGCCGACCTGATAGCCGGACTCCCGCTCTACCGTTTAGAAGAGATTTTCGAAGACATACGCATATTAGCCTCTTACCGGGCAGGCGAAATTCAACTAGAATCCCTCAAACTATTACCCGGGACAGAAATGCGCCGACGTTCTGAAGAGCTTGGCATCCGTTATTCTCCCTTTCCGCCTTACGAAGTATTACAGACCAGAGAAATTTCTCCCGACGAGCTTCAGACGGCACGCTTGCTTTCGCGCCTCTTAGACGGATTCTACAATGCTAAACCTTGGCAAGAAATGACCCGCCGACTGATTGTAGACGAGTATGATTTCCTACACCGGTTCTTAGATTACCTCATCCGCATCGGAGTCATCGACCAACCCATGAGTTTAGAGCGCCGGGGCATTTTACTCTATAAATTCTGCAAGGAAAATTATCCGAGATACGAAACCGATATGACCCTGGCATGGATAGAAGCAGGAATGTCGCTCAAGAAAGAGCCAGCCTACCGCATCCGCACCAAACACGTATTGCCCTCCGACCGTTGGGAAATACTCTATGGCACCTACCACGAAAGCCTGCGCCTTTGCACGCTTCCTCCAGCCGAAGGAGAAAGCACAACATATTGGTTCGGATTCGAGCCAGAATCGCAACAAACCAAACCGATATTCAAAGCAAAAGCTTCTACCGAAAAATTAAGAAATTAAGTCAATACCTCAATATAGACCTAACACCGTTATTAATTATTTATTACCAACTATTAACTAAAAAAATACCATGAACCGAATTTGCCGACTATTTAACATCAACTACCCCATCATCCAAGGCGGAATGGTGTGGTGCAGTGGCTGGCGGCTGGCTTCAGCCGTAAGCAACGCAGGAGGACTGGGCTTACTGGGAGCAGGCTCGATGCATCCCGAAACCCTGCGCGAACACATCCGTAAGTGCAAAGCAGCCACCGACAAGCCCTTCGGAGTAAATGTTCCCCTGATGTATCCTGAAATAGAAACCATCATGCAGATTATTGCCGATGAAGGTGTGAAAATCGTCTTTACCTCGGCAGGAAGCCCGAAAAAATGGACCGACTGGCTTCACGAACGAGACATCCTCGTGACACACGTGGTAGCTTCGTCCAAATTTGCCGCCAAATGCGAAGAAGCGGGTGTAGATGCCATTGTAGCAGAAGGATTCGAAGCCGGAGGACACAACGGACGGGAAGAAACCACCACCATGTGCCTTATCCCCGCCATCCGTCGCAGCTGTTCCTTGCCATTATTGGCAGCCGGCGGCATAGCTACAGGTGAAAGCATCCTTGCCGCACAAGCTTTAGGAGCCGACGGAGTACAGATAGGAACCCGATTTGCCTTAACCGAAGAAAGCTCTGCCCACTTCTCGTTTAAAGACAGGTGCTTGCGTCTGAACGAAGGTGACACAATACTCACTTTAAAACAACTCTCGCCCACCCGGTTGGTAAAGAATGATTTCTACAAGCGGATAGAAGAAGCTGAGCAACGGGGCGCTTCCGCCGAAGAGCTTCGGGAACTATTAGGACGCGGGCGAGCCAAGCTGGGCATTTTCGAAGGAGACATCTTCGAAGGGGAAATCGAAATAGGACAAGCGGCATCCCTTATCCATCGCCTGCAATCAGTAGACGAAGTGATGAAAGAACTTATTGAAGACTACAACGAGGCACTCACCCGCCTGCAAGCGATTAGAATTTAAACGAATTGAGTGCAAAGAAACGATTGCATATAACTGCATCATAAACACGATTAGTAATCGTCAAGCTGTACGATTAGTAATCGTCACACTGTACGATTACTAATCGTGTTTATGTAGCAGTTATACATACCGCTCATGGATAAATCATGCTGATGATATTGTAACCCAATTACGGACTGAATCCAATTTTTTTTATAAAAATCATTGGTGTTGTTCACGCAACAAGTCGTTCACGGTTTTCACCGGATTGAAAGTGCTGAGAGGAACTTCTACGAATACCGTGCTCCAATCGCTCATCGAACCATTCCACAAACCCGGAAGCTCAAGTGCCTTCAGGTCTTTTCCGTTCTTCGATTTATACGAAATGAAGCCCGTAGCCTTGTCTACATGCTCTAACAAGTTGAATTTATTACCTTTATAGTCGCACACAGCGCAAACCAAATCCACAGGATTGAAGTGAGTTCCTTTTTCAAACATCGCCTTCTTTTCGGGATCTTTCATGTCGATTTGCGAACTTTCCAAAATCTGAAGCGACACAGTACCATCCGGATTGTATGCCAAGAACGGGCCGCCACCCGGTTCGCCCACATTCTTCACCATACCGCATACACGCATCGGGCGGTTCAGTTTCTTCCGCAAATAGATAACCAAGTCAGCGTCTTCCATGTCCTTGATATCCTCCTTGCGGCAACGCAATTGTTGCTGAACAAAACGGATGATTTCTTCCAATTGCTCATGGCTATAATGTCCGCTATCCAATAATTCCAAATAATCAAACGCTTGCTTCTGAAGGGTCACCAATACCCCCGCAAGAAGTTTCTTATAAGTTACAGTATCAGCCTTCAGGCGATCGGGCACCACATTGTCGATATTCTTGACGAACACGATGTCAGCATCCAGGTCGTTCAAGTTCTCGATTAACGCTCCATGACCACCCGGGCGGAACACCAACTTGCCATTATCGTCGCGGAAAGGCTTGTTGTCCATCGTAGCAGCAACAGTGTCGGTACTGGGTTTCTGCTCGGAGAACGATACATTATATTCCACACCGTATTTCTGAGCGTATTCAGCTACTTTGGCTTCCACCAATTTGGCAAAAAGGTCACGGTGTTCGGTAGAAACCGTGAAATGTACGTTCACCTTGCCCGTCTTTCCTGCGGCATAAAGTGCACCTTCTACCAAGTGTTCTTCCAGCGGAGTGCGCACACCGTCGGCATACCGGTGGAATTTGAGCAAACCTTTCGGAAGCGAACCGTAATTCAGTCCTGCGCTTTCCAGCAGGTTGCTTACCACAGCCTTATAATTCTTTTCTTCCAAAAGAGCATCGATGTCTTTACCCGTGTTGTCCATACACGCCGCGTTCAAGTCGTTATAGAAAGCGAAACTATGGATGTGGTCGAAAAACTTCTTCTCGAAATCGGTAGTAGGCACGTTGTAGTCGGCTCCTAAGAATTCGAACATATTTTTAAACATACGGCTCGCAGCTCCCGAAGCTGGAACGAATTTTACAATCTTACGGTCGCCGTCCTTGTAAGCGTCCCATGCCGCCAGATATTTCTTCTGCAAATTTTCGTCTGCCGTCATGATGCCGCCATTCTCCACCGATGCCGCCGCAGCAAGACGCAAGTAAGGGAATCCGTGTTCAAAACAAGCCAGTTGTTCTTCAATCTGTTGCTCAGAAATTCCTTTCTTAGCCAACAATTCTTTGTCTTCGAGTGTTAACATACAGGTTATAAATTTTAAATGTATAATGAAATAGTAAATTGTTCGTGTTTTCAAATCTCACCCCAAAAATATAAAAAATTCGCAAACATTGCACGGATAACAAAGAAAAAAAAGTAACTTTACAATTAAAAATGAAGAATAAAGAACGAAGGATGAAGAATACCCCCCTATCCGTCCCCTTTCATACGGAGTTCCTCATTCTTCAATGTCAGTACTTTAAACAAAAGCATTATGGAAGAGCAAGCATTTTTCACACCGCAAGAACATAGAGAGCTTATCTCGCTTTACAGGTGCCTTTTACGCCTCTCTGGCGAAACGTTGCAAAAAGACGATTGCCACAACTTGAAACGGGACCTCATCCGAGCCATGTCGGCAGGTTCGATACCCCGCAATGCTTTCGGTATGAATCCAGTCACCAAGGACATGCAGACCGCCGTCATCGTGGCAGAAGAAATCGGGATGCGCCGGGCTTCTATCCTCGGCATTATGCTCCACGAACCGGTGAAATGCCAGCTGTGCACCCTCGATGATGTGAGCCAAACCTACGGCGAGGATGTGGCCGGTATCATCCGCGGGCTGGTCAAAATCAACGAATTATATGAAAAAAGCCCCGCCATCGAATCGGAAAATTTCCGCAACCTGCTCCTCTCCTTTGCCGAGGACATGCGTGTTATCCTCATCATGATAGCCGACCGAGTCAATATCATGCGCCAAATCAAGGACAACCCCAACGATGAAGCACGGCTGGCGGTATCGAACGAAGCCGCCCACCTCTACGCCCCCTTGGCACACAAGTTAGGGCTATACAAGCTGAAATCGGAACTGGAAGACCTGTCGTTAAAATATACCGAACACGATGTATATTATTTTATCAAGGAGAAGCTGAACGCCACCAAGGCGGCGCGCGACCGCTACATAACTGCCTTCATCGAACCTGTCAAGCAGAAATTGGAAGAAAACGGACTGAAGTTCCACATAAAGGGACGTACCAAAACCATCCATTCCATCTATCAGAAGATGAAGAAGCAAGGCTGCTCGTTCGAAGGCGTATACGACCTGTTTGCCATCCGCATCATCCTCGACTCGCCTCTTGAAAAAGAAAAACAAGAATGCTGGCAGGTGTACTCCATCGTGACCGACATGTACCTGCCCAACCCTAAACGCCTCCGCGACTGGCTCTCCGTACCTAAAAGTAACGGATATGAGTCGCTCCACATCACTGTAATGGGTCCCGAAGGCAAATGGGTGGAAGTGCAGATACGCACTGAACGCATGGACGAGATAGCTGAAAAAGGCCTTGCCGCACATTGGCGCTACAAAGGTATCAAGGGCGAAACGGGATTGGACGAATGGTTGAACTCCATCCGCGAAACCTTGGAGAATACCGATGGAGATACCGAAACCATCGATCAGTTCAAGCTCGACCTCTATAAAGACGAAGTGTTTGTGTTCAGCCCCAAAGGAGACCTCTACAAGCTGCCTCAAGGAGCCACCGTGCTTGACTTTGCCTTTGCTATCCATTCCAATCTAGGATGCCGATGTGTGGGAGCGAAAGTAAACGGACGAAACGTGCAACTCCGCCAACCTCTGAACAACGGAGACCAAGTGGAAATCATGACTTCCGCCGCCCAGACACCCAAGCGCGACTGGCTGAACTTCGTCACCACCTCGAAAGCCCGCAACAAGATACGCCAGGCTTTAAAGGAACTGGCCGCCCGCCAAACTGAATTTGCCCGCGAAACTTTAGAGCGCAAGTTCAAGAACCGCAAGATAGAATACGATGAAGCCATCCTGATGCGCCTCATCAAAAAATCGGGTTTCAAAACCGTGACCGACTTCTACCAAAGCATTGCCAACGAGACTACGGACATCAATACGCTGATAGACAAATACGTAGAGATGCAACGACACGAAAGCGAACAGCATGAAGACGTAGTGTACCGCAGTGCCGAAGGTTTCAACATGCAGCAAACGCAAGAGGATAAGAATCCTTATAAAGATGACGTATTGGTCATTGACCAGCATCTGAAAGGCATAGATTTCAAACTCGCACGATGCTGCAATCCCATCTACGGCGATGATGTGTTTGGCTTCGTCACCATATCGGGAGGCATTAAAATACACCGTTCGGACTGCCCTAACGCACCCGAACTGAAGGCACGTTTCCCCTACCGTATCGTACGCGCACGCTGGGCAGGTAAGAGCCAAGGCAAGCAATACCCCATCACACTTCGCATCGTGGGGCATGACGACATCGGCATTGTGACCAACATCACGTCTATCATCAATAAGGAGAATGACATCCTGCTCCGCTCCATCAGCATAGACTCGAACGACGGACTCTTCTCGGGCATGCTGACGGTGATGGTAGACGACACCACCAAGCTGGAAGCCCTTATCCGCAAATTACGTACGGTGAAAGGTGTAAAGCAGGTGAACCGCGGATAAAAAGCAAAAAATCCATCGGAATGAGAAGATATATATTGGATGAGAAGAGTGTGCGCTATTCATCCTGTATATCCAGTCTGAAAAACGAATATATACTGACTTTGCCAATGAAGCTATATCCATGGGCTGTTTCAGATATATAAAGCGGCAACTGAAGTATATATTCGTTTTGTAACCAAGAGCCTGTCGTTTAAACAAATCTGATGTAATATTAGAAGCTGTTTTGAATTTCTTCAAAAAGTTTTTCTTGGCTTGATGTATCCGTTTTCGTGTGTGCTTTGGGCGATAAATCCAAAACAGCTTCTTACTTTATTGGAAAATTTAAACGTAAAGTATCTGTTAAAGAATTTCCGACCATATACATCGGTACACGTAGTGACATACGGGGAGGAAGACAGACAGATGGCCGGTAGTGGAGAGTTATAAGTTATTAATTACCAACACATAGATACGGTTTTCTCTAAAAAGCCTGCATTGTTAACAGATTTTCATAGCTCGAAAATGCACAAACCATTGGTTAATAACAAGAAAAAGTGTACCTTTGGAGCGGTCTTAAAATAAAAACAGCTTATGAAACGAATCCTCTCAACAATCTGCCTTATGGCAGTAATGATTGCGGTTTTTGCCGCAGGCACCGCTGAAATCAAATTCAACGAAACTTCACATGATTTCGGCTCATTCCCCGAAAATGCCCCAAAAGTGACCTGCAAATTCAAGTTCACCAATACAGGAGACGGCCCGCTGGTCATCCATCAAGCCATCGCTTCATGCGGATGCACCGTGCCCCAGTATCCCAAAGAACCTATCAAGCCGGGCGAAAGCGGTGAAATCACCGTAACTTATAACGGTGCGGGCAAATTCCCCGGACATTTCCGCAAGAGCATCACCCTACGTACCAACGCCAAACAGGAAGTGGTTCGCCTGTATGTAGAAGGTGAAATGACAGCAGTAGAAAATGCTGAATAATAAGTAACAGTTAATAATTAATAGTGGTGTGGCAACTACTTGCCCACTATTAATCATTAACTGTTAACTACCATTTTATTTAGAAGCTGTTTTGAATTTATCGTGCGATGATTTGGGATGAGTTTTTGAGG
>URCM01000060.1 GCA_900546355.1 uncultured Bacteroides sp.
AACGGATACATCAAGCCAAGAAAAACTTTTTGAAGAAATTCAAAACAGCTTCTAAGTTAATAAAAATAAGAGTCCCGAAAGACCCTTATTTTATTTAGTTAATTGGTAATTTCACAATTAATTGGCTTCAGTTCCTGCAATCTTGCAGATAACATCTACACGGACAGTACCCCAATCATAAACTACATTGAACGGAACCTTAATCTGGAAGTCACCTACTGTAGTATTATTGTTGATATATTCAAGAGTACCGAAGTAGTGATCCCGTTTACCATTTCCGTATTGGATTTCATTTTCACCTTCATCATTTTTTTCCGGTGCTATATATTTAAAACGAATATTATTCGTAATAGCACTCAACTTGTCAGCAAAGTTACCCGGTGTTGAATTCAAGTCGGTAGTAATATCACTTTCTAGACATTCAATCGCCTTGATACCGTAATATGCATAATAGTTTTCACCTTTCGTTACACTGCTATCATCGAAGTTATGGTCACGCCAATCTACGAATGAAAGGATTACATCTGCTTGTGAGCCACCGGTTTCAGCATCTACGAAATTGGTTTCACCCGGATCAGTTACAGTAACAGGACGTAAGAATTTAGCATAGAACTTATTGTTGGACAATTCGAACGGAACATAGTCACAATTTTCTGCGTTAATCTGAATTTGTGCAGTAAATGTTTCTTTATCACCCAATTCGTTGTGGTCTGCATAGTTCAAGATATCCTTTGCATATTCAGTGTCCTGATATTCCAATACACTACCTGCTATCTTAACGATTTCCTGAGGAATACTGCCTTTAGGTGCAGCATACAATGTCTTACCATCTGGAGATACCGTAATATCATAGCTCTTTCCTGTAAGACCAGTAACCGGAGTCAATCTTGCTTCTTGCGGATCAACGAAAACAAATTCTTTGTTCAACTTATCGTCAGTAAATGCTGTGTAAACAGAAGCAACTCCACTTACAGTAACATCATTGCCTACGAATGTATTCAAAATATCAGATTTGAATTGTCCTATAGATGATGTTGCCACACCTACCGGAGTGACGTTAGCATGAATATCTTCATAACCGCCACCTGCAACAGCACCATTCTTCGCATACCAATAAGACTTAATCTTATCGCTATCGGCTACTGTTCCCGAAGGAGTCACATTGCGTTGAGAAGGAGTCCAAGTGAATGTGATGTAAACATATTGGTAAACGCCTGCACTAACTTCTCTTGTATAGCGGACGATAGCTTTAGCAGAAGCATTGTTCTTGAATACTTGGTAAGCGTTGTTGTTCTTAACCTTCCAGTGCAGAACTTGAGTTTCAGTTGCAGCATCGTCAGCTTCTGTTTGAGAAACAGCACCAACTTTGGTTATAACGGCTGTAGCATCTATTGTCGAATTAGTGTATTGAGTTGCATTGTCTATGCCGCCATCCAATTTAAAGTCATCGTGGAATTCTTCTTTAGAAATACCTTGTGCTTCAAGCTTAGCAATGATTTGCTCTTCTACTTGATGCCATGTCAAGTCAAATGGTTTAACGGTTTCAGAACAATCAACAGTGTAAACATCATTAAAGTTGAAGTTAACATCCAAGACAACTTTACTTTCACTTGCAGCCGGAGTAGATACAATCTTGAATTTAGCGTAACCTACAGCAACGATATTATTACTGATAGTATCGGTCAAGGTAACACGTACCAATGGTTCGCGGCCGATTTCTGCGCGGTTCTGTTCAGCACCATATGCTTGTTGTTTACCGTCCTTGGTCATTTGCGGTCTAAAGGTACAACCATTTTCACCGCCGATTTGTGCATGCGCACTTTCAGAAGTTTTGTTATCACCTACATGATAACCAACCAATTCATAGCTATATTTAAAGCCACGGTCTTCAGCTTTACCATCACCGGCATATTCATCCAATTCTTTATGCACGTCGGTACCATCACTTTGTATCTCGTCAAAATGTGTATTGAACACTTCCGACAAATCTATGCCTTCACTATTCCATGCAACTTCCATAAACGGCTCAGAAGCATTGATGGCAGCTTGGGCTGTTGTATGCAGGTGATAATTTTCCGTTTCATAAGGCTGTGCCTTTGCCAATACAATATTATGCGCATTTACAGCTTTAATAGCAGCATAGTCAGATGTGACAACCGTATCACCTTTTGCATCTGCATAATGAGCCTGCAATGCCATTACAGTTACCTTGCCGTCTTTTTCAATATCTTTGATGGTTCCGTCTGTCAGGTGAGATTTAACGGTCAGAATGCCATTATTACCTTCCCAATCGTACACATCAGCTGTCACTACACCGTCAGCTCTTGTGTAATTCTTGTCATCAGTGATATAAGTCAGATCCGTGATTTTCTTCCAGTCTACGTTAGACGGATTCATGTGGTAATAAGCAACCAAATCCGGAGTAACGGCTGTTTCACCGCCTACAGTCGGTTCATCATCTGCAAAATCACCATCGGCATCAACGCTCTTTGTGGTCAACTTATGATAGTTGAATGAATAAACGCCAATAGCTTCAATTCCCTGGTAGTAAAAATCAGGCTGGAATACCAAACCTGTCAGACGATCACCCAGAATCATTCTTACTTTTTCCTTTAACTCATTGAAAGAGGCAGTCAGTTCCGACAAGTCTTCAGCGGTCATAAAGTCTTTTGACAATTCGCTTTTCAAGTCTGAAATTTGTTCCTGTACGTCTTCCAGCGAAGCCAATTTGTCAATCTGAGCTTGCAGCTCTGCCTTTGCTTTTTCAATCAAAGCATTAACAGCCTCTTCATCCAAGCCTTCAGTACCTTCACCAGAGTTGACTTTATTTAAAGCCTCTTCTGCATCAGCTTTTGCTTGCTGTGCATCGCTTAAAGCTTGACTTACTTGACTCTCTAAAGCTTCCAAATCATCAAGAGCTGCTTGTTGGCTTGTTTGCTCTTGGCGCAGGCTTTCGATGTCATCATCGTAGTCTTTACAAGAGGTAAAAGTTCCTGTTGAAGCGAACAAAAGCGCTCCGAACAGCAGTGCACTTAAATACTTTTTTCTCATAAAAAATTAAATTTAATTTATAAATTAAAAGATTCAAATCGTTCTAACCCAAGCCGTTAAGCTCGCCGTTTCTCTCCCGTCCCAAGCCGGATAAAACCCTTGTCTTGTTATCGCGCCGGCTACTGACCAAACAGAGCCGTAATGCTTTCTACACGGGGATAAAGCGGTTTTGCCATAGAACTCTGTGCTTCTCTACTCATGCCGGAACCGTATCCGGATACGATTCTTTCACTTTTGAAAAGATTTCCATTCACAATTTTGTTTTAGAAGACAACTTTCAAGGCACAAATGTATAAGTTTTATTTCATACACAATCACGATACTACCAAAAAGTTCTATTAAATTTGCATTTATTAACACACTTGCCTTTTGTGAGGCACACAAACGGAGAAGCTGTACAATCTTTTTGTCATAAGCGTCGAGACAAGCGGATGGTTACTCCTTTTACATTATAAGGAGGCTTGCAATTAACCTGCCCGGAAACATCCACCTGGACGCATACGGGCGGGCTAACCCCACCCCTACGTGGCTAATGGCGGACATTCATTAAACTTTTTGTAGAAATTCAAAACCTGCGGATAATCGCCCAGGGCATTTCACGGGAAGTTTTAGCGCATTAAAAATCCAGTTTCAGTGCACTGAAACTGGGTGAAACTGCCTATAGGCGGCCAGCCGATGATGTCATCCACGGGGAATAAGAACCCGGGAAACTACCGGCGGAACGTTTGGGCAAATTCCAGCGATACACAATTGGCCGTGCTGCGGCACGCTTCGCTGCCGAATGCCAGGCCGCAGGCGATGATGTCGTCCCAGTCTTTTTTGCCCAGTGCATCGATGTCGGAACGCCGGATACGGTTTTGTATCAAGCCATACACAATGCCGGCATTGAAGTTGTCGCCCGCGCCGATGGTGCTTACGGTTTCTACTTTCGGGACGGGGAAACGATTGGCATACGCACGAGTAAACAAGCTGACATCGCGTGCTCCGTCGGTATAGATGAACGGATTGCAATAGAAGCTGACCTTCTGGCGGTATACCTTCTCTGCATCATCCAGTCCGAACATGAAGCGGAAGTCTTCGGAAGACCCGCGCAGGATATCGGCGTATTCAAAATTTTCAAGGATGGTAGGCATCAACTTGATAGCCTCGTTGGCATGGGTGCTGCGGAAGTTGACATCGTAATAAATAATCGCTCCCCGTTCGCGCGCCAGGTCGAGCAGTTCTTTCACTTTATCCCGAAGTACCGGCGTCACGGCAAAATACGAACCTATCATGACGATGTCATCCGCCTGGATGTCGGGCATCGTCACGTCCAATCGCTGGCGGGGGTAATCCTTATAGAAAATATATTCGGCGTCGTTATGCTCATTGAGGAAAGCCAGGGACACGGGCGACTTTCCATCCGGAAAGACATTGACATTGTCTGTGCACACCCCGTTGGCGCGCATATTGTCGAGAATCATCTTTCCGACCCGGTCGTTTCCCGTTTCGCTGATAAACGTCACGTCGACTCCCATCCTGCCCAATGAAATCATCGCGTTGTAGACGGACCCTCCGGGGACAGCGGCTTGCGGCTGTCCGTCGCGGAACAAAATATCCAGGATGGTTTCTCCTATTCCTATTACTTTTCTATTCATAGCCGTATGTATGTTAGATTGAATCATTTGCTAAGCTCGCGCGAACGTTCGCCCAAGTATCCGCCGTGATGGCGTTTGCTATAGTCTTCTATCGTAAATCCCGTGCATTTCATCGTTTCTACCACCAAGATGTCGCCTATTACGGTCATTACGGTGGTAGAAGTGGTGGGGGTCATGCCCAGCGGGCATACTTCTGCCGGATGGCCCGTGGCGATGCAGATGTCGGCGGCTTCGGCCAACGGGCTGTCGGGATTGCCGGTAATGACAATCTTTTTCAATGCAGGATTCAAGCCTTCCGCCAAAGCGGTCAGCTCGATAATCTCACGCGTCTTGCCCGAATTGGATATCAGGAGCAGCAGGTCGTTTTCCTGCAAGATACCCAAATCGCCATGTTGCGCTTCGCTGGGGTGAAGGAAAACCGCCGGCGTCCCCGTAGAACAAAAGGTAGTGGCGATGTTCATGGCTATTTGTCCGGCTTTACCCATGCCACTGGTAACCAACTTTCCCTTTTTGTGGTGCACTTGCTCTATAATCAAGGCGACTGCCTTTTCGTATGCGTCCGTTACCGGAATATCGAGCACGGCTTGCGCTTCGCGGCGCAACAATTCATGAATAGCATCCATTTCTTTTATGAATCGTTTACAGTTAATAATTAATGGTTTTTGCGTATCCGCAATGGGCCAACGTAGGAACGGAGTCAGCCCGCCAGCAGCGTTGTCAGTTCTTCAAACGTATTTGCTACCTTATAATATTGTTTCAGCGGCCGGTGGGCGAAGCGGGTTGTCTCCAATTTGTCGAAGAAACGAAGGATATCATCCCAGAATCCATTCACATTGTAAAAAATAACCTGCTTGCTGTGATAGCCGATGGTAGCGGAAGCCATGACATGAAATACTTCATCGAGTGTGCCTACCCCTCCGGGCAATGCCAGCATCACTTCGGCTTCTTGCAGCATGATGTCCTTGCGGTCGCTCAGGTTGACGGCGCGGAACGTCACGTCCAGCTTGTCGCTCACCATGCCCCGTTCTTCCAGCTTGGTAGGCACTACTCCCATAATCATCGCTCCCTTTTCCTTGGCGGCACCGGCTACGGCTTCCATCAGCCCGGTATTCGACCCTCCGTATATCAACCACTTATGATGTTCGCCCATCCATGCGCCCAGCTCTTTTGCCTTCTCCTTGTAAACCGGCTCTATCGCGTCGGACGCAGAACAGAACAGTGCTATTTTATCCATACTTCCGTTTTTTTAATTCTTAGGTTTGCGGGTCCCGGCTCCGTTGCAAGGGTACAGATTCACGTTGGCGTCCGTCGTTTCGGCCATCACTTTTCCTCCGTATTCCATCGCATGAAATGCAAGAACTCCTCATCTTCTTGCAAATATCTGTATTTTTTCTGCAAAAGCAATGAGTATTATTGTATTTTTGCATCCAAATTTAGTTGAAGAAGCAAATGGCAACTTATCAAACCGTCACTTTACCGAACGGAATACGCATGATACACGAGCCGAACCCCATTGGGGTGGCTTATTGTGGTTATGCCATCGACGCCGGCACGCGCGACGAACGTGAAGACGAGCAGGGCATGGCGCATTTCGTAGAGCATCTTATATTTAAAGGTACCCGCAAACGGCACGCCTGGCACATCTTGAACCGCATGGAAAACGTGGGAGGCGACTTGAACGCTTATACCAACAAGGAAGAAACGGTAGTCTATAGCGCGTTTCTGAAAGAAGACTTCCTGCGCGCCGCCGAGCTGTTGACCGATATCGTATTCCACAGCACCTTCCCGCAGAACGAAATAGAGAAAGAAGTGGAAGTCATCATCGACGAAATACAAAGCTATGAGGACAGCCCCGCCGAACTGATATTCGATGACTTCGAGGAATTGATATTTCCCAATCATCCGCTGGGACGGAACATCTTGGGGAAACCTGGACAATTACGTAATTTCCGGAGTGAAGACGCGCTCGGCTTCGTGCACCGTTATTACAAGCCCGATAACCTGGTATTCTTTGTGCAAGGCAACATCGACTTCAACCGCATCGTGCGGATTATGGAGAAGGTGACGGCAGACATTCCTGCCGGTGCGGTGGAGGATTATACCCGTCAGGCTCCCGGCATTTACCAGCCCCGCCAGCTGACCCTGCACAAAGACACGCACCAGGCGCACGTCATGATAGGAGGACGGGGATATAACGCTTACGACGAACGGCGCACCGGGCTGTATTTATTGAATAACATCTTGGGCGGACCGGGCATGAACAGCCGCCTGAATGTGTCGTTGCGTGAACGGAAAGGATTGGTTTACAACGTAGAATCGAACCTGACATCCTATACCGACACGGGAACTTTCTGCATATATTTCGGATGTGACCCGAAAGATGCAGACCGGTGTATAGAGTTGGTACAGAAGGAATTGCGCCGGCTTCGTGAACAACCGCTTACTTCTTCGAAGCTGAATGCCGCCAAAAAGCAAATCATCGGACAAATCGGTGTGGCAAGCGACAATTTTGAAAACAATGCCCTCGATATGGCGAAATGTTTCCTGCACTACAAACACTACGAATCGAAAGAAGAACTGTTCCGCCGCATAGAAGCCCTCACTGCATCCCAACTGCAGGACATCGCCAACGAAATGTTTGCCGAAGATTATCTGTCAACCTTGATTTACCGCTAAATCCTGCATACGCTGAAAACGCCCAAGGCACACAAAGGAACCTGCAACCCTTCCTTTGTGTGCCTTTTTGGGTATAGCCTCCTCACATGCTTTTTCCCTCTTTCAGTTCAACTTCCGGACTACAAAACCGGCACATTTTCGCACTGAATGTTATTAAACCTTAAATCGAAGAAATTAATTTCCTCATTATAAGCAATTTACCGATTGTGTTCAGTAGCCGGCGCGATAACAAGACAAGGGTTTTATCCGGCTTGGGGCGGGGAGGGACGGTGAGCTTAACTGCTTGAGTTAGAACGATTTGAATTTTTTAATTTATAAATTAAATTTTATTTGTTATGAGAAAAAAGTATTTAAGTGCACTGCTGTTCGGAGCGCTTTTGTTCGCTTCGGCAGGAACTTTTACCTCTTGTAAAGACTACGATGACGACATCAGCAATCTGCAAGGACAAGTAGACGGCATCAAGGCCGACCTCGAAGACCTGCAGGCTCAGATTAGCGCAGGAAAATGGATTCAAAGCGTTACTCCTGTAGAAGGCGGATTTACGGTGACCATCTCTGACGGCCAGTCATTTACTATCGTAAACGGACAGGATGGCGCTGCAGGTGCTACAGGTGCTGCCGGTGCTCCGGGTACCCAGATTACCATTGGTGAAGATGGCTACTGGTATTTCGATGGCGAAAAGAGTGAATATAAAGCTGTTGTTGATGCAGAAGAAGGAAAAGTGAATGTGCCTACTATCAAAGATGGTGTATGGTACATTGTCAATGAAGATGGCGAACTGGAAGCTACCGAATACAAAGCTAACGGCGCAACTTACGCTGTAGCCGAAGCTAACGGTGGTTTCACTATCTATGCTCCGAATGCAGACGGTACGGGAGTGGTAGAATGCTATTTCCCGGGTGCTGCCGGTTCTATTACAGAAATGACTTTGGGTGAGAAGACCAAACAAGCACGTACTTCTTATACAATGAGCGGAAGTGTTGTTTCCGTTGAGGACAATGAGGTATTGGTTTCACGCCAGAAGTTCAACTTTGATGGCAACGGAATCATCAACAGTGCTTCTGCATGGATGGGAAACAAGGAACTTCCTGCTGATGGTGAATACGTTTATTCTTCACCGACAAGCATTGACTTGCGTATTGACCCGGTAAATGTCCCGGCAAACGGCATTGAATTTACATTGACTGACACGAAGAATAGCAACCTGACTCCGTTTAAATTTGCGGCAAGAGCTTCTCAAGACAGCAACAGTGACCCGATGAGCGATACAAACAGCCGTGCGGCCGTTACAGGCAATGGTTTGTGGACATTGAGCATGGAAAATGTTGTCGTTTCTGAACCTGCTAATGGTGTATGGAGCTATCTGAATACAGCTGCAACACAAGGATATCTTTATGCAGTAAACGCAGACAACGCTTTCCGCAGCGAATATAATCTGAATGTAAAACGTGTTGATCCTGAACAATTAACACAACTTTCTATTAGAGGTGTCAACACATCGACAGGTGCTGCTGCAACTTATACAACGACAGGTGTCAGTGGAACTTACGATACCGGTTCAATATCTTATAAGACAGGTGTTGCCTATAAGGTTAACGGCGTTCAGTCTTCCGCTTTGTATGACATGTACCTGAAAGCAGACGCATCGGATATCGAAGTATACGGATTGACATTCAACCAGGACAACCATACGTTCACCATCGGCAAGAACCCGGATGTATCTTCTATTCCGGCTCATTTTACCTTGGAAGTTTATACGGTTTCCAATGCAGGTGAAGTCAATAAGGCTACTATTGAGGTGCAAATCAACTCTGCTATCCATGCTCCGGCTGAATACACGTTGATTGAACACGATGTCAACACAAGCTACGAAAACAACTACTTCGGCATTGACTTGGCTATCATGAAGACCGCTTTGGGCGACAACCTGAACCAGTGGATCCAGAATGTAGACTTGCATGATGCAGCTGTTACCATGGAATGGTCTTACGATGGCGGTAAGACATTTGGAGCTATACCGGCAGGTATCCAAGCCAATGTGGTTTCCGAATTGTTGAACAAATACAATCCGAAATATAACCCGAACGCAGATGACGACAGAAATGCCGCAAACTTCATCCAGGTAGACATTGATAACAGTGCTGTCAGCGGCTTGTTACTTGACTATACTTACTACATCAAGGCTACATTCAAAGCTACCACGGCAAGCGGCGGAGGAGAATTGAACAGCATTACTGTTCCGGTTCAATTCCATGCTCCTGCATTGTCTGAATTGTTCGCTGTCCGTGACGCATACGTAGTAGATGATGTAATCAACGCTTACTTCTACGATACTACCACTAACAGTACAGCCGTAGACTTGACCAGATACTTCAATGCTTACGTATACGATGCTGACCTTGAATTCACAAATGACAACATTGGCGAAACGGGTCACAACGGTGCTTGGTGGTTCAAGTTTAGTGATGCTACCGCATTCGGTAATTCGACTATTGACTTCAGAACAGACCATGCTGGTGAAGAACACAGAAGCATCTTGTACGGAAAGGGAGTAAACGCTTATGGCGAAGCCGTGAAAGTCAATGTGAAGAAGGCTTATTTCAATACCGATGAAACGGCATCTGCTGGTTGGAACTATACGTTGCCTGGCAGCGATACTTATTCGTTCCAAATCCGCTTGATGAGTCCGATTTACGAAGGTACTGTAACTCCTGTATCGGGTGACGTTGTTAAAATCAACGCAAACGACTTCGTACTTGGTGCTAAGTTGACAAGTGAACATATCGTAGGCCGCGACTATGCAACGAACAACTTCTATATGTTCCAAGGTAACCTGACGAAGGGTTGGCGCAACAAGCAGATTGTCAATGTGGTTCCGAGTGTAGACACTGAACATTACATTGAATCTGCAACGTATGACAACGTATATGATGAAGAAGGAAAGCTGCAGCAAGCAGGTGTCATCACCATCAAGGGTAGAGCTATCTCGAATACTACTACCGTTCATATGCCTATATCAATAACCGACGCTTGGGGACTTGTATTGAGCACATCTGTACCTGTACAAATTACTGTAGGCGAAGAATAATCTCCATTGATTATCATTCTATAAAAAAAGCGGTTCTTTCGAGCCGCTTTTTTTATTTCCCGACGCCTTCAGGCAGGATTGTCCTGTTCGTGCGCCTCCGCTTTCCATTGTTCGATAGGCATGCTGTATAGCCAGGAGGTCTTTTCTTCTTTCCGCTCTACGAAGTAGACATACGAGATGTCGTTTTCCACGATGTGGATGTTATCGTTCGGGGTCACCACCAGGAGTTGGAGGTGGAGTTGCTTGCAGAGGGTAATCAGGTAGCGGGCTTTGTCTTCGTCTTGCGCCTTGAAGGCTTCGTCGATTGCCACGAAACGGAACGAATCGCTTTGCAGGCCGCTTTTGGTCAGGCCGAACTGGTAAGCGATGGCAGAGCCTAAGATGGTGTACGTAAGCTGTGCTTTTTCTCCTCCCGAGAGGTGTCCCATATTCTCGTAAGTGGTTTCCTTGCGTCCGTCCTGCCGGTTGAATTCTTCCGCCTTATAGGTAAACCAGAAGCGTACGTCCATCACTTTGCTTCGCCATTCCTCGTCTTCCAGGCGGTGCATGAACGGTTCTACATGTTCGTAGAAATGGATGCGCCTTCCATCGGGCACGGCATTGATTTTCTGGATATTGGGCACCGCTTCGTCCATGAGCCGTTTGAACTCGTGCACTTCTTCGCTGATTTGCGGCAGGGCGGTAAGCTGGATATACGTCACGGGGCGCATCCGATAGTCGATGCCTTTCAACGAATCGTTGAGCATATCGATGTTGCTTTTGATGGTGTGCATCCAGTTGATGAAGAACATCCGGAATTCGCCTACCTTGTCGGTCAATGTTTTTTGCAGGTATCCGTCGAACTGCTTTTCGTATTTGGGCAGGTTTTCTTTTTCCAGCCGTTCCAGCATCTGGCGGTAGGCCGCTATCAGTTCGATGTGTGTGGCGTCGGGCAAGGCGTCGACATCCGCGCGCCAGTCCTTGAAGCGTGCCACGATGCTTTCGTCGGGATGCTTGAACTCGGTTATCTTCACTTTCGCTTCGTCTTCATACCCCCGTTTCTCGTTTTCCAGCTTCTTGCGTTCGCGTTCGTTTCTGGCTTGAAACTTGCCCCGCTCTTGTTTCAGCTGGTCGTAGGGGAGCTCGCACAGGTAAGCGTAGTTCTTTTCGAAGTCGGTAAAGAGCAGCGAACGGATGGAAGCCATCACCCGCTGGTTTTCGTCCATTTCTTTTTGCAGTTGTTCGATGCGGTATTCCGAGTGTATCATCTGGCGGGTGTTTTCCGGGATGTCCGTCGCCGAGAGCCGTCGTTGCTCTTCGCGCACTTGCTCCAGTTGGGTCTGAAGGGTGTGCAGGTGGTCGTTTCCTTTCTCCAGCGCTTCTTTTTCGTCTTGCTTGCGCTGGATTTCATCGACGTAGCGTTTCCAGTTTATCTTCTGGTAATCGGGAAACAGTTCCGTCAGGCGGCGGTTCAGGCCGCATAGCGTTTCTCCCTCGGCGGCTTCCTGCCTGATGCGTCCTATTTCTTTGGCAAGGGCGGAGTCTTGCTCCTGAAGCCGGATCAGTTCTTGTTGCAAGAGGCGGATTTTCTCTTTGTTTTCCCATCCCAGGACGAAGTTCTCACGGCGCAGGATGTGCGGGCGGTCGTCTTTCTCGTGGCGTTCGCCCGCAAATTTGATTAAGCCTTCGCGGGTGACCGCCTTTTCCTTGTAGCGTTCGAAGGTGGAGAGGTCGTCGGCGCAGGTATAATTGTATTTTTCCAGAATCATGTCGCGCACCCATTCTTCGTATTCGCTGTCGGGGCGGATTTCTATCTTGTCGATAACCTGCGGCTCTTCTTCGTCCGAAGGGCGGAAAGCCTGTATGTCCGCCAGCGAATTATAGGGCAGGTACCGGTAGAACAGGATGCGTCCTTTCAGGTTGGTGGAGTTTACATACTCGTTTACCTGATGGTAGTATTTGTCGGGCACGATGAGGTGAAGGGCGAAGTGGTGCAGGATTTTTTCCAGTGCCGTTTCCCATTCTTGCTCGCCTTCCGCCACCCGGCACAGCTCGCCCACGAACGGGATTTCCTCTTTCGTCGCTCCCGTATGTGCCAGGATGGCTTCGCGTATCTCTGTTTCGCGCAAGGGGATGTTGTTTTTGTTTTTCTGAAGGGTTTCTACCGTGTGTACGATGTCCTCTATCCGGCTTGCCAGTTCTTTTTGTTCGTGTTCGGCACCGACCTGTTCGCGGATATAAGCTTCTTTCGCCTCCGTCCACGCTTCTACCCGGAGCCGTGCCTGTTCGCGCTGGGCGTTGAAGGTTTCCTGGCTGGGGCTGGGCGTGAAGCCTGCCTTCCCGGCCAGTTCGTTGTAGGCGTCCATTGCCGCCACGTGCTCGTCCCGTTTCTTCGAGAGGCGTTCGATGTCGTCTTCCAGTTCCTTCAGCTTGCGTCCCACCTCGTCTTTTTCTATCGCCAGGGACAAGGTGCGCTCTTCTTGTTTCAGCTTTTCTTCGCGCCGGCGTAGCCTGCTTATTTCGTTTTCTTGCCGTTCTTTTTCTTTGGTCTCCATATCGAGCTTTTCCTTCGCCAGGCTGATGGATTGCTTGGCAAACCAATAAACCGCCGTGTCCTTGTCGGTTGTCAGCTGGCGGAGGCGTTCGTCGGCGTTTTCTATCTTGCCTGCCAGGTCGGCTATCGGTTGGAGCATTTCTATTTGGGTGCGCGCTTTTTCGATGTTTACTTTCGCGTCTATCAGGGTGGTGAAGCTATCCTTCAGCTGGAGATATTGCGTTTCGGCGTCGTGTTCTTCCAGCATGTTGACGCGGATGAATTCGTCGAGGTCATCGAGCACTTTTACACCTACGATTTGATTGAAGAGGCCCAAGGCCTTGGTGGAGCGCATCCCGAAGAGTTGCGTGATGCGTTCGGCGTAGCCCACGGGCCCGTCGAAAAACTCTACCAGCGTGCGTGCTCCCCTGTAAGAAGCCTCCAGCCTGCGCCGCCACACGCCTTTCCCGTCGAAAGGCTGGAAGTCTTTTTGTATCTCCAGGGGCACGTGCGCCAGGCCGAAGCTGCGCCTCAGTTCTCCGCCCGAGAACCAGCGCACCTGGAAGATGGTCACTACCCGCTGGTCGGTATTGGTGAACGAGGCGAGCAATACCGAGTAAGCGCTCTTGTCGCGCAAGGCTTGGGTGGTGACTCCCCGTTCGCCTTCTTTCTGGATATTGCCGTAATGTCCCAGCACGTAGGTCTCTTCCGTGCGGTTCCCTTTCTTCTCCACTCCCGATGACTGGTTATAAAAACGGTCTTTCTTGGCTGGCACCAGGAGGGTGAGCAAAGCGTCGATGATGGTGCTTTTGCCCGAAGCGTTCGCGCCCGTAAGCAGGGCGTTGTTGCCTTGCGGCGCCAGGCGGAAGATACGTTCGTGGAAGGTTCCCCAGTTATAGATTTCCATGTAGTCCAGGCGGAATCCCGCCGTGTCCGAGGAGGTACTAAACAGATTCAACATAGCTTTCAAGTTTCTTTTTAAATTCAGACAATTGGTCGAGTGTGACCTTCTCTTTGATGATGCGGTGTATCTGATAGAACGTCCGGCTGTCCTGGCTTTTCTCCACCAGGAAGCCTAATTGCACCAGGCGGGCGATGTACGTGTCCAGTTCGTTCAGGAGCTTCACCCGGTTGAACCGTTCGGGCAGGAAAAGCTCGACCCGTTCTTTCAGTTCCTTGCCGGTGATGTAACACTCGGTGGCATACAACTCGTCGAGGTTGCTATCGAACTCTTCGAGCACTTCGCGCAAGATGATGGCCAGCACCGAACACTCGAAGCCCAATGGCTTCCGGGGTATCAGCCCCAGCGTATTGCCGCTCTCGTCGGTCATTTGCTTCAGGTAGGCGAAACCTTCGTCGCGCTTCACAATCAGTTCCAGCCCGATTTGGGAGAGGTATTTCTGTATTTCAACCTGGTAATGCAGGAGGTCGTTCCAGCAGCGGTCGGACGTATTGACTGCCCCTTTCAGCAGGCAGACCACCGCCCGCGCGTAGGGGGATATGTAAGATTCTAAATTCATCGTATGACTATGATTTCGGGTATGACAATCGCTTTTTGGCGTGCTTCGTCGAACACTACGGTTTGTGTCCGTTCGGGGCTGATGGTGTGGCGGAAATCGCGCACGGCTCCGATGTAGCCGAACAGTTCGGGCAAGCCTTGGCTCAGGCCCCCGCCTGCCTCGATGATTTCGCCCAAAGACACCTGCCGCTTGTGGCGCAACGCCTGGCGGATGTGTTGCGCCAGTATGCGGCGGTCTATGCGGTTTTGCACGAACAGGTTGCCCGCCGAGCGGGCTTCGCTGATGTCCGAGCTTGCCAGCTCCAGTGCCTGGCGGTAGTTGACTTCGGTGTTCTGTTCCAGGGTGAGCTTGCGCTCCGTAGGCATATTGATGTCGGGTAGGGTCTCTACTTCGAGCGACACGTCGGGCGTGATGTTCTTTTGCGCCAGTACGAGCAGGGACGACTGGATGTCGGCTATCACCCGTTGGGCAAGCACGGCGGGTACCGTCCCGTTCTCGCAGATGATGCGGCTTAGTTTTTCCGCCATCTTGTCGTTGGCCTGGTACACTTTCTTGCCTGCCGCATAGAGATATTGCTTCATGTTTTTCAAGAACGTGTCGTTCACTTCCAGACGCTTGTCGTCCAGCGTGTCG
Source organism: uncultured Bacteroides sp. (assembly GCA_900546355.1). Lineage (GTDB taxonomy): Bacteria > Bacteroidota > Bacteroidia > Bacteroidales > Bacteroidaceae > Phocaeicola. The sequence goes on from URCM01000060.1 coordinate 15,119, forward strand.
TAAAGATGTTCCACCAGCCCGTCCCACGTGTGTTGCAGGGAAGGGGTCAGCAGGAAGTCCCAGAATGCGTAGAAGCTCTTGCCCTGCGGGCTTTGCTGCAGGTTTTCCAGGGCGTCGAAGGTAAAGCCCAGGATGTCTCCTTTCGAGTATTCTCCTTCGGCATGGCGGCGGTAGATGTCTTTGGTGATGCTCTTGAAGTTCTCTTCCACTTCCTTGAAGTCGGAAAGCAGTTCTTTGGCCGACTGGCTGATTTGCTTGAAGCGGGGCAGTATCTGGTATTCCTCGAATAGCTGCGCGTCGCCTCCCGCGCGGATGGCCTGAATCTGATGTTCGATTTCCCGTTTTTTCTCTTCCAGCATCCGTACGCGTTCTTCCTTGTCTTCATTGGTGAATTCCACCAGCTCCTTCAGTTGTCCGAAGAGGTTCATGAATTTCGATTCCGTGCCTACGAATTCTTCCCGTTTCAGGCTCAGCAGCCAGTCGATGGTCTTGCTGGTATAGAGCGAAAGCTCGTAGAACACTTCGCCCGTTTCTTCCTGGTAATTGCGCAGGAATCCTTTGTCGGTCCATCGCTGGATGTACTTGCCCGCTTTTTCCTCGAACGAGTCGAACTCGGTGATGCCGCTTTCTTCGTCCTGTTCCAGGTGCATGGCGTTCAGGTAGTCGGCCAGTTGCATCCGCAGGGACTCAAAGGGCACGGCGGTCTGCCGGTGATAGAATGTATTGAAGAGGAACAAGATAATCAGCTGGCGGTTGCGCAGGCGGAGCAGCTCTACGCAGGGCGATGTACGCAAGATTTCCGATAAAACTTCTGTTTGTGGCACCATTCTCATTTTCTAATTAGCGTGCAAAATTACAAACTTCTGGCGTAAATCGGTAGCGGTGTCCGTGGAAATATAAGGATTGCGGTTATATTTCATGTTTCACCACAGAGGAATATCCCCAAAGCACTGTGTGTCCCCTGAATCCCCTGTGGTGAAATGGTGGTTTGTTTTTTATGGTTGAGGCACGGTTATTCCGCCAGCGTGAAGTCGAGCTGCTTCTTCTCCAGGTTGGCGCGTGCCACCTTGATTTTCACCGGGTCGCCCAGGCTGAACTTGCGGTGATGGCGGCGTCCGATGAGGCAGTAGTTTTTCTCGTCGAACTCGTAGTAATCATCGCCCAGGTCGCGCATCGGCACCATGCCTTCGCACTTGTTCTCGTTGATTTCCACGTAGATGCCCCATTCGGTGACGCCCGAGATGACACCGTCGTACACGTTGCCGATGCGTTCGCCCATAAACTCTACTTGCTTGTACTTCACGGAGGCGCGTTCGGCGCTTGCCGCGGTCTGCTCCATGGCAGAGCTGTGCTCGCACAATTCCTCGTACTTGTCGGCTTGGGCGGTGCGCCCTCCGGCTTCGTAGCGGGTGAGGAGGCGGTGCACCATCAGGTCGGGATAGCGGCGGATGGGCGAGGTGAAGTGGGTGTAATAGTCGAACGCCAGCCCGTAGTGCCCGATGTTATGGATGGAGTAGCGGGCTTTCTGCATGGCGCGGAGCGATACCGTCTCGATGAGGTTCTGCTCTTTCTTGCCCGACACGTCGCTGAGCAGGCGGTTGAGCGAGCGCGACACTTCGGTCTTGCTTCCCCCCGTGCGTATCTTGTAGCCGAAGCGGGCGATGAACTGGTTCAGGTTTTCCAGCTTCATCGGGTCGGGCAGGTCGTGGATACGGTAGGGGAATACTTTCGGCTTCTTGTTTTTGGGCACTTTGCCGATGTGTTCCGCCACGGTGCGGTTTGCCAGCAGCATGAATTCCTCTATCAGCTTGTTGGCTTCTTTCGATTGTTTGAAGTACACGCTCAGCGGCTTGCCTTTTTCGTCGATTTCGAATTTCACTTCCACGCGGTCGAAGTCGATGGAACCTGCCGCCATGCGCCGTGCGCGGAGCTGCTGGGCGAGGCGGTTCAGTTCCAGTATCTCGTAGGTATAGTCGCCCGTTCCGGTCTCGATGATGGCTTGCGCCTCTTCGTAGGTGAAGCGGCGGTCCGACTTGATGACCGTGTGGCGGATGCGGTAATCCTTCACTTCGGCGTTGTCGTTGAGGGTGAAGATGACCGAGTAGGCGAGCTTTTCTTCATTGGGGCGGAGCGAGCAGATGAAGTTGCACAGGCGTTCGGGAAGCATCGGGATGGTGCGGTCGACCAGGTATACCGAGGTGGCGCGCTTCACGGCCTCCTTGTCGATGGCGCCGCCTTCCTTCACGTAGTGCGACACGTCGGCGATATGCACGCCCACTTCCCACAGCCCCGGCTTCAGCGGGCGGATGGAGAGGGCGTCGTCGAAGTCTTTCGCGTCCTTGGGGTCGATGGTGAAGGTGGTCACGGTGCGGAAGTCCTCACGCTCGGCATAGTCCTCGGGGGTGATTTCCGCCGGGAGCTTCTCCGCCGCGGCTTCCACCGATGCCGGATAGGTATAGGGCAGCCCGTATTCCGCCAGGATGGCATGCATCTCGGTATTGTTGTCGCCTGCCTTGCCCAGCACGTCCACTACTTCGCCGAAAGGATTCTTCGCCTCGTCGGGCCACTCGGTGATGCGCACCACCGCCTTGTCGCCGTTCTTTCCGCCTTTCAGCTTTTCCTTCGGGATGAAGATGTCGTTTGCCAGCGTGCTCGATTCGGTGAGCAGGAAAGCGTAGTTCTTGGTCACTTTCAGCGTGCCTACGAAGGTGGTCTTGGCGCGTTCCAATATTTCGATTACTTCCCCTTCCGGTTCTTTGCGCTTGCGCCGCGCGCAGAGTGCCACACGCACCCGGTCGCCGTTCATGGCGTGCGCCGCGTTGCGTTCGGCGATGAAGATAGGGGCGCCGCCTTCATCGGGCGTGAACGAGTTCTTTCCGTTGCTCTTGCGTTGGAATATGCCGGTCAGTATCTGCCCCTTTCCGTTCAGCTTGAATTCTCCTTTCTCAGGCTCGACGAGGAAGCCGTCTTCTATCATTTCGTTTAAAATGTCTACGCAAAGCATTTTCAGCGGATGCGTGGTGAGCTTCAGCCCCCTGAAGAGTTGTTTCAGACCAAACGTCTGTTCGGCGTGGAGCTGGAAGTAGCTGACCATCAGCTCGACGAGCTCGCGTTTCTTCATGCGCTTGCCGCCCTTCTTTTCTTTTTTCTTCTTAGCCATAGTCGTATTTCTTTTAGTCGTCGGAGGCAACAATGTTGCCCTTCGTTGTTTCCTCCTACAAAGTAAAGAAAATAAATGGAATATTCTTCATCCTTGCCACAGGTTTTTCATCCCATTACAAAAATACGGTTTTTCCGCGGGAAGGCAATGGACTTTGAAACGGGCGGGGTGCAAAAATTTGTTAATGAGCTGGCGATATGGATTCGGAAGTATCCGTAGCCGTCCATATCATATGAATCCTGCATTTTACCCATACTCCCGCCCCCTACGTTGGCTCATTGCGGACATCCATTAAACGTAATTGTAAGGATTGTAATTGTAACTATCTGTAACTATCAAGTTTCGGGAGAAAGTTACAAAAAGTTACAATTACAATCCTTACAATTACAATCCTTACAATTACAATTACCGTTTTTTCCATGATTTGGATCAAGGCGGGCGTGCTTATAAATATATACTATATATAAATATATATATATATATTTATATATAGTA
>URCM01000061.1 GCA_900546355.1 uncultured Bacteroides sp.
TTGTGTCTCTGTGTTCCATTCCATTTTTCGCAAACCAATTTTGTTCTACTATATCTACAAGCGGCAAGCAATATAACTGCTACACCGACACGATTAGTAATCGTGCAGTGTGACGATTACTAATCGTACGGCATGACGATTACTAATCGTGCCAGCGATGCAAATAAAGTTTCGTATAAGTTTAATTGTACTGAAACTTTAGTTTTAATGCAATGAAACTAAAGTTTCAGTACAATTAAACCAAGGTGAAACTACGTTGGCACTTGTGATGGACTTGCGTGTCATTGCCTGTGGGATAGCTATGGACGTTGTAGATGGTCTGGCTTTATTCCTTGTCTTTTTCGGATAACTGTTCGCGGTATTGCTTGGGCGAAAGTCCTGTGTGGCGTTTCACGTACTTTCCGAAGAAAGACAAGTTGGGGAAATCAAGCTCGTTTACGATTTCCTTGATGCTCTTGTCCGATTTTTTCAGTAGGTAAAGCGCGTCTTTCATGACGTATTTGTTGATGAGGTCGGATGCGGTATGCCCACAGGTTTCCTTGCACACCGCCGAGAGGTATTTGGGCGTGATATGCAGGCGGTCAGCGTACCCCGACACCGTGCGGCCTTTGGGATAAGACGAGGTGAGCAGTTCTAAGAAACTTCTGAACAGGCGTTCGTTCGAGGAGTAGGTGGGCGGTTTGAGCTGTATGAACCGTTCCATCGTGTCGTGGAATTCATAGAGAAAAGCCAGGAGTAGGGCGTCTGTCGCTTCTTTCAAGTGATGTTTCGGTTCGTCGGTCAGGCGCGAGAGGATTAAATCGTAATATTGGCAGAAGGTTTCCGTTTCCTTGTGGCACAAATGGATGACAGGAGATTTTTCGAGGAATTTCAACACATCCCAGAAATTGTCGGCTATGACAGCTAGCTGGCGGATGTATTCGGGCGACATGGCGATGCAGCGGAATTCCATGTCGAAACTGACCATACTTTTCCCGATGACGATGTTCGGGTGGCAAATCAGCAGGTCATCTGCCTCAATAGTATGTGTGTCGCCATTCAAATCCAACTGCCCTTTCCCTTGCAGGCATAATATGGCCAACATTACTTCCGTCCGTACCACCTGGGGGGTATCTTTCATTTTCTTGATGTCTTCAATAAACGCGATGCGGTCATCGCAATAGATGGCGAAGCCTTTCTCGGCAATCAGTTCCATGCTTGTTTGTTGAATCTCTTGTTTCATAGTCTGAATGTCTTTATTTGCGCTGGCAAAATAAACCATTATTCGGTGAATATTGGTAATCGGAAGTGGTTTATTAGTGGTCTTTTCTTCTTATTTAATCTTCGGTGAAGAAAAAACGGAACATATTTTGAATGGTCGGATAGTTTCCCGTCGTTGCGATATAACACTTTTATGCTAAAAATAAAGTTAAATGGAACATTGTTTTTATCAAAAGAAAAACTAACTTTGAGGGCGAGTTAACTAACCTATGGTTAAACAATAAAACAGATTATTATGGACAAAGCAACGATTGGAGCAAATGCCGGTATCGTTTGGCGTACGATCAATGCGAGCGGCAGACCTTGGAAGTATGAAGAGTTGAAGCGGGAAACAAAGCTTACCGACCGTGACTTGAATGCGGCTATCGGTTGGCTTGCCCGTGAGAATAAGATTGAATTTGACACCGAAATGCCCGATGGCGAAGAGGTGATGCATGTGGATTTGAACGTGTACTTTTGAAAAAAGAGTTTGGTAGTGAATAATTAATAGTTAATAGTTGATAACGAAGGATTGTTGGCTATTAATTATTAACTATTCACTATTTCCCACGCTTATTTCGTTTGCGTATATCCTTCGTTCCGTAAAAGTTCTACGAGGCGTTGTTTGAAATCGCCTTGTATGAGGATTTCGCCGTCTTTTGTCGAGCCTCCCGTGCCACATTTCGTTTTGAGCGATTTGCCTAATTCTTTCAAGTCGTCTTCCGTTCCGATGAATCCTTTGACAACGGTAACGGTTTTTCCTCCTCTTCCTTTTTTTTCGATATTGACCCGCAGGGGTTGTTTGTCCTTGTCGAGGGTTTCGGGTTCTTCTTCTCCTTCCTGTCCATAACGGAAATCAGGATTCGTGGAGTACACGATGCCCAGCCGGTCTTTCCAGTCGTTCTTCTTCATAAATGATAATGAATAAATAAAGTGTCCAAAGTTACGTAATTTTTCAGTATTCATGCATAAATTCCAAATAAATGGCGTATTTTTGCGGAAATTGAACGAAGACCAAGCCATGACACTACAATCAGCTAAAAATACGGACAAGATTCCTGAACCGACCTTGCGCAGGTTGCCGTGGTATCTTTCGTGTGCCAAATTGATGAGGGGGAAAGGCGAAAAATTCGTTTCTTCCACACAGATATCAAGGCAGATTAACATTGACGCGTCGCAGATAGCCAAAGATTTGTCGTATGTGGACATTTCGGGGCGTACACGTGTGGGATACGAGATAGACCGGCTGGTGCAGGTATTAGAGGACTTTTTGGGATTTACCGGCCTGCATTGCGCTTACTTGTTCGGTGTTGGAAGTTTGGGTGGTGCTTTGTTGCGCGATTCGGGTCTGGTACATTTCGGACTGAAGATTGTGGGGGCGTTTGATGTAAATCCTCAATTGGTAGGGACGAGTATCAATGGCATCCCGATTTACCATAGCGGTGAATTCGAAGCGCGTATGCAGGCAGACCGTGTGAACATCGGAGTACTGACCGTACCTATTTCCATCGCTCAGGAAATTACTGACAAGATGGTGGCGGGAGGCATTAAGGCGGTATGGAATTTTACACCCTTCCGTATCCGGGTACCCGAACACATTGTGGTGCAGAATACTTCGCTTTATGCTCATCTGGCTGTGATGTTTAACCGGTTGAATGAAATGAATGACTAGAATATACGTGACATGAAAATAATAGCAGTAGGAATGAATTATCCCTTGCATTGCAAGGAGTTGCACGCCGCGGAGCCTTTGCCCGAAGAACCGGTTATTTTTATGAAACCCGATTCGGCATTGCTGAAAGACAGCAAACCTTTCTTTATCCCTGACTTCTGTCGGCAGGTAGACTATGAAACCGAGCTGGTGATACGTATTTGCCGGTTGGGGAAGAATATAGCCGAACGGTTTGCGCACCGGTATTACGATGCCGTGACGGTAGGAATAGATTTTACGGCACGCGACTTGCAACGCCGTTTCCGTTCCGAAGGAAAACCGTGGGAACTCTGTAAAGGTTTTGATAATTCGGCGGCTATCGGCGACTGGATACCCGTAGGACAGTTTGCGAATGTCCAGGACATTCGCTTTCATCTGGATATTGACGGACGGAAAGTACAGGAAGGAAATACGTGTGACATGATTTTTCCGGTGGACCGGATTATCGCATACGTGAGCCAATTTTGTACGTTGAAAATAGGCGACCTTTTGTATACAGGTACTCCTGCAGGTGTGGGTCCCGTGGCGATAGGCAATCATTTGGAAGGATATTTGGAAGACAGAAAAGTACTTGATTTTAATATACGATGAAGATACGTACAGGATTCGGATTTGATGTCCACCGCCTGGTGGAGGGCCGCGACCTTTGGTTGGGCGGAATAAAGATAGAGCATACGATGGGATTGTTGGGACATTCGGATGCCGATGTGTTGATTCACGCTATTTGTGATGCTTTGCTGGGGGCTGCCAATATGCGCGATATCGGTTATCATTTCCCCGATACGGCAGGCGAGTTTGAGAACATCGACAGTAAGATTTTGCTGAAAAAGACCGTAGCCCTGATTGCAACGAAGGGTTACATGATAGGGAACATCGATGCTACGGTATGCGCCGAACGTCCGAAGTTGAAGAATTATATTCCGCAGATGCAGCAGGTGCTGGCGGAAGTGATGGGGATTGATGCAGATGATGTGTCTATCAAAGCCACAACAACCGAAAAGTTAGGTTTTACGGGACGTGAGGAAGGAATTGCGGCATACGCCGTAGTGCTGATTACGAAATAAATGCTCAGAGACATAAAGGCACAGAGTAAGAAATTTGTCTTGATGAATTTCAAAAACTCTGTGCCTTTATGTATGTGTGTGGACGCCGCTATGAGGCGATGTTACTTCATCTGTGCGGCGGGTTTTACCTTAAAGGTCAGTGTGCCGGCTTTCACCAAGTCGTTGTGGTTGATGCGGTATCCGCATTTCTTGTCCCCCATGCGGATGTAGTCGATGAAGCCCCATCCGGAATCTCCCGGCTCGTTTACCCGTTCGATAACCAGCTTGTCCCGTCCGTAGTATTTCGGGTCGAGCTTGATGGTAATCTTGTCGAACGTGGGAGTGGTGAGCGTATATTCGGGCACACCCGGACAATCGGGATAGAAGCCCATCATGCTGAATATCGCCCATGCCGACATGGTTCCTGTGTCTTCGTTGCCCGGCAGGCCGTCGGGTTGGGTGGTGAAGTACTTGGCGAGCAAATCGCGTACCAAGAGTTGCGTGCGGTGCTCTTCGCCCTTGAAATAGCTGAACAGGTACGGATAAGCGATGTCAGGTTCGTTGGCAGGGTCGTACAGCCCTTTGTCGAATACCATTTGCAGCTTGTCGATGAATTTCTTCTTTCCGCCCATCAGCTTGGCAAGTCCCATTACATCGTGGGGCACATAGAACGTATAATTCCAGGCGCATCCTTCGTGGAAACCGGGATTGGGTTCGAAGTTGGCTCCTTGCTTGGGGTCGAAGGGCGAATAGAAGGTACCGTCGGGCAGGATAGGACGGAAGGTGCCATATTCTTTGCAATAATAATGCTTGTATCCCATCGAGCGGTCGTAGAACAATTTGGCATCGTCTTTCTTGCCCAATGCTTTGGCGAGGGTAGAAAGTGAGTAGTCGGCGATATAATACTCCAGCGCGTGCGATACGGAATTGTCGAACTGTTCGCGCAAGGGGACATAGCCTAACGAGATGTAGTCATCGTTGTCGGGGCGGAGCAGGTTGTCTTTTCCCGGCGTATCGGCTCCTTTGCGCATGGCTTCGTAAGCCGTTCCCATATCAAAGTCGCGCAAACCTTTCATCCACGTGTCTACCAGTACGGGGATAGCAGGGTCGCCTTCCATGGTCAGGGTTTCGCGTCCGTACAGTTCCCATTTGGGAAGCCATCCGTGTTCCTTGTACATGTCAATCATGGTGCGTACCATGTCCATCTGGCGTTCGGGATAGACCAGGGTCATCAATTGATGCAGATTGCGGTACGTATCCCATAAGGAGAATACGGTGTAACGGTTTCCGTTCGTGGTGAGGATTTTGTCGCCTTCCATTTGCGGATATTCTCCGTTTACGTCCTGCAGCAGGTTGGGGTGGATCAACGCGTGATAGAGCGCGGTGTAGAATACGGTCTTCTGTTCTTGGGTGCCTCCTTCTACCTTGATTCGTCCTAAATCTTCGTTCCAGCGGGTGCGTGCTTCGGCACGGATGGCATCGAAATGTTGCCCGTGTTGTTCTTTCTCTAAGTTCTCGCGTGCGTTCTCAATGCTGACGAACGAGACTCCCATAGCCACTTCGATTTGTTCGCCTTCTTCGGTATCGAAGGTGAACCATGCGCCGATGTCATCGCCGGCAATGTCTTTATTGTACTTGGTGTACAATTTATATTTGCCTTGGTCGGGATCCCATTCAGCTTCTACTCCTTGCATTGGGCGTTGTTTCTTCCAATAGCCTGTGGCTTTAGGTGCCTGGCTGATACGCATGACGAAATAAATCGGGAAAACAGCTTGTGGATTGTAACAGAACGTGCCCAGCACTTTCATGCCTTCTACTTCCCGGTCGTTGACCCGCCGCATATAAGCTCCCGATTCGTTGGTCAGTCCTTCGCCCAGGTTTAATAAAATGTGGCTTTCGCCTTTCGGGAAAGTGAAGCGGGTCAGCCCGGTGCGTGGCGTAGCGGTCGCTTCCGCCAGCACATCGTACTTGGTGAGCGAGATGGTGTAGTATCCCGGTGTGGCGTTTTCTTTTTCGTATTTGCTTCCGTAGTTATGATAGTCTACGTCCAACTTGCCTGTGGTGGGCATCAGCAGGAGCGAACCTAATTCGGGACATCCCACGCCACTCAGGTTGACGTGCGCGAAGCCGGTGAAGAAACTATTGGTGTATTCGTAGGGGGTAGACCACCATCGTGCGTCCTTGTCGTACGTATTGTCGTGCGAGCCCATGACATTGAACGGTACGACCGACATCATGCCGTTGGGGCAGATGGCTCCTGGATTGCAGGTACCGAAGTTGGTGGTGCCGATGAACGGATTCACATAGCCGGCAGGTTCTTCTTGTGCCGTCAACGGACTTAACAAGAACAAGCTTGCTATGCAAGTAAGTAAATGTTTCATGTCTTTCAGGTTTTTAAGGGTTGGTAAATTGGATAATAATGGAACACAGAGACACAAAGACACAGAGATAAGGAATTTAACTGATAGTCTCTGTGTCTCCGTGCCTCTGTGTTCAGATTTAAAGCGAATGCGACTTCACGAAATCAACGATTTCATCGATGTAGCCGAATGCCATGCCTACTACCGTATCCGCTGCACCGTAGTACACCGCTACGCGCTTGCCGTCCTGCAAGGCCGCGCAGGGGAATACGACGTTGGGCACGTCGCCTTGTAATTCGTAAGGAGCGGCAGGAGCCAACAGGTAAGGCTGCGTGCGGTATAATACCTTTTCGGGGCAATCTTTGTCTAAGATAGCGGCACCCATCGAGTAGCGGAAGCCGTTGCAGGTGTTGATAACGCCATGATAGAACAGCAACCAACCGGCCTCGGTGAGGAAGGGTACGGAGCCTGCACCGATTTTGGTGCATTGCCAAGCACTGTCTTCGAATGGAGCGACTTTCATCACGCAACGGTGTTCGCCCCAATATTTCATATCGGGACTGTAGCTGATGTAGATGTCGCCGAACGGTGTGTGTCCGTTATCGCTGGGACGGCTCAGCATGGCATATTTGCCGTTTATCTTCTGCGGGAACAATACTCCGTTGCGGTTGAAAGGCAGGAAAGCATTCTCGCATTGGAAGAATTCCTTGAAATCGAACGTGTAGCCGATGCCGATAGTGGGTCCGTGATAACCGTTGCACCAGGTAATCCAGTAGCGGTCTTCTATCCACGTCACACGCGGATCGTATTTGTAGTCCGATTCAATCATGTCGGTATTTCCCGCCTTGAATTGAATGGGATTGTGTTCGATTTCCCAATGGATGCCGTCTTTGCTGAATCCGGCAAAAATGTTCATCTGTACCGCTTTGTTATCGCAACGGAACACACCGGCGAATCCGTCGCCGAATGGCACTACGGCACTATTGAAAATGCTGTTCGACGAAGGTATGTCGTAGCGTCCGATAACGGGGTTCTGCGAATACCGCCACATCACGTCTGTACATCTTGCCGGGCGTTCTTCCCACGGCATGTTGAAATTCTCTACCATTTTTCTTTTAGTTAATAGTTAATAATTAAAAGTTTATAGTGTTGTCTTTATTCTCTTTCTCCTTTCAGTAACGAGCCGTCCGGCGCATACTTGAACGGTACGAAGTACGTAATCAGGAATGCGGGTATCGTGGCTATCAGCACGAAGATAAAGAAAGGCTCATATCCTCCCGGCTTGTTGAACAATTCGCCCAAGGTCTCGCATACCCATCCGCTCAGCATACCCGGCAGCATCACGCCTAAGTTCATAATGCCCGAAGCGAACGCGTAGTGTGCCATCTGGTGCTTGCCCGGTGCCACTTGCTGCATCATAAACAGGGTCAGCCCTACAAAGCCGAAGCCATAGCCGAAGTATTCGAACACGATGCCGCTGCAAATCAGTATGCCGTTTTCAGGTTGGAAGGTTGCCAGCAGGGCGTAGACAACGAACGGAAGGTTGAAGATGCAACACAAGGTGAACAATGTTTTCTTCAATCCGCGTGAGGAGATGTAATAGCCGGCAAGCAAGGAGCCTAATACGAAAGCTGCGGCTCCGTAGGCCCCGTAGTAAAGCCCGATTTCCTTTTCGCTCAGTCCCAAGCCTCCCATCGCACGGTCCGCTTTCAGGAAGAGCGGCACGATTTTCATTACGAAACCTTCGGCAAAACGGTACAGGATGATGAAGCACAAGTAATATACGATGTGGCTCTTGCGGAAGAAATCGGTCAATACGGCTATCAGTTCTTTCAATACCTGACCTGCCGTCCTCGTTTCTCCTTGTTTCCGCTTTTGTCCGGAAGGGAGCATGAAGATGTGGTAAATGCCTAACAATACCATGGTGGCGCAAAGGATAGCCATAATCAGCATCCAGGCTTTCTGGTTGGCCGCGAACAACACGGCTTTATCGTCCATGTTTCCACCGGCATAGCGCTCGATGGCATAGCCGGCAAGGTAGACCAGTCCGCCTGTAGCGATAATCTTGGCAATGTTATAAAACGCTCCTTGCCAGCCGATGTATTTGGCTTGCTCCTGTTGGGAAAGTTCGCTCATGTATACACCATCGCAGGCAATGTCGTGTGTGGCACCGCTGAAAGCGATGATAGCCAGCAGGGCTATGGCTATACTGAAGAAGTGGGGCAGGTTCAATGAGAACGCTACCAGTCCGAAGGTAATACCTGTAATCAGTTGGGTAGCGATTACAAAGAACTTTTTCGTTTTGAACAATTCAAGGAACGGACTCCACAGCGGCTTTAATGTCCAGGGCAAGAGGATGAGCGAAGTCCAAAAGGTAATCAGCTTGTCTTCTACGCCCAGTCCTTTGAACATCAGCACGGTCACCATATTGAGCACCACAAAAGGGAGCCCCATCGCAAAATATGCGGTGGGGACCCATGTGATGGGGCTTCTTTTATGAAGTTTTTCTTCTTCCATGGCCAGGCATTATTTCTTCTGCACTTCGTTGCTGAACGAGTAAGGAGCATCTTCGGGAGCGGTACCTCTTGTCTTGTTGGGCGTGTTTCCCATGGTGATGTCGATTTCTCCTCCGTTCTGTAGCGTAGAGTGGGTGACATAGTTTTTGGTATAGGTCTGTCCGTTTACCTTCATGGCTTCGATGTAGAAGTTATCCTTGCTGTTTTCGGGAGCGTTGATGGTAAGCGTCTTGCCGTTCTCGAAATGCAAGGTGGCTTTCTTGAACAACGGCGCTCCCATGACGTATTGGTCTGTACCCGGACATACCGGATAGAATCCCAATGCCGTAAACACATACCATGCCGATGTCTGTCCGTTGTCCTCATCGCCGCAATAGCCGTCGGGGGTCGGTGTGTACATGCGGTCCATTACCTGACGCAGCCAATATTGGGCTTTCCACGGCTGTTTTGCATAGTTGTACAGGTAAATCATGTGTTGTACGGGCTGGTTGCCATGTGCGTAGTTGCCCATGTTCATCACCGTCATTTCACGGATTTCGTGGATGGGGAATCCGTAGTAACTATCGTCGAAGATAGGCGGAACGGAGAATACCGAATCCATCATGCTGACAAATACGTCATCGCCACCCATGAGATTGATGAGTCCTTGCGGGTCGTGGAATACCGACCATGAGTAGTGCCAACTGTTTCCTTCGGTGAATGCATCGCCCCATTTCAAGGGTGAGAACGGCGACTGGAATGTACCGTCTTCGTTCTTTCCGCGCATCAGTTTGCTTTCGGGGTCGAACAAGTTCTTATAGTTCATCGCGCGTTCAGCGAAGAGTTTGATTTCTTTCTTCGGGCGGTCCAATGCTTTGGCGAGTTGGTAGATACACCAGTCGTCGTAAGCATACTCCAGCGTACGTGCGGCGTTTTCGTTAATCTTCACGTCATAGGGTACATAGCCCAATTTGTTGTAATATTCATACCCCAAACGTCCGGTAGACGATACTTCGGGATGTACGCTTTCCGTTCCGTGCAGAATGCCTTGGTAGAGGGTTTCCACATCCTTCACTTTTACACCTTTCAGGTAAGCGTCCGCCAATACGGAAGCAGAGTTGTTTCCTACCATGCAGCCGCGGTGCCCGGGACTGGCCCATTCGGGGAAGAATCCACTTTCTTTATAGGTATTGATGAGGCCTTCCTGGATTTCCAGGTTGGTAGAAGGATACATCAGGTTCAGTAAGGGGAACAGGCAACGGAACGTATCCCAAAAACCGGTATCGGTGTACATATAACCCGGCAACACTTCCCCGTTGTACGGGCTGTAATGTACCGGCTGGCCTTGTGCGTCGATTTCATAGAACTTGCGCGGGAACAGCAACGAACGGTACAGGCACGAATAGAACGTGCGGTATTGGTCCAAGTTTCCGCCTTCTACTTCGATGCGTCCCAATACGTTGTTCCATGCGTCACGTCCTTTTTGTACCAATGTGTCGAATGAGTCGTTGCCCAGTTCTTTCAGGTTCAGCATGGCTTGGTCGTAGCTGATGAAAGAAGACGCGATGCGTGCGTGTACGATTTCTCCTTTCCGGGTACTGAAGCCGATGATGGCTCCTGCATGGTCGGCTTCTTGTTCCGTTCCGTTTTCGTGCAAGATGCTATCGGCTACGGTAGCCTGATATGTGAATGGCTTATCGAATTCGATGACAAAATAGTTCTTGAAGTTGGTTGGCACACCTCCGCTGTTTCGGGTGGAATAGCCGATGACGCGGTTGTTTGCCTTGTCGATTTTTACATACGAACCTTTATCAAATGCATCGACTACGATGTACGAATGTTCGTTTTCGGGGAAAGTGAAGCGGAACATTACGGCACGTTCGGTCGGGCTCATTTCGGTCACGATGTCGTATTCAGCCAAATATACCTTATAATAATAAGCTTTTGCCGTTTCTCCTTTGTGTGCGAACCAGCTTGCACGACGGTCTTCATTGAACTCGGGTTTGTTTACCATCGGCATGATGGCGAATTGTCCGTAGTCGTTTATCCACGGGCTGGGCTGGTGGGTCTGCTTGAATCCGCGGATTTTCGTGGCGGTATAGGTATATTGCCAGCCATCGCCCATTTTCCCGGTTTGGGGTGTCCAGAAGTTCATGCCCCAAGGACGTGCGATAGCGGGATAGGTGTTTCCTGTAGAAAGTTCGAACGTAGACTGTGTGCCCACTAATGGGTTTACATAGTCGGCGTAGTCTTTTGCTTGCCCTAAAGTGAACAGGCTGACAAGCAAGGTGAATAGTAAGCTTCGTTTTTTCATGGTGAATCTTATTTTAATGTGTCAATGTGTTAATGTGGAAATGTGGGAATGTAATAATGTGGTAATAACTTTAAACTTGTTTTTATATTTGCACATTAGCACATTCTCACATTTTGTAAATGACTTGATTATACGCCCCATTTCGTAGGTTGTCCGGTCATGGTTATTTCCAGCACACCCCCTGCGGCAATGTCTTTATGTTCCAAGAACGGTTTGTCCAAGGGTTCTCCGTTTAAAGTTGCGCTTTCGATATACTTGTTGTCTGCCGAGTTGTTCTTGGTCACAATCGTGAATGTTTTTCCTTCGGGCAGGTTGATGACCGTTTTGTCGAATATCGGGCGTCCGATGGAGTACACCGGTTTGCCCGGACATACTTGATAGAATCCCATGGAGTTCAGGATGTACCATGCCGACATCTGTCCGCAGTCTTCATTTCCCGACAAGCCGTCCGGCTCGTTGCGGTATTGTTCTTTCAATACCCGGTCTATCAATTCTTGGGTTTGCCACGGACGGTTCACGTAGTTATACAAGTGGATAACGTGATGGCTCGGTTCGTTGCCTTGCGCGTATTGACCGATGAGTCCGGTGATATCTGCCGATACCAATTCGCCTTCGATTGTCGAATCGGCATTGAACAAGGAGTCGAGTTTGCCAACGAACGCATCTTCGCCTCCCATCAGTTCTACGAATCCTTCCACATCTTGAGGTACGAACCACAACCATTGCCAAGCGTTTCCTTCGCAATAGTCATCGTTGCGGTGGTTCGAGGCTTTCGGGTTAAACGGAGTGCGCCAGTTACCGTTCGAGTCCAAACCGCGCATAAAGCGGGTAGACGGGTCGAAGTAATGTGTATAAGCTTTGGCGAACTTGGCATACTTTTCTTGATTTTTATAATCACCTACGGCTTCTGCCAGAATCGAAATGCAATAGTCATCGTATGCATATTCCAGTGCTTTGGCTACCGACTCGTTTTCACGGTCGCACGGGATGTAACCGAGGGTATTTTTATAATACTTCGCTTTCGGCATCAGGAATGGCAATACTTCGGGCGGGCATTTGATGCCGGTCGTGTCGTATTCAGCGACACGCAGGCAAGCTTTGTAGGCATCCTGTAAATCGAAGTCAGCGATACCTTTCGTATAAGCGTCGGCAATGAGCGATACGGCATGATACCCAATCATGGTGCCGGTATAGTTTCCTGCCAGTTCCCATTTCGGGAAAACACCGCCTTCCTGGCTCTTCAGTATTAGCGAGCGGATGAAGTCGTTGTTCAGTTGCGGGTCGATGATGGTCAGCAATGGATGAAGCGCGCGGAATGTGTCCCATAGCGAGAATACGGTATATACCGGTTTGTTTACATCGCCTTGATGCGCTTTCATGTCCATGCCCCAATGGCGTCCGTCTGCGTCTGTAAACAGATTCGGGCTGATGGCCGCATGATACATGGCGGTATAGAAAATCTCTTTGTTGGTTTCGTTCGTGGTGGTGATGTCAATTTTCGAAAGCCAGCTGTTCCATGCAGCCTTTGCATCGTTGCGCACCTTGTCGAAATCCCATGCTGGTATTTCGGCTTCCAGGTTTTTCTTTGCGCCTTCTGTGTCAACGGTGGAAAGTCCTACTTTCACCAGCACTTGTTCGTCTTTTTGGGTTTCGAATTTCAGCAATACCTTACAGCGCGGTTGTACTCTTCCTTTGGCATCGGTCAGGGTGTCGCGTACGATGGTATAAGTAAAAGGTTTCGAGAATTTGGCGTAAAAGCTTGCCTGTTGGTCGAATGCCCAGTATTTGGTAAGTTTGCTTCCTTTGATTTCCGTGTCGCTTACTACCTCTACCTGCATGTCCAGGTTGGTCTGATATTGGATAGAGTAGTCCATGTCGAGGATGAATCCGGCATCTGACGTTTCCGGGAAAGTGTAACGGTGCAGGGCTGCACGTGGAGTAGAGGTCAGTTCTGCTTTTACTCCATAGCGGTTGAGGAATACCGAATAGTATCCGGGTTCCGTCGTTTCATGCTCGTGGCTGAACGATGAAGCGTATGGCTCGGTCTGGCTTACATAGTCTTGCGGGTTGTACTGTTGTTCTCCTACGGTCGGCATCAGCAGGAAGTCGCCATAGTCGGCACATCCTGTTCCGCTGACATGATTGTGCGAGAATCCGTTCATTGTGGAGTCTGCATAATAATAGCCCGAGCAAGCGTCCCAGCCATCGATGCGGGTGTCAGGACTGGGCTGGATCATGCCGTGAGGTACTACCGGACCGGGAAATGTGTGTCCGTGTCCGCCTGTTCCGATAAACGGATTTACATACGCCGTATAGTCGGGGGCCGGGGCTGTCTGAGCGCACGCCGCCATCAGCAGGGCTGCCCCTGCGCAATAAGCTATAACGGAAAGTTTTGCTTTCATAATATCATTATTAAGTTAGAGTTAATATTATTCTTTATGTTTTGGTGATATGAATACCGAGCCTTGGTATAGCTTGTAGTCGATATGGATGGTATTCTGTAATATTTTCAATACTTCTTCTATGGTTTCCTTCTTTTGCAGCACTCCCGAATATGTAGCGGTCTGGTCAATGTCCGGCGAGAGGATGATGTCCATTCCGTACAGCTTTTCTAAGATGTCGGCGATGCGGAACACGTCTGCCTGGTTCAGCGGTATCAGGTTATCGTGCCACACGGCATCTACAATGGCATCTGTTTGCGATACTTTCATCTGGCGGGTCATCAGGTTCAGTTCTACTTTCTGGCCCGGCGATAGGGTGATGGACCCTTCATTGCCATTGCCTTCCACTTTTACTTCTCCTTCAATCAGTGAGGCTTCGGCGGTTTTCCCTCCCTCCTGGCTTTTGAAGTTGAACTTGGTGCCTAACACTTCCACGTTCATGCTTTTACTGGTGACGTGGAAAGGTTTATGCTTGTTTTTAGTCACCTCGAAATAAGCTTCTCCATTCAGGCTTACTTCCCGTGTGCTTTCTTCGAAAGCTTTGGGGTAAGTCAGTGTCGTATTTTCGTTGAGCCAGACTTGGCTATTATCGGGCAATACCAATGTCAATGTTTCTCCGGATTGGGTGGATACGGTTATCAGGCCGTCTTCACCTCCGTGTAGCGCATACCAAGCGTTGAATCCCGCAAATGCGATTACCGCAGCTATTGCCGCTGCATATTTCCATCTTTTTTTCAAGAAAGAGAATGCAGGTCTGTCATCCTCTTCTTCGTCTTTGATGCGTGCTTTTAAATTCCTTTCGGCTTCTTGAAAGACCCTTTCATCGGGCACGACATCTGTTTTTCCCAAGTGGTACAGTTCTTCCCACCGGAAAAAGAATTTTTTGTGTTCTTCCGATTCGTTTACCCATCGCATCACCGCTTGCTGTTCCTCGGGGGTGCATTCATTTCGGAAGAAACGCATGAATGTTTCGTAGTTTACTTTCATTTCTTTTTACCTCTTCTATACCTTATCCTGTTTTAAGAACAACTGAAAGTAGAAAAACACTTACACGAAAGATGGGAATTATGCATTTCTTTAAATTTTTGATAGGATACAAGCCCTATAGGTGTGCACAGGAAATTACAGGCCGTTTCTACGAGGAAACGGTAACTGTAGTTTCTTGTGCTTGTTCCGCGGGATGCGTTTTGTGTGATATCGGGCATACGCTTGTGGTTAATACCATTTTGCTCCTGGCTGGCTTCCCATTTCCATCTCTAACGTTGCGCCTTCCAGTATCTGGCTATGCGTGATGTAGCTCTTGTCGTAAGGTTGGCCGTTTAATTTGATGGATTGGATGTAGCAGTTTTCGGGGCTTACGTTGTGGGCGATGACGGTAAAAGTCTTTCCACCTGGTACCGATACGGACATTTTCGGGAAGAGCGGGCTTCCGATTTCGTATGTTTGCGAAATCGGGTTCACCGGATAGAACCCCATGGCACCCAGCACATACCAAGCCGACATCTGGCCGCAATCTTCATTGCCACACAAGCCTGCCGGTGTGTTGGTGTACAAGGTATGCATGATTTGGCTGACGTATTGCTGGGTCTTCCACGGTTTTCCTACCTTATTATATAGGTAAGCCACGTGGTGGCTGGGTTCGTTCCCATGTGCGTACTGGCCGATCATGCCGGTGCTGAACAACGGAAGTTTGGTGGTGTCGGTAGGATGGAAAGTGAACATGCTGTCCAGCTTTTGGGCGAAGCGTTCGTTTCCTCCGGTCAATTCTATCAATCCTTCGATGTCGTGCTGTACCGACCAGAAATATTGCCAACCGTTGCTTTCGCAGATGTTGGGCGTATAGTCTTCGGCATCGAAGTCGGGGATGAAATTGCCTTTTGTGTCGCGCGGTTGCATGAAGGAAGTGGCTGGATTATACACGTTACGATAGTTTCGCGAGCGGGCGTAAAATTCTTTGGCGATGTCCGCTTTGCCAATCTTTTCCGCCATTTGGGCGATGCAATAATCATCAAAAGCGTATTCCAGCGTTTTCGAGAGCGACCAACCGTCGTTATTGTACGGGTCGTGCATATCGTAGGGGATATATCCTTTTTGTTTGTAGACGCCGATGCCGCGGTATTCGTCGATATTGGCGGTTTTCACGCAAGCTTCCAGTGCTTTTTCGGCGTCGAAGTCACCGATGCCTTTCAGGTAAGCGTCGGCGATGACCGCTACGGCATGATAGCCGATCATCATGTCGGTTTCGCTTCCGTAGAAGTTCCATACGGGCAACCGTCCGTTTTGCTCGTAGAAAGCAACCAGCGATTTCACCATGTCGTTGGTACGTTCTGGCTGGATGAGGGTGAGTAACGGATGGGCGGCACGATAAGTGTCCCATAGCGAGAATGTGCTGTAGTTGGTCCAGCCGTCGGCCTGATGGTTTTTCCCATCCGGTCCGTAATACAAGCCGTCTACGTCATTGTAGATAGTAGGTGCCAGCATGCTATGATACAGTGCCGTGTAGAATACGGTGCGTGTGTCCGCGTCAGTGGTTTCTATCTTGACCTTTCCTAATTCCTTGTTCCAGGCGGCTTTGGCTTTTTGCAGGTAAGCGTCGAAGTCTGTATCGGGTGCTTCGGCTTGCAGGTTTTTCATGGCTCCTTCCATTCCTGTGCCCGACAGGGCGGTGACGAGGGTGATTTGTTCGCCCGCTTGTGTCGGATATTCGAAACGTGCGATAAGTCCCCGGTCATAGCCCTTGTCTTCCCGTGGGACGTTGACGGTATCTACCTTCATCTGCGCAAACGGACGTGAGAAGCGGGTGCAGAAATACACCTTCTGGTTGCGTGCCCAGCCGTTTGAGATACGGTATCCACGTATGGTCACCGAGTCGATGGCTTCGATATACGTGTCCTGCGTGGCGTCCCAGTTCATGGATTTGGCCAGGTTGAGGATGATGGCGGATTCGGCTTTGGGGAATGTGTAACGTTGTACGCCGCACCGTTCCGTGGCGGTCAGTTCCACGTTGATGCCATAGTCGTCTAGCTTTACCCGGTAATATCCGGCGTATGCCTGTTCGTTTTCATGGGAGAATTTGGAATGGATGCCCAAGGGAGCTCCGGCTTCTTTGTAGGGCAGGGTGACGGGCATGAACGAAATGTCGTACAGGTCGCCCGCGCCTGTTCCTAAAAGGTGGGTATGGCTGAATCCGGCTATCGTGCTGTCGGGATAGAAATAGCCGGCGATGCGGTCCCAGCCCGGCAAGCCGTTGTCGGGGCTCAGCTGCACCATGCCAAAGGGCACCTGCGCGCCCGGATAGGTATTCCCTGTGAAATCGGTGCCGATAAACGGATTGACATATTGGGTCAAATCTTCCTCGGAAGATTGCGGAGGCGTTCCGCACGCGGCCAGCGCGAAAAGAAAAACGGAAATCGGAATGGCTTTCAGTCTCATAATATTAGTGTTTGAATGTTGAATTTACGTTATGTATTTAGAACAAGCAATAAACGAAAAACACTTATTTTGTTTTGTTCATTTCTTTCTATTGATTACATTTGCAGAATGCAAATCTTGATAAGATAGATATGGCGGAGGAATTCGAGAAGACATATAAGGATTTGTTCAGACGTTATTATGGAGGCTTGTTGTTCTATGCGGCGCGCCTTGTAGGAGAAGATGACGCGGAAGACATTGTTCAGGATGTATTCGTGGAAGTCTGGCGGAGGAAAGATTCTGTTGAAGTCGGCGAACAGATTCAGGCATTCCTGTATCGGTCGGTTTATACCAAAGCCATCAACCTGTTGAAACACCGGGCGGTAGCGGAAAACTATAATGCCGAGGAAGTGGAGTTTTACCAAAAGAAGTTAGACTATTACCAGCCCGGCCATACGGACGTAATCAGCCGGATAGAGAACCAGGAGTTGCGTGCGGAGCTTCATTGCGCCATCAACGAGTTGCCCGATAAATGCCAGGAAGTATTCAAGCTGAGCTACCTGCACGACATGAAGAACAAAGACATTGCCGACGTGATGGGCATCTCCTTGCGTACGGTGGAGGCGCACATGTATAAAGCGTTGAAATTCCTTCGCGAAAGGCTGAAGGGGCTTCGCTCCTGACTTCCGTGGCTGGCGCAAATACATTCCCGCACTTTCTTTTTATATGACACGCGATAACGGAAAAACCGGAGTCTGATGACATGTTTTAATAACGGTTTTTTCGTAGGAATGCAAAAAACTTCTAACTTTGCTCGTGGTTAGTATAAGTAAACATTTTAAAATCGTTAGTACCATGAGAAAAATGCTATTGTTATTGGGGGCGATTCTGACGGTTCTGTCCGCATCTGCCCGCGACAAGGATTTCTACATCTATTTGTGCTTCGGGCAGTCGAATATGGAAGGCAATGCCCGTTTTGAACCGCAAGACACGTGTGGCGTGAGCGGGCGCTTCCTGGTGATGTCCGCCGTAGACTGTCCTGATTTAGGACGTGAGAAAGGAAAATGGTATCGTGCGGTGCCGCCGTTGTGCCGGTGCTATACGGGGCTGACTCCGGCCGATTATTTCGGGCGTACCTTGATAAAGAACCTGCCCGGGAATGTACGGGTGGGCATCATCCATGTAGCCGTTGGCGGATGCCGTATCGAGTTGTTCGATGAAGACAAATACCAAGACTATGTGGCTTCATCGCCCGACTGGCTGCAAAATATGGTGAAAGAGTATGACGGGAATCCGTATGCGCGGCTTGTCGAATTGGCGCGGTTGGCACAAAAGGATGGGGTGATCAAAGGAATTCTTTTGCATCAGGGCGAATCGAACACGGGCGACCCCGAATGGCCGCAGAAGGTGAAACTGATTTATGAGCGGTTGCTTTCCGACCTGGACTTGAAGGCGGAGAATGTGCCTTTGCTGGCCGGTGAAACGGTCAATGCCGACCAGAACGGAAAGTGCGCTTCGATGAACGCCATTATTGATACGTTACCCCGTACCATCCCTACCGCGCATGTTATTTCTTCTGCCGGATGTCCTGCCGCCCAGGACAGTTTGCATTTTACGGCAAAGGGCTATCGGATGTTGGGCACGCGTTATGGCGAGAAAATGCTGGACCTGTTAGGCGAGGGGAAACCATCGGAAGA
>URCM01000062.1 GCA_900546355.1 uncultured Bacteroides sp.
ACGAGTCCCTCATATTGGTCAAGTGCTGTTCTGTTCATTGCTTTAATGTGTGGTTAGATACCATTAAAGGTACTGAATTTCAGTCACTTGACCTATTTTATTCTGCTAAACTTTATTAATTAACTCGTTTATTTTCAACGGATTAGATATTAATTTAACGAAGTATTATTTGCCCATACATAATTTATATCTCTGCCATGATACAAACAACCGATATACCTCGCCGCACATTAGTCGTGCTGATTCATATCATCTGCTGGGGGCTATTTTTCGCTTTCCCGATTTTTTTCGCCCAGCGCAGCAACGGCACGATAGACTGGGACGCCTTCCTGCATCACAGCATCTTTCCTTTATTCACCTTTATCATCTTTTACCTCAACTATTTCATTTTCACGCCCTTTCTTCTTTTCAAGGAACATACACGGCAATTCTTGTTGGTCAGCTTCCTTACCGTTGCCGTCATGACATTAGGTTCACGCTACCTGAACGATACCCTATTTCCACCTCCTATTTTCCTCAATCGTCCTCTTCCGCCCCAATACATCTTTTATTTACGTGATGCGGCAGGACTCATTTTCACTACAGGGTTAAGCGTAGCCATCCGCATGAGTATCCGATGGAGCCAGGCAGAATCCGAACGGCGAGAAGCGGTAAGAAGCCGTACCGAAGCCGAACTGAAGAACTTACGCAACCAGCTAAACCCTCACTTCTTACTAAATACCCTGAACAATATTTATGCATTGATTGCATTCGACACCGAAAAAGCACAACAAGCCGTACAAGAACTGAGCAAACTACTGCGCTATGTCCTTTACGACAACCAGCAACTATTTGTCCCGCTATCGAAAGAAATCGATTTCATCCGGAATTATATCGAGCTGATGCGCATCCGCGTATCCCCGCAAGTCGACATACAAACCACATTCGACATCAAACCCGAAAGCCAGACACCCATTGCACCACTTATCTTTATTTCATTGATAGAAAATGCATTCAAACATGGCATTTCGCCCACCGAACCCAGCTTTATCAATATTGCCATTACCGAAACCGAGAAAGAAATTTGCTGCACAATACGAAACAGCAACTATCCCAAAACCCGTGCGGACAAAAGCGGGTCGGGTATCGGATTGGAACAAGTAAGCAAACGACTCGAACTGCTTTATCCGAAACGTTACCGTTGGCAACGGAACCTTTCGCCCGACAAAAAAGAATACATCTCTGCGTTGTACATCCAATTACCTCATTCTGTTTAACCCTAAAAAATAAATCCTTATGAATCTGCGCTGTGCCATCATCGACGACGAGCCTTTGGCTTTAGGACTATTAGATAGTTACGTAAAGAAAACTCCAGTTCTGACCTTATGCGGCACCTATTCGAGTGCCGTGCAGGCAATGGAGTCGTTACCCAAAAACCCAGTCGACCTTTTATTCCTTGATATCCAGATGCCCGAATTAAACGGACTGGAATTCTCACGCATGGTCTCCAATGATACCCGCATCGTATTTACCACCGCTTTCAATCAATATGCCATTGATGGTTACCGGGTCAATGCGCTCGACTACCTGCTGAAACCTATCAGTTACGCCGACTTCATGGAAGCCGTCAACAAAGCCGTCCGCTGGTTCGAATTGCAACAAAAAGTCGACTCCACACCACCCGCTGAAAACGTAAGGAAATATATTTATGTAAAAAGCGATTACAAGTTAGTGCAAATAGAATTAGACAAAATATTATACATCGAAGGATTGAAAGATTATATCAAGATTCACATAGAAGGAACAAACAAACCTGTCTTGTCGCTCATCAGCATGAGAGCCATGGAAGAAAAACTGCCAGCCAGCCAATTCATACGCGTGCACCGCTCGTTTATCGTACAAAAGCAGAAAATAAAAATCATCGACAAAGGACGCATTATCTTCGGAAAAGATTACATACCTATCTCCGATAGTTACAAGCAAGAGTTACAAAACTATGTTAACGAACATATTGTTTAAACAAATCGCCATTTTTAATCTTCTTTAACGCAGATAAAACACGTTTTTATTTCATTCTGCTTGTCGCTTCTAAATATAAGGTTTATATTTGCCCTGTACATAATAACAACAGAAGTTGTGAAACTTCTTTATTGAATAGTTTAGTTAAGTCTAGTTTAGTTTTTGTGTTGTGATACTCCAACCATTAGAGAATGGCTGGAGTATCTTTTTTTACCCGAAGCACCCATACTTGCCGCGTATGCTCCGTCACACGGAAACGGTTGTCTGTACGCTCGTTTACCAGCCAGACGATATCCTCACCCGCACAAACCACGTATTGATTCTCTTTCTCAAATAAAGAATACTTGCGGTCGCGCAGGTAATCGCGCACTTTCTTGAATCCCCGCATACCGAAAGGCACGAACTTATCGCCCGGACGCCACTTACGCAAAACAAGCGGAGTCTGTATGCGTGAAGCATCCACATACGCCGTTTCCCGCTCATGTGGCACCCGGAAACCCGCTTCCACCTCCATCAACTCTTGATACAAGCACGGGGTAAAGCCTTCTTCTTCCCGCTTCTTTATAATCAGACAACCACGGTCGCGAAGCACGGTGTACATCGGTGCATGAAACAACCTGCCCGACTCTCCATCCAAACTCCGATAGATGTCGCCCAGTTGTGCGGAGTTAAAGCCCAACGGATGAAGCAACTCGAACAATACCGCTTGCGGAGACACCTCCTGCCTCAGACGGTAAATACTGATACGGTCCGCTCCCTCTCTCACCCGGCGGCAAGCCGCTTCCATCGCCGAGCGATACACAGCTTCCACATCGCTCAGCCTCCGTGCGGTCTCGGCTATCGTTTCGCTGACCGAAGGATTGATTTCCTTCAGTAAAGGAAGCACATCCAGACGCAACTTGTTGCGGACAAACTCGTCTTTCAGATTGGTGCTGTCCGTCACATAGTCTTGCCCCAATGAGGCCAAGTAAGCCAAAATCTCTTCCCGCCCCGTCTCAAGCAACGGACGGACAATATTGCCATTCTTCGCCGCGATTCCTTTTAACCCTTGGATACCCGTGCCCCGCACCAAATTCAATAAAAAAGTCTCCACGCTATCGTCCCGGTGATGAGCTACCGCTACCGCCTGCGCGCCTTCTTCCTTCCTCACTTCCTCAAACCAAGCGTAGCGCAGCGCGCGAGCCGCCATTTCGATAGAAACCTTATGGGCAGCAGCATACGTCCGGGTATCAAAACCTGTCACCCGCAAAGGAACATCCAGCTCCGTACACAAATCCCGTACAAAAGCCTCATCCCTGTCCGACTCCGCTCCACGCAACCTGAAATTACAATGAGCCGCCACACAACGATATCCTGCCTGCAAAAGCAAGCGCAACAAAGCCACCGAGTCGGCTCCTCCGCTCAGCGCCACCACAATCTTGTCGTTTTCCGCAAATAAATCCTTTTCACGGATAAACCGAATCACGTTCTTTTGTAACATAAGGCAAAGGTAAGAAAAAATATGCTATCTTATCCTTACCCACGAAGTTATATGCATCGGGACATTCATGCGTATGCGTTGCCCGATGCACCTCGTTGCGTCCCGGCATGAAACTATATGCAACTTGTTTACTTTTTATTTAAAAACAATCTAAATAACTTGCATAACATCAATCTATCCTGTATCTTTGTGGCAAAATAAACGATAAACATGAGACTATCAGAACTTAAAACAGGCGAAAAAGGAGTCATCATCAAGGTGATGGGGCACGGAGGATTCCGCCGGCGCATCATCGAAATGGGCTTCATCAAGGGGAAAACGGTGGAAGTCATTCTGAACGCTCCGCTGAAAGACCCTATCAAATACAAAATAATGGGATACGAAATCTCCTTGCGCCGCCAGGAAGCGGAAATGATTGAGGTGGTGAGCGAAGAAGAGGCGCGCGCCTCGATAAAAGAAACCGAAGTGCTCAACCCCATAGCCGAAGACATCCCCGTATCGGACGAAAAGCTGCGCGAAATAGCGCAAGGCAAACGCCGCACCATCAATGTGGCACTCGTCGGGAACCCCAACTGTGGAAAGACTTCACTCTTCAACATTGCTTCGGGGGCACACGAACACGTGGGGAATTACAGTGGCGTGACGGTAGACGCCAAAGCCGGACATTTCGAGTTCCAAGGCTATCACTTCCGGCTGGTGGACTTGCCGGGCACCTATTCGCTCTCGGCATACAGTCCCGAAGAACTTTATGTGCGGAAGCACATCATCGACCAGACCCCCGATGTCATCATCAACGTGGTGGATGCGGGCAACCTGGAGCGCAACCTGTATCTCACCACCCAACTCATTGACATGAACGTGCGCATGGTGGTGGCACTCAATATGTACGACGCACTGGAACACAGCGGGAACACACTCAACTACAAAGCCTTGGGGCAGCTACTGGGCGTACCGATGGTGCCCACGGTAAGCCGCACGGGACGGGGCATCGACACCCTCTTCCATGTGATTATCGGACTTTACGAGGGTGCTGACTTCATGGGGCAGAAAGAAGAGATACAAGACGAAGCCTTGCGCGAGTTCCGCGAATGGCACAATCAATACGTGCCCGACCACAAGTTCGGGAGCAACGCGGAAGAAGTGCACGAATCCGATGATGCCAAGAGCTACATCCGCCACATCCATATCAACCACGGGCCGGAGCTGGAACGGAGCATCGAAGCCATCAAAAAGGAAATCTGCAAGAACGAGAACATCCGCCACAAATACTCTACCCGTTTCCTTGCCATCAAGCTCTTGGAGAACGACAAGGACATCGAGCAACACGTGATTTCCACCTTGCCCAACGGCGCGGAAGTCATCCAGATACGCGACAAGGAAGCCGAACGCATCCGCCGGGCGATGAACGAAGATAGCGAACAGGCCATCACCGATGCCAAATACGGCTTTATATCGGGCGCGCTGAAAGAGACTTACGTGGAAAAGAGCCAGGACACCTCAGCGTTCACCCGGGTGGTAGACAGCATCGTGACCCACAAGATTTGGGGATTCCCCATTTTCTTCCTCTTCCTTTACATCATGTTCGAGTGTACCTTCACCCTCGGAGCCTATCCGCAGGAATGGATTGAGTGGCTGGTAGGAGCCATCGGCTCGCTGGCAGAGACGTATATGCCCGCCGGCCCGCTCAAGGATTTGGTCATCGACGGTATCATCGGCGGCGTGGGAGGCGTCATCGTGTTCCTGCCCAACATCCTGTTGCTCTACATCTTCATCTCGTTTATGGAAGACACGGGCTATATGGCACGTGCGGCGTTCATCATGGATAAAATCATGCACAAGATGGGCTTGCACGGCAAGTCGTTCATCCCGCTCATCATGGGCTTCGGATGCAACGTGCCGGCTATCATGGCCTCACGCATCATCGAGAGCCGCAAGGCGCGTCTGGTCACCATGCTCATCAATCCGTTGATGTCGTGCAGCGCCCGTCTGCCCATCTATCTGGTACTGATTGGTGCCTTCTTCCCCAGCCGTGCCAGCCTGGTATTGCTCTCGCTCTATGCCATCGGCATCCTGCTGGCGGTGCTCATGGCGCGTATCTTCAGCAAGTTCATCGTAAAGGGAGAAGACGCCCCGTTCGTCATGGAGCTTCCCCCCTACCGCATGCCTACGGCAAAATCCGTGGCACGCCACACGTGGGAGAAAGGCGCGCAATACCTCAAGAAAATGGGAGGCATCATCATGATAGCGTCCATCATCATCTGGTTCTTGGGGTACTATCCGAACCATAACCAGTATGAAACCACCGCCGAACAACAAGAAAACTCTTACATCGGACAGATAGGAAAAGCCATCGAGCCGGTCATCGAGCCGTTGGGATTCGACTGGAAGATGGGCATCGGACTCTTGTCGGGTGTAGGTGCGAAGGAACTGGTAGTAAGTACCTTGGGCGTTCTCTATACGAATGAGGAAGACATTGAGAATGTAAACCTGTCCGAACGTATCCCCATTACGCCCCTGGTGGCATACGGCTACATGCTTTTCGTACTCATCTATTTCCCGTGCATCGCCACCATAGCGGCTATCAAGAACGAGTCGGGAAGCTGGAAATGGGCAGCCTTCGCTGCCTGCTACACCACGGCACTGGCATGGGTGGTCTCGTTCCTGACGTATCAGATAGGAAAATTGTTTATTTAACAAAGTAAGCCATGGACATACAAACTATCCTTGTTTATATCATCGTGCTGCTCTGCGTTGTTTACGCAGGGCGGCACTTCCTGAAGTTCTTCAAGAAGAAGAAACCGGGACAACAATCCGATTGCGGATGCGGGTGCGGATGCGCAGGATGCCCGAAAGAGAAACACGGCAAGACACACCGGTGAACCCGCCGTTAAATCCGCGTTAATCTGTGTTTATCTTTCAAGGAAGTCGGGTTATTTCCGTACTTTTGCGGAAACCAAAGACGACATGAAGAATCATCCTATCTTATATGCACTTATCGGCCTGATAGCGGCATGCTTGGTGCAGGGCTGTAAACAAACGGCGGAAGATACGCCCTTGCCTGAACTGGCACAGGCGGAAGCAGTAATGTTCGACCGCCCCGACAGTGCCCTGCACATCCTTGAAGCCATGCAAAAGCCGGACGCAAGCAACGAGGAGCAACACGCCTTGTGGTGCCTCTTGGTGACGCAAGCCCAATACAAGCAGAGCTTTACGTTCCATTCCGATTCGCTTATCCGCATCGCTTACGACTACTATCGCCCTACGGACAACTCCCGCCGCAAAGCCCTATCGGCACTCTATATGGGCAATGTCAACTACGAACTGAAGCATATCACGGAAGCCATGGACTACTTTTTAGAGGCGAAGGCGGACATGGAGAAAACCGACGACTACAAGTTGGGCTACTTGGTCATGTCTTCCTTAGGCAACCTGTATGTGTACCGCGACCTGACCGATTATGCCTTGGAAACCTTTCAAGAAGCCTACGAGTATGCCATAAAGGATTCTTGCAAGCGGTATGAAATTTCTTCTTTAAAATATTTAGGCAGAGCGTATGCTGTAAATGAAGATTATGAACGTGCTATCGATATGTATACCCAAGCAATCCAAATACGAGACTGTGCGCACATAACCTTCCGTTCATTAGAAAGCGAATTGGCTGATATCTATTCCATGTTAGGGGAATATGAAAAAGCATTGTTTTTAGAAAAACAAGGAATAACAGATGATTCCATTTCTGCCCAAAATTACTATAGTATTGGGGGAATTTTTCTAAACTTAGAGAAATATGATTCTGCCTATTATTATTTAAAGAAAGCATTGAACACAACCAATGTGTACACACTTGCGGGAGCGTACGATGCCTTAATGTACTTAAGCCACCAACCGGCTTACCGGAAATATATGGCTGACTTTTGCGACTCTTTGTTATTTTATCAGGATTCTATATATGCATTGGATAAAAGTGAAACCATCATTGCCTACAAAGAAAAATACGAACACCAAAAACTTATCAATAAAAACCAACGATTGACTTATCAAAACACTCGTCTATCTTTATGGGGTATTATCGCCTTCCTCTGCCTGATAGGAATTGTCATCTATTTCTATATGTATAGAAAAGCAATGATACGCCGGAAAAATGCAGAATTTAATCATTTAATCTCGCAATTGAACGAGAACGAACGGCTCATTTCCCGAAACAATACCTATATTGCGGAATTGGAAAGACGAATGGCTGAAAGTCAAGAAGCAACCGGGCAAATGGAAGAACTGCAAGACACCCTTGCATCATTACAAGCAGAGAACCTGACCTTGCATCAAGCCAACGAACAGCTGAAAGACGAAATATCCGCATACAAATCAACATACAAAATGACTTCGGAAACTGAAGAGTTAAACCAACTGAAGTCGCAAAGAGACCAACTGTCTGCACTCGTACTCGAAACGCACCCCTATCTCGTGACGTTGCATCAAAAACCTGTTTGCCTAACCGATAAAGAGCGAAGCCGCATTTGCCAACTTACCGATACAATTTATGCCGATTTCAGCAAACGCTTGCTCGCTACCGTCCCAATCTTAAGCAAATACGAAGTGTTGCTTTGCTGCCTGATAAAGCTGCATTTCTCCGTGGGCGAGATTGCCACACTCTTAGCCATTTCGCCCGCTTCGGTCTCTACTTCCAAATCCCGAATGAAAAAGAAAATCTATACACACCTTAAGCTTTCTTCCGAAAAAAAGAGCTTTGACAACTGGATTTGGAAGTTCTGAAAAGCGATGTACAGATTGAGCAACTCAGCCCACTCATAATAATTTGATTTACAGAACTATTTGTGCTTACCATGTTAAACTGAAATCAAGGTTACTTTCTTGTTGGTCTTACTCGTTGTGCATAACTTTGCAGCAAACCAAAAACAAGTAAAACAATGAAAAGAATGAGACTATTACTCACAGGTTTAAAGTATTTTCTATTCATAGGCCTTTGCCTCAGTCCTATGACATTCATATCCTGCAGCGATGATGAAAACGGTGGAGGCATCGAATTAGGGAACTATCTGAACGGAACTTATGCACCCGGAAATGAAAAGAATCTTCTTTCCGCAACCATAGACGGAGAAACGGTATCAGGGGATGCTTCCGTAACATTCCGTACCGGAGACTTCAAGACAGGAAGCATGACGCTGGACAATGTATTCGAAGGATATCAATCCATCGAAATAGACAACCTCCCGTTAACAGAAGTGACAGAAGACGGCTATACCCGCCTGACATTTTCGGGGAAGAAAACCGTAGACGATACATTCGGTTTCAGCTATTCCGGTTACATTGTCTATGGAAACCTGTATATAGAAATAACGACGACACACTAATCCTTTAACCGCACGGCGTTGTGGTAGAAGAAAAACACTTTTGCACGCAACGCCGTGCCTGCATCCCAACATGAATTTAAAGCTCCTTCTACTTACCTTTATCCCTTCTGTCCCCGCCTGGTGCCACGAAACGCTTACAGACACCCTGCAAACCGATTCGTTACGCGGCTACCGGTTACAGGAAGTCGTTAAAATAGGCCATTACAAAGAAGACAAGCTGCGAAGCGCACAAATGGGCATGACCGTCATGAGCCAGCACGCCATCAAAAGCGTGCCGACCCTGTTCGGCGAAGCAGATGTCATCAAGGCACTCCAACTGCAGCCCGGCGTTTCCGCCGGCACGGAAGGGTTTGCCGGCATGTTTGTACGCGGAGGCGAAAACGACGAGAATATGTTCCTCATTGACGGAAGCCCGGTTTACCAGATGAACCATGTAGGAGGACTGTTCTCGGCTTACAACGCCGAAGCCATCAACCACCTCACTTTTTACAAAGGGGCTTTCCCCGCACGCTACGGAGGAAGGCTTTCGAGCGTGACGGACATTTCCATGAAAACCGGAAGCTACGAAAAGTGGCAAGGCAATTTTACCGTAGGACTCACTTCGGCAAACTTCAGCCTATCCGGCCCGATAGTGAAAGACAAGACTTCCCTGTTTGCAGCCGTCAGGCGTTCCTGGCTGGAACTAATCTCCCTGCCCGCACTCGCCATTATGAACGCATCCAAGAAAAAAGACGGCGAGAAGACCATCGCCGGCTACAACTTCACCGACTTCAACCTGAAAATAAGCCAACGCTTAGGGCGGATGGGCACACTCTCCCTCTTGGGCTACTACGGATACGACAAAGTAAAAATGGGGGAACACCGTTTTTCCAATGAAGAAAATGCCGACGGCAATGACTATTACCACAAAAACGAGAACCGGCTCGGCTGGGGAAATATGCTGGGAGCCGTCAAATGGCATTATCCCATCAACGCCCTTATCGCCTACGACATGAAAGCGTCTTACACCCGCTACCAGTCTACTTTCAAACGGACTGTGGAAACCGTTTCGGACGAAGCGGAAGAAGGAAAGGATGCCCTCAGCCGCTCTTACTCCGATACCCGTAATGCCATCAATGATTTAAGCGTAAACGCCGCCTTTTCATTTACTCCCTCAGACCAGGCCGTCTTCCGCCTCGGCGCACAATATACACACCATCAATTCTCCCCGGCGGAAAATGCAAACCAATCAACCTCCTTACCCACCGAGCGGGAAACGAACCCAAAAGTAATAGCCAATGAGTGGAATTGCTACGTGGAAGTAGACATACAGGCCGCCCCTTGGCTACAGTTCAATGCCGGCTTACGCGGCTCGTTCTTTCGGGTAGAAGGGAAACAATATCCGGTTTTCGAACCCAGAATCTCCGCTAATTTCCGGGTAAGCCCCACCGTAAGCCTGAAAGCGGGCTATGCCAAGATGAGCCAGTTCGTGCAACAGGTAAGCGACAATTACATCTCTTTGCCCACCGATTACTGGCTGCCCATCACCCGTCACTTTGCCCCGCTGACCTCCCATCAAGTATCCGCCGGCATCTACGTATCCCCTAACAAGCGTTACACCTTCTCCTTGGAGGGGTATTACAAGAAGATGAGCAACCTGCTGGAATACAAAGACAATTACCGGTATATGCAAACGGATTCCTGGGAACAAACCCTGTGCAGCGGAAACGGACGGGCTTATGGAATGGATTTCCAAGCCGAAGCCGAATTTGGGAACATACAAGGCTTTATCGGATACGGGCTAATGTGGAGCGACCGCCTGTTTCCCGAACTGAATGGCGGAAAGCGTTTCCCCTCGAAATACGACAACCGGCATAAAGTGAGCTTATCCGCCACGTGGCGTTTATCGCCACGCATCGAGCTGAATGCCGGATGGGTGTTCATGACAGGAAACAGAGCCACGCTCTCGCTCGAAAATTACGCTTATCCGGACGGATACCCGACAGACATCGTGCCTACCTACCCCAACAAGGAAGAAGAAATGCCCAACTTCTACGAAGGGAAAAACAATGTGCGCCTTCCGGCATACCACCGGCTGGATTTAGGCATTAATTTCTACCGCCCCTTAAAACGCGGACGTATGCGGATATGGAACATTTCGCTATATAACGCCTATTCGCGGATGAACCCCATCATGATAGAAAAGAACAACCAGAAACAGACAACGGACGGACAGTCATTGGCTCCGCGCTTCCGGCAATTCGCCCTGTTCCCCCTCATCCCGTCTGTTTCTTACACCTATAAATTCTAAAAAGACATCCACATGAAAACGTGCAAGCACCTCACAGCGTTAATTATCGGCCTCTTGCTTACAAGCTGTTACAAAGACATCAACATGGATAAATACCGCCCCGAACCCACGTTAGTGCTTAACTCCATACTTTCTCCGGACACAACCGTCATGGCTCAAGTAAGCCAGACTGTTTTCTTCACCGATTACCGCCAAGGGTATTCGAACATAGCGGATGCCGAAGTCTATCTGTACGTCAACGGCGCAAAGATGGAAAAGATGAAATACGACACGACCAGCCAAAAGTATCTTTCCGCCTACCGCCCATCGCCCGGAGACGGCATTGCCATCGAAGCGGACAGTCCTATGGGAACCATATACGGATGCGACAGCATTCCGGAAGTCATTCCTATTGAAGAAGTGACACTGACTGTCCGCACGTTTGACGACCCCGACCAAATCATCTGGACTCCAGACGGCCCTGCCTACGGGAAATCATACGAAGCCACCTACCACATTACCTTTACCGACAATCCAGACAGGCAAAACTTCTATTTCATCCGGATAGAAAGCGGAAACGGGCTGGCCGCCGAAACCATAGACTACTCTTACGATGACGTATTCCTGGCACAACAATCCCCTGTTGACGGGATTGACACCGACACGGGGATTTACGGGAACGAAGGGCGTACCTTTACCGACGAATTGTTCAACGGCACACGATATACACTGAAAATAGTAGAAAAAGCCCCATTGTTTACGGGCGGAGACGATTCACGCCCCCGGAAAATCATCCTCTACTCCCTCTCAGAATCTTATTATCAGTATCTGACAGGCATCTTCAACGCCGATGAAGAATCGGTAAGCGGCAACCTGATGGATTGGGGGCTTGCCGAGCCATCGCCCCACTATAGCAACATTATAGGAGGTACAGGAATCGTTGGCTCGGTACAAAGCCGGTCGGTCTATACGGACCTTAAGGACGCCTTAAAATAGACAGAAGGCCGCATTTTATAACACAAACTTATACCGCTCAAGGTATATATCAAGAACTGGTTCATAGTGACAAAACATCTTTTCTCACCATTGATTTAAAAGCATTTCAGATAGAAAAAGGCATGATTTCAATAACAGACGGCAAAAACATGATTTATAGTATCATCACTTTATAATTACTGAATTTATCCCTTATGACAAAGAATATGCTCAAAAAGGCGTAAAGAACACAAATGACACCACAGAAAAATGAATATATACTGCATCGGCTCATGAATATATACTGCATCGGCACATGAATATATACTGCATTGGCACATGAATATATACTGCATCGGGAAAGGCAGTCAACCGACGACAGACATAAGCATAAAAAAAGAACGTGTCCCGATAGTTGCGGACACGTTCTTTTTTTATGCTTATGAAGCCTGTTACAGCCCGAACAAAGCAGCAAGCCCTTTGTCTACTCCGGAGAATCCCATGAACGCCATGGCAAGCAAGCCGGCTGTAACCAACGCGATAGACATCCCCTGCATACCCTTAGGGATGTTGACCATACTCAACTGCTCGCGGATGCCCGCAAAAACAATCAAGGCAAGCGCGAAGCCCAGCGCGGTAGAGAAAGCATAAACTACACCCGTCAGCAAGTCGAAGTCCTTTTGGATGACCAGGATGGCCACACCCAAGATACAACAGTTGGTAGTTATCAGCGGAAGAAACACGCCCAACGCTTGATAAAGAGCGGGCGAAACCTTCTTCAGGATGATTTCCACCATCTGCACCAATGCGGCAATGACCAGGATAAAAGCAATGGTCTGCAAGTAGGCAAGCCCGAAGGGGTCGAGCACAAATTTCTGGATGACATAGGTGACAATGGTGGAAAGCGTCAGCACAAAGGCCACGGCGGCTCCCATACCCATGGCGGTCTCTACTTTCTTCGACACGCCCAGAAAAGGGCAAATGCCAAGGAATTGCGACAACACGATGTTGTTCACAAAAATAGCGGTGATAAATATCAATACATATTCCATAACATTCATTTCTTTTTCAAGCGGTTAACGATAGCGATGAGGTAACCCAAGGCGATAAAGGCACCCGGCGCGAGCACGAATACCAACATGCCGTACTGCTCGGGCATGACGGACAGGCCGAACAATTTGCCTGTCCCCAAAAACTCACGCACACCACCCAGCAAAGTCAGTGCGATGGTGAATCCCAAACCGATGCCCAACCCGTCGAAGAGAGAAGCTACCGGAGAGTTCTTGCAGGCAAAAGCTTCGGCACGTCCCAACAGAATGCAATTCACTACAATCAAAGGGATGAACAAGCCTAATGTGGCGTAGAGGCTGGGGACGTATGCTTGCATCAGCATTTGCAGGATGGTAACGAACGAAGCGATGACCACCACGAAAATAGGGATACGCACCATGTCGGGCACAAGGTTCTTGATGGCGGAGATGGCGAAATTCGAACATATCAGCACAAACATCGTGGCCAGCCCCATCCCCATGCCGTTGAGGGCGGAAGAGGTAGTGCCCAACGTGGGACACATCCCCAACAAAAGGACAAACGTAGGGTTTTCCTTGACAATTCCGTTTATCAATACTTTCAAGTTATTCATAATCTGCTCCTTTCCTGATTAATATTGGGGCGAGGCACCGCTGGTGCCGTCCACCTGTTCGTCCATATAGGCAGCATACGCACGGTTTACCGCCTGCAAGAAGGCACGCGAAGTAATGGTAGACGCGGTAATGGCATCTATCTCACCTCCGTCCTGGGTCACGCCCAAGGGCTTCTCGCCTGGATTCTTTCCGGTTATATCCCCTTTGGCTCCTTTCTTGAACCAATCGGCAGCTTTCGAACCCAGTCCCGGCGTCTCCGCGTGACTTAGTAAAGAATAATCGATGACGTTTCCTTCGGTGTCGAAGCCTACCAATACGGTCAGCGCGCCTCCAAACCCATTGGCAGAGGCTTCTACGGCAGCCCCTATCGGTTCACCCTCTTTCGTAGCGGGATATACCTTATAGGCGGTCCCGTCGACTTCCACCGTCTTTACCTCTTCGGCCGGATTGTTGTCGAATCCCGGCACGACAACCGCGATAGCATCGCTCAATGCCTTGGCGTTGGCTTGTGCTATAGGGTCTGCCGTAGCCGCATTGACCCAACCCAACAATCCTCCGGCAAGTATGGAGAATCCTGTCAGCGACAGGACCATGTTTTTCAGTGATGATTCCAGCTTTTTCATTTCTTCAATACCTCCCCATAACGTTTAGGTTTGCAATAAGTGTTGATGAGCGGCGTAAAGGCGTTCATAATCAAGATGGCGAACGACATGCCTTCGGGGTAAGCGCCAAAGGTGCGGATTACCACGGTAAGGAAGCCGATGGCAACGCCGTAGACAATCATTCCCTTGTGGGTCATCGGCGAAGTGACATAATCGGTCGCCATAAAAATAGCCCCCAACATCAGGCCGCCGGTGAGAAGATGGTATACCGGAGAAGCATAAACCGGATTGGCCAGGTGCATCAAGCCGGAAAACACAAATACGGTAACGAGGATAGACACCGGAATGTGCCACGAGATGATTTTCTTCCACAACATATAAACCAGCCCTAAGAGCAAGGCTCCCGCACTGATTTCGCCCAGACATCCGGCTCCCATCTGACCACTGTCCGGAATGCCTATCAAAAGGCTCAGGCTGCTTGGCAGGCCGCCCAATACGGAAGCGTCGCCCGTCTTGATGGCTTGCTTCATCAGTGCCAGCGGAGTAGCGCCGGTTTCGGCATCGAGGTAAGCGCCCCACTGGCCTGCCTGAGGCCACGAGGTCATCTGCACGGGAAAAGAAATCAAGAGGAACACACGGCCTATCAATGCCGGATTGAAGGGATTGCATCCCAATCCGCCGAAAGTCATCTTACCAATGCCGATAGCCACCAGCGCACCGATGACAACCATCCATACAGGCAGGTTGGAAGGCAGATTGAATGCCAGCAAAACACCGGTCAAGGCAGCGGAACCGTCCATAAGGGTGTTTCCGTCGCGCTTCAAGATATATTTCGTGATAGCCCATTCGAAGAAAAGACACGCCGCCACCGAGGTCAGCGTGACAAGGACAGCCCCCAGTCCGAACGCGAAGAACGATACAAGCAGAGCGGGTATCAACGCAATCAAGACACCATACATATTCTTTTGTATGCTGTCTCCGCTATGCACGTGGGGCGATAAAGATACGATTAGTTTATTTGCCATAACCGTTGACTATAAAATCACTGTTAATTATTCATTGTTAATTATTCACTACTTCCTGGCATTGCGCGCACGGATAAGCGCACCGACCTTGCCTTTTCCCAAACGGATATTGTCGAGTATCGGGCGGTGCGAAGGACACGTGAACTGACACGAGCCACACTCGATGCACGACATAATCATTTCATGCTCTACACGCTCCCAGTCGCCACGCGCCGAACAAGTGGCAAGCAGATAAGGCTCCAGTCCCATCGGGCAGACACTCACACACTTGGCACACCGGATGCACGGTTGGGGAACGGTGCGTTTCGCTTCCTTGCCGTTCATCAGCAAAACGCCCGAACTTCCTTTGCAAATGGGCACATCGGCATGCATCAACGCCTTGCCCATCATCGGTCCTCCCCCGATTATCTTGCCCGTATCTTCGGGCATTCCTCCGGCAGCCTCTATCAATTGGCTCATCGGCGTACCCATACGGGTAAGGAAATTGGAAGGGTCCTTCAACGACTTGCCCGTAACGGTCACAATGCGTTCGAAGAGCGGTTTATGCTTCTGCACTGCCTCGTAGACGGCATATACCGTACCTACATTTTGCACAATGGCACCCACATGGATAGGCAAGGCTGGAGGTGCAGGAACTTGGTGGTGGATAACGGCATCAATGAGTTGCTTTTCGCCTCCTTGGGGATATTTGACCTTTAAGGGAACTACTTCGATTCCTTGGAAATATGTGGCTTTATCACTGAGTAAGCGGATGGCATCGGGCTTATTGTTCTCGATGGCAATGTAGGCGCGGGGCACTTTTGCCGCCTTCATCAGGATGCTTACACCCACCAGTATCTCGTCGGGTTTTTCCAACATCAGCCGATGGTCGGCGGTGAGATAAGGTTCGCATTCTACACCGTTTACGATGATGCATTCCGCTTTACAGCCCGGAGGTGGGGTCAGTTTGACATGAGTGGGGAAACACGCTCCGCCCATTCCTACGATACCCGCCTCCTTGATTCGGGCTACAATTTCTTCTGGGGATAGACTGCATTCTTTTATTAATGTGCTGCTACGGTCGATGGATTCTTCCCATTCATCGCCTTCCACATCAATGTAAATGGCAGGCTTACGATAACCGCTGGCATCGACCACGGCATCTATCTTGTTCACTTTCCCCGATACGGAAGAATAGACAGGTGCCGAAACAAAACCTCCCGCCTCTGCTATCTTGGTGCCGACTTTCACCGCATCGCCTTTCTTCACGACAGGTACAGCGGGCGCACCGATATGCTGAGACAAAGGGAACACGGCTTGCCGGGGAAGGGCAAGCGGCTTGATAGCCTTGCCCGCCGACAATTTGTTTTCTGCCGGATGTACTCCGCCGATTCTAAATGTCTTCACTTTATCTGTTGTTTTAAGGGTTCTACTTCAGGTTGGGCAAGGGTTTGGGCGGAGTCCGCTTCCGGCTTCGCTTTGCGGGGCGGGAAATTGACGGCGACGATGGCACCCTGCGGACATTCCATCTCACACTTGCGACACGACTTACACTTGGCAGGATCGATGTAGGCCAAGTTGTTTTCCAAAGTAATGGCTTCGAAAGGACATACCTTCACACACTTGCCGCATCCGATACAAGCGGCAGCGCAAGCTTTCCGGGCCACGGCTCCTTTGTCCTTGTTTACACACTGCACATACACGCGCCGGTTATTCTTGCCTTTGGGACGAATCTCGATGATATTCCGCGGACAAGCCTTGGCACAGGCCCCGCACGCCGTACATTTCCCTTCGTCGACTTCGGGCAATCCCGTCTCAGGATTCATGCGGATAGCTCCGAACTGACAAACCGACACACAATCGCCACATCCCAGACACCCGAAGAAACATCCTGTCTCACCACCGCAAGTAGAGTTGGCCACCGCACACGAACGCACTCCGTCGTATTGCGTAAGTCTCGGACGATTGGCACACGAACCGTTACACCTTACTACCGCCACCTTAGGTTCGGAAGCTTCGGCCTTCAACCCCAAGATACCGGCTACTTTCTCCATCGTAGGTTGTCCGCCTACGGGACAGAGTTTCCCTTCCAACGAACCGGCCTTCACACATGCGGAGGCAAAGCCAGAACATCCGGGATACCCACATCCTCCACAGTTGGCCTGGGGCAGCGCCTGGGCCACCTGGGCTATCCGTGGGTCTTCATACACGGCAAATTTCTTCGAAGCCACATACAGGATAAGGGCAGATACCAACCCGATGGCTCCCAATGAAATAACCGCTACTAAAATCAGATTCATAAGTATAAAGTTAGTTGTTGATATTATAATACTGTTTCCAAAGTAAAGACGAATGAACGGTCGAGCCGCTTGCGGCATCTATATATAATAAGGTAATAGGGGACCAATGCGCCAAGGGCTATCAGGGCAGCCCCTGCTTCACTTCCCGTCAAGCGCAAACCGGCAACAAGCCCTCCCAGCAGAATCAAAAAAGGAATCACAAAAGCAAGCAATACCGCTTTCATGCCCATCGAAGCGGTAGCTACAATCCATACTTGTTCGCCTACCTGGCACGGCACACCTTCCCGATTGTACACATCGATGGTCTTTTCTTTCGACTCGGAAACGTGGCAATGCGCTTTCGCACTACAAGAAGCGCAAGCAGAAGCCTGCGTAATTCTCACTTTCAGACGAGAACCGTTTATGCTTTCCACAATACCCAGATGTTTTATGTTATTTATCATATTTTGCAAAGTCAACATTACAATATGAGGCAAAAATACGATAAAATTTAGTTTATGAACAAAATTAACGGGGATTTATCTGCTAAAAAAAGTAAAATCGGAAAGGTACAAACTATTTTCTCCCGACACATCGTGCTTCGCGCAGGGCCATCAAACGCAAAGACGCTTCCCTACAACAATCGTTTCCGGTTGTTTTCACAGGATGAAACGCTTGTTTTCACCAGTCGAAACTACAATTTTCCCGCATGAAAACAAAAAGGACATCCGGCCACATCACCCAACGTGACCCGATGTCCCCTATATGGATTATATCCAAGGTTTCTTAGAAGCTGTTTTGAATTTATCGTGCGATGATTTGGGATGAGTTTTTGAGGC
>URCM01000063.1 GCA_900546355.1 uncultured Bacteroides sp.
ATCTGACGAAGAACAGGAGCGAAAAGGACCAAAAAATCGCCCAAAGCACACACGATAAATTCAAAACAGCTTCTGACTATTCCATTATAAAAAACGAGAAAGACATCTCTTCCGGGTAACTTAAAAAAAATAAAGACAGACAAGACAAAATACTGCTACAACCAAAAGAGAGTCTTTCTCTTATTAAACCTACTAAAACTTGATATTTACATGAACTAAATATCCTAACTCTTGCGCTTTCCAAACGGGATAGACAATCCTATGAAAGCATTAACAGCCTTTGAGCTATTGCCGAAAAACATATAATCCGTTTCCAAGAACAACGGCCCTAATTTCAATGCTAAGCCAAACGATTTTCCGCCACCCTATATAGGCGAATATCGTTAATTGTCTCCACAAAAATAAAAAAATAGCCAATATCACCCATCCCATAAAAACCGGCATTTGCAACTATCGAATCGATTTCGCGTACTAAACGAGCAAAAATAGCGACTATATGGTCAAAAGTTACAACTGGAAAAAGCGTTCGGCCATCATCTTCTTGTACTTTTTTGAGATAACCAGTTCTTCAGCCACATTAAAAGGAGGATACATAATACACTTGTTATCCTGTACCATGATCAGATAATGCAAATTAATGATATACGACTGATGAATCTGGATAAATACCGAATCGTAAGCACAAAGTTGTTCCGCCGTCGTATTCCGGCGTAAAGGAAGGAAGGTCCCGTCGGTCAAAGCGACTTCCCATATCTTCCGGTTCGACAGATAACGGAAATAACCGATTTCAGAAGCCCGCAAGAACCGCATGTCGCCCATAGGAGTAACCAACATGAACGGACGTTCTTTAAACAATGCCGAGGCACTTGCCAAATCGCACTTCACATTTTGTTCGCATAAACGCGACATGACTGTCTGCAATTCAACCGAATCGACAGGCTTCTGCAAAAAATCGAAAGCGGCACTGCGCAAAGCATCAATCACATATTTATTATACGCAGTATAAAAGACAACCCGCATCGTCCACGTAATATGGTCGCGCAAACGAGCCAGCACATCCATCCCCGACATATCGGGCAACTCCACATCCAAAAACACCAAGTCGGGTTTCATCTTCTCCATCAGCCTCAATCCCGTTGCTCCGTTCTGCGCCATACCTTCAACAGATACATACGGATAACGGCGAAGCTCAAAAGAAAGGTTATCAATAGCACTTTCTTCATCGTCTACAATAACTGTTTTAAACACCTGTTCCATAAAGAGGTTTCTTTTGTTTCTTCAATTCGTATGAGTAATCTAACGGCAAACGGAAATAGACCTCGCACCCTGTCTCGTGCGCTTCCATTTCCACATTATCAATCCGCATCACTATCGGACGGTTATTATACGCGTTCAATAACTGCAGCGTACGGATAATCACTTTCATCCCGGTACCGGTCCCTGAAGAGCCCGAACCAAGACGATACCCTCCTCCGTTGTCGCGAATAAACAATTCTATTTCATCGGCGTGCCGATGAATCCGTATGTCCAAATATTTTCGTCCTTCTTTTCCCCGCAGTCCATGTTTAATGGCATTTTCTACCGGAATCTGCAACAACATAGCTGGAACCCTTATCGCATACGGATTGATTTCGGGATCCATCTTGAGCGTATACACAAAATCGGGTTGTAACGTCTTTCCTTCCAAATCAAGATAGGTCTGTACAAAATCTAATTCATCGTGCAACGTGACCGACAGACTATCGGCAAGCTCCAGATTACGGCGAATCAGCTTTATCAATTCGTTCAGGTTAGAATCCGCCTCTGAATCACGATTAGCCCGCACCTCACGATTCAACACATTAAATATAAAATGAGGGGAAATGCGATTACGGATATTCGCCAAGCGCAAAGACGTAATTGCCGCATGCAGATTGCGTTCCACTTCCGCACGTTTTCTTTTCCGGTAAAGAAAAACGACCAAGCCCGCCATAGCAGCCAGTACAACCACCAACAGAGATCCATACAGCCACTGGTTCAGCCGCAACACCTCATTTTCTTTTTGCTGAAGAGACATTTCTTTCTTCATCAGTGTACTGTCGCGCTGATAACGTAACGCGATATCGGCCACCCTCATACGGATACGTTCGTTACGGGTAGAGTCGTCTATGCGGTTGTTCTCTTTCAAGTAATAGTAAGCCTGACGGAAGTTTCCGCTTTCCTCAAAATAGTGTTGCAAGTAACGGTTGCGTATATGCAACATATTAGGGTCGATGACATCCGGCTTCACGGCTTCCTTCAAACGTTTCCTCGCCAAAGGCAAATCATCTCTCTTCAGAGCCAATTCTATCAACTGTGTATCAATGTAATACAAAGCCGAAGTATTTTCCATTTCTTTAAAATAGTCGTAACACTGAGTCAGATAATAGGTTGCCGAATCGGTTTCGTCCATCAACAAGAAAACCTCGCCCAGGTTGATCATGGTCATGTTCCGCTCAAACTTCATTTCAGGATAACGATTCGTGAAATCCAGCAAACGGCGGAAATAGGCCAGTGCCGAAGGATAATCTTGCCGGTAATAATACGAATTACCCCGGTTGTTCAGGTAAATATGCTTTTCGTATGGCTGCATCCGGTCGAAATACTTCCCTGCCAGGCCGTAATAATAATCGCAACGGGCAAAGTCGCGCAAATTCATATTAACCTG
This sequence comes from uncultured Bacteroides sp., assembly GCA_900546355.1. Lineage (GTDB taxonomy): Bacteria > Bacteroidota > Bacteroidia > Bacteroidales > Bacteroidaceae > Phocaeicola. Next base: position 2,687 of record URCM01000063.1, read on the forward strand.
CGCCAATCCATAATAGATAGGGAAACGTTCTTCGTCGGGCATCTGCAACGAGTCGGCCAATGCCAATGCTTTCCGGTACCAAAACGAACTCCGGTCGTATTTGCCATCGCCTCCATACGCATCGGCTAAATTCAGTGCGACATTAAGCGATTTATGTTTATCGTCTATCCGCTCGCAGAAACGGTATGCCTCATCGAAAGCCATCCGCGCGGAATCGAACACAGCCATACGGGCATACAAATTCCCTTTCATATTCCATACTTCAGCGCCCAGTTGCCAAAACCGTATGCCGGAAGATACAGACGCCTCACGGCAAAAGCCCTCCGCCAAGCGTAAAAAATATTCCGCCGAATCTGCTTCCGACATGAACATTTTCGCTTTTGCCTTCATGACAAGCAATTGATAATAAGTAATGCTGTCGCTTACCAAAGGCAATATGCTATCCACTTTGCTACACACAAAAACAGGGCGACCGCTCAACGAGTCCTCCCACCCGGCAAACAAATGCATGCAAACATCCGTGTCTTTCACCGGCTTTTTCCAGCCACAACTCCCTATCACACCTATCAGAAAGCCTCCGAGCAATAACCATATTATTCTTTTGAGCATATATTGTCTTGTTTTACGTCTTATAAAGGCAAATGTATGTAAAAAATGTACACAAAGCAAAAATATATCAAATAAATTACGCACACAAACCGGGAAAATCATTACTTTTGGATAAAAATTCAACCGAAACAATAAACATCTTAAAAAGGAAAGAAAGATGAAAACATTATCGAATGACAAAGTCAGCATTCAAGTAGCCGATCACGGAGCCGAACTGATAAGCATCACCGCCAATGGAACAGAATATCTATGGCAAGCCGATCCCCGTTTTTGGGCACGCCACTCACCTGTCCTGTTCCCTATCGTAGGACGGGTATGGGACAACACATACCGCCACAAAGGAAGCTTGTACGAACTGGGACAACACGGTTTTGCCCGTGACATGGATTTCCAGTTAACTTACGAAGAAGAAAACGCACTGATTTACAGCCTGGAGAGCAACGATGAGACATTAAAGAAATATCCGTTCCCGTTCGTCCTGGAAGTAGGTTATCGCTTAAAAGGAAACCGCATCGAAGTAATGTGGAGCGTGCAAAACACAGGAAATGACAATATGTACTTCCAGATAGGGGCACATCCAGCCTTCAACTACCGTGACTTCGACCCTGTAACCAATGAAAAAGGATTCCTGTTTTTCGGTAAAGACAAAAACTCATTAGAATACGTTTCGCCTACCGAAAAAGGATGCACCTCGAACAAACGGAACACCTTAAAGCTAAACGAAGGGACGCTGGAACTTACACCCGCCACTTTCCTATGCGACACCTACATGTTCGACAACAGCCAACTGAAGAAAATAACACTGGCGGATAAAACCAAGAATCCGTATATCAGCTTAGAATTCGATAGCCCGCTGGTTGCTATCTGGTCGCCGACGGTGGCTCACCCCGATGTTCCGTTTATCTGCATTGAGCCGTGGTACGGACGTTGTGACACAGTAGGTTATCGAGGCGAATTCAAAGACCGCGAATGGATGCAGTGTCTTGAGCCAGACAAGAGTTTCGATGCCGGATACTCCATCATACTGGAAGACGTACGCTGAAAAATCCCCAGTCCGCCACTATGACTATTTATCTTTACGACGGGACATTCGAAGGTTTGCTTACGGCTCTGTTTGACGCTTACGTCCGCCGGACATTTCCCGACGGACTTTTGCGCGAAACAGAGCCGTTGCCTCTTTTCTATGATGAAGCCTATCATGTAATAACCGATTTAGAAAAAGCCGGACGGGTATGGAAAGGATTATGCAGGAAACTTCCGCACCACTCGATTACGCTGGTCACATACTGCTGGCTATCCGAAAACCCGGAAGCCCCCCTGCTGCTGATGCGATATATGAAAAAGGTATTCGATGCCCAACAAGCGATTGACACCAATTTTGCCGATTCTACCGTATTAAGAGTAACGCAACTCGGCAGAAAAGTCGGCGGAGAACGTTACCGCATCCTTCAGTTCATGCGTTTTCAAAAACTTGCCGACGGCACATATTTCGGCGTTATGGAACCTCTTTACAATGTTTTATCGCTAACCATCGGTCACTTCCGCGACCGTTTCGCCGACCAACGATGGATTGTTTACGACGCCCGCCGCCGCTTCGGATATTATTACGACGGTACGGAAATAAGCGAAATCACATTTGCCGATGCTTCACAAGCGGCTTTACTCACCGGGAAACCCGATGAAAGCCTATTGGACAAAAGCGAAAAGCTCTACCAAATGTTATGGAAAAACTACTTCGATTCCATCTGCATCCGCGAACGCCTGAATCCGGTAAAGCATAAAAAAGACATGCCCGTACGCTACTGGAAATTCCTGACAGAAAAAACATAACTGCATCACAGACACGATTAGTAATCGTCACACTGTACGATTAGTAATCGTCACGCCGCACGATTACTAATCGTGCCAATGTTGCAGTTATACAGATGAAACAGCTTATTGCAACCGTGGTACGGGCTGATTCGGTTTGATTACGGCAAAGCAGAAAACAAAATAACCTTGCGAAATCCATATTAAAAAAAGACACAACCTTGCCTCCCCCGAAACATCCGTGTGAACACAAAATACTTATTCCACCAGTTCGTAGCTGCTTACCTGTATCGGCATATCCAAATTATGAAGGACTTTCTCCAGCATGATGCCTTCCATGTTATCATACTCATAGCCGAACGTGGCACGGATACCCTGCAAGATAAACTGCGTAGCGCGGTCGAGTGCGATGGGAAGGCTATCACCCTGCATCAACGAACCGGTAATAACGCTGGTAAACGTATCGCCCGTACCCGGATAGTGGGCAGGCAAATAAGGACATGTCACCTTCCAATAGCGACTCCCGAAGCGGTTGTAAGCATACACGGATGTAGAGTGCGGGTCGTCCTGCACCGGCACGCTGGTCACAATAACAATGCTCGGCCCCTTATCAGACAAGGCTTTTAACGCCGCTTTCAGTTCGGCATCACCCAGCCGCTCTTGGAAAGGCATATCAAGCAGGCGAAACAGTTCAGTCATGTTGGGGGTAATGATATCCGCCAAGCAAATCAACTTCTTCATTTCGGTCACCATTTCTTCGGTCATACCCTTATACAAGCTGCCGTTGTCGCCCATCACGGGGTCGATTACGACCAAATCAGTAGGCCGGCGGAACTTCCGGATAAAATCTTCTACAATCCGCGCCTGACGAGGCGACCCCAAATAGCCCGAATAGAAAGCATCGAAATGGCAATCCAATTGTTCCCAGTTATCAATAATACGTTGCATTTCATCGGTCAGATCGAGGAAAGAATAAATAGGATACTGGGTATGATTGGACAAGATGGCGGTAGGAAGCGGACATACCTGAAGCCCCATCGAGGAAAGAATCGGAATAACCGCCATCAGCGATACCCTTCCTACACCCGAAAGGTCGTGTATAGCCACCACTTTTTTGCTACGGTTATGAAAAAGCCGTTCGCACGGAGGGTTTGCCAGTCCTGTGCGAGCAACCGTTTTTTTCCGTTTGTACTTGTTCTCTTTCTCCCAGGCCGCCTTCCGTGCCTGATACGACTCAAATTGCTTTTCGATATAGTTGTCTGCCATTTAAATGTGAATATTGAGAGTTCAACGTTATCTTGATGCAAAGGACGTTACTTTTTACGGAACAAACAAACTTTTCCCGCTTTAATTTGCTTTTCTGGTGGTTTGGACCGTCATAACGGAAGATGTGTCCTGCAATCCTCGCCTAAGGCGAACGTACAAACATAAAGAAGCACGGACACACTCCCCTCATGCACAAATGTCTTAAGACCGTGCATGCGTTTGTGTATTCGTGCTTCTTTCTTAGTGTCTTATTGCTGCACAGCTACCCGGTAGATAGCGAAAGTCTGCGCACCCACTTCGGCCTGCAGTGTCTTCCCGCTTACCGACACCTTGCTTTCCTTAGGAACAATCAGGTTCGGCCGGTCCAATGAGTTTTCAGCATCGGGGTCGTCAGAATGGAAAAGGATACAATCGGCTTCGGACACCAATGTTTTCTTCTTCAGTCCGTCAAATTCTACGGTTACAGGCTGAGCCTTATCGGATACATTCACAATCTTGACAATGTAGCTCTTGGTAGGTTCATCCCACACGGCACTGGCGAACAAGCCGTTCTGATCTGGCTGACCGCTTACAGCCTTGTCATCCATCAACAAAGGAACGACTTGTGTACCTTTGTTATGGCCATATAAGGACTGTACATGCCAACTGCAAGAACGCACACTGCGCAAGTTGTCGAACCAAATCAGGTCGGGACGCCATTGCCAGCCTTCTACGTGAGCCAGCAACGGAGCGTATGTAGCCATGTATACCACATCGGCATTGCGTTCTACTCCGGTAAGGAAAGCGGCTTCAAGCAAAGAAGCGTAGAAGTGATTCCATTTTTTGCCTTTTCCATGGCAAGCATACTCACCCGCGAATACTTTCGGGCCTTTACGGTCGTAGTTGTCATAGCGGTTACCCGATTTCAGGAACCAATCTTCCGGGCGATAGAAATGTTCGTCTACCAAGTCAACTTTCAGTTTCTTCATTTCCGGCCACAGATAATCGAAGTCTTCGCCTTCCGAATTCGGTCCGGACGAACCTACGATATGGATATCGGGATATGCCTTACGGATAGCGTCAACAAAGAGTTTCAAACGTTCGGGATAAAGCGAACCCCATTGTTCGTTACCCACTCCGATGAACTTCAAGTTGAAAGGTGCGGGATGTCCCATATCGGCACGCAGTTTTCCCCACTTGGTCGATTGGTCACCATTGGCAAATTCAATCAAGTCGAGTGCATCTTGGATATAGCTATCCAACTGATCTACAGGCACATGCGCTTTAGGATCCTCGTTTTGGTATTGGCAAGCCAGACCGACATTGACAATCGGAAGCGGTTCAGCACCCATATCTTCAGCCAACAAGAAAAGTTCATAGAATCCCATACCATAAGTCTGATGGTAATCGGGGAAATAACGATGCGGGAAGGTGTATTCCCAACGGTTCTCGTTCAGCGGGCGGTTTTCTACAGGACCTACCGAGTTCTTCCATTGATAACGGGTAGCCAGGTCGGTGCCTTCGACAATACAACCGCCGGGGAAACGGAACACGCCCGGTTTCGTATCGACCAACGCCTGCACAAGGTCTTTACGCAAACCATTCTCACGTCCTTTCCATGTATCTACCGGGAAAAGGGAAACGTGTTCCAAATCCACATCGCCACCCGAAGCCAGGAAAATACGCAAATGCGCCTTGGCAAATGTTTGGGGAGCGGTAAGCGTCAATTCATATTTCTTCCAGTCGGCAGAGTTTACAGCGATTTCACCCGAAACCATTACTTGGGTCTCGCCCATCGATGCCGGATCAATCAATTCTACCAATATTTTCTGTCCGTTTCCTTTCGCCCAAACACTGAAGCGGTATTTTTCATTGGCTTTCAGCCCGATGCCAAAAAATCCTTCGTTTTCCAGTCCGGTACGCTTATGCGGATGTCCTGGATTGGAAAGACGCACATAATGAGGATTACGTTCGAATGGCCCGCCATCCAATACAGTCACCTTACCGAAAGTCTTCCAGCCTTGCAAACGGTTAGGGAATTCAAACGAGCGGTTTTTTACCAGTTCGGCATACAGACCTCCATCGGCACCATAGTTGATATCCTCGAAAAAATGACCATACATCGTGGGTTGTATCTCAGCACCCAGCTTATTCGCTTTCAGCACCATGTGATTCGCTTCTTGTGCCGAGAGTCCGGTACAGCAACAAGCCGCCATAGCCAGACTAAAAAGAGTTGATTTGTTCATAGTTTATCAATTGATTTCAAGTGTAACAATAGACATAGCAGGTAATTTTACCAGCAAGCTACCTTTCTGCATCTTCACGTCTTTAAACTCGGCAGTAGTGACTTTATCGGGGTTTTCGAAAGTATTATAATCATCGATATTATCCGTAGTCAGGATACGTCCAGTCACTTGTTTTCCTTGGAAACCTTCCAGGTTAACCGTTACTTCCGCGGCATCTTCCAGACTGATGTTCGACAAAGAGACATGAATCTTGCCGTCTTTATCACGAGAAGCGGTTGTGCTGACCATAGGCACGTTGCGTCCGTCGCGCACGTTCTTATATTGGCATTGCAAGTCGAACGGCAGGAATGTAGCGTCCTGGTGTACGTTATACATTTCAAACACATGGTAAGTCGGTGTCAAAACCATCTTGTCATCCTTCGTCAGAATCATCGATTGAAGCACGTTTGCCACCTGTGCGATGTTGGTCATTTTCACACGGTCGGTATATCTGTGGAAAATATCAAGCGACAACGAAGCTACAAAAGCATCACGCATCGTATTTTGTTGGTATAAGTGACCCGGAACAGTGCCTGGTTCTTCATCCCACCAAGTTCCCCATTCATCTACGATAAGGGCAATCTGCTTATTCGGGTCATAGCGATCCATAATCGCGATATGTCGTTTCAATACATCCTCTATCTCGCGGCATTTGCCCATCGTCCAATAATAATCATCGGTAGTAAATTTCGTTGCAGAACCTTTGCTGCCTGTCCAGCCGGGCACTGTGTAATAATGCAAGGAGATACCGTTCATACGATGGCCCACATTCTGCATCAACACTTCTGTCCAATTATAATCGTAATCACTGGCGCCACTGGCGATTTTATACAAGACGTTACCGTCGTAATTACGGCAATAAGTAGAATAACGGCGATAAAGATCGGCATAATATTCGGGACGCATGCTTCCGCCACATCCCCAGCTTTCATTTCCGACTCCAAAATATTTCACTTTCCAAGGCTTTTCGCGCCCGTTTTCCTTACGCAATTTCGCCATGGGGCTTCCTTGCTCAGAAGTCATATATTCTACCCATTTGGCCATTTCTTCCACGCTTCCGCTCCCCACATTACCGCTAATGTAAGGCTCACAGCCCAGAAGTTCGCACAGATTCAGAAACTCATGCGTGCCGAAGCTATTATCTTCTACGGTTCCGCCCCAATTATTGTTTACCATCTTCGGACGGTTCTCTTTGGGACCGATTCCGTCCATCCAGTGATATTCATCGGCAAAACAACCGCCCGGCCAACGCATAACGGGCACTTTCAGTTTTTTCAATGCTTCGAGTACATCGTTGCGATATCCTTGTGTATTAGGTATAGGAGAATCTTCACCAACCCACAAACCACCATAAATACAGGTGCCCAAATGTTCGGCAAACTGACCGTATATTTCTTTAGGAATAATCTGTTTGCCTTGGTCTACATGAACCGTAACCGTCGCTTGTTGTTGTGCCGAAACGGCAAGGCTGACGCTGAGCATCAAGCCACTGATCAATAACTTGTGTTTCATTTTCTATTTTAATTAATAATTACCGATAACGAACCATAACCGACGGGCAATGCCCATCAAGCAAAACCCGCCGACATGATTCATTATTTATTATTCGCTCTTCTTACATTTTACCGCCATTTCTTCGATGGGCAATCCTGCCTTATAATTTTCGATGTAAGCGTTAAATCCAGCCACATCTTTTTCATCAGGCGTAATTTCTATACCCGTATTGCCTGCAAAGACTTGCTCATCAAGGAAATCGGCAAGTGACAGTTGCTTTTCATTATTTACCAAATAGGCACCCAGCAAAGCGATGCCCCAAGCACCACCTTCGCCCGCAGTTTCCATCACCGAAATAGGTGAATTGAGAGCGGCCGCCAGGATACGTTGTCCTACTCCTTTTGTCTTGAATAATCCACCGTGACCGGTGATACGATCTACCTTAATCTTTTCTTCCTTGAAAAGAATATCATTACCTATCTTCAGCACAGCTACCGACGCACACAAATTGGCACGCATGAAATTTGCAAGGTTAAACTTGTCATTGGCCGAGCGAACTACCATCGGCCGTCCCTCAGCAAGTTTAGTCACCGGTTCGCCCGAAATGTAATTATAAGCGATTAGTCCGCCGCAGTCAGCATCACCTTCCAGGGCATGATTATACAACTTACCGAACACTTCGTTCATGTCTACCGGTACTCCCAACAATTCCTGATACTCTTTAAACAGATTTACCCAAGCGTTAAGGTCGGATGTACAATTATTGCAGTGTACCATTGCTACCGGACTTCCATCGGGAGTGGTCACCATATCAATCACTTCATACGGCTTCGACAAGTCTTTCTCCAAGACAATCATCGAGAAAGACGAGGTTCCTGCCGACACATTACCGGTACGTTGCTTCACCGCATTCGTCGCCACCATACCCGTACCCGCATCTCCTTCGGGAGGACAAAGAGGTATACCCGCTTTCAAACGGCCAGACACATCCAGTTTTCTGGCTCCTTCAGGAGTAAGGAAGCCTGCGTTTTCGCCTGCCAACAAAACCTTAGGCAGGATATCGGTCAACTTCCAGGAAAATCCTTTCGGAGCAATCATCTTGTCGAACTTTTCAACCATCGCAGCCGAATAATTCTTTGTATCGGGATCGATAGGTAACATGCCCGACGCATCACCGATGCCCAAAACCTTCTTTCCGGTCAGTTGCCAATGCACATAACCTGCAAGAGTGGTCAAGTAAGTGATATCTTTTACATGTGGTTCACCATTCAAAATAGCCTGATACAGATGAGAAATGCTCCAACGGAGAGGAATGTTGTATACAAAAGCCTCCGACAATGCAGCCGCAGCAATACCCGTGTTGGTATTACGCCAGGTGCGGAAAGGCACGAGGATTTCTTCCTTGTCATTGAACGCCATATATCCGTGCATCATCGCACTGATACCAATCGCCGACAATGATTCTATCTCGGTATCATATTGTTTCTTCACATCTGCGCAAAGGTCTGCATAGCAATCCTGCAAACCTGCCCAAATAGCGTCGATACTATAAGTCCAAAGTCCGTCAATCAGCTGGTTTTCCCAAACATGGCTTCCTTGAGCAATCGGCTTGTTTTCCGGGTCGATCAACACCGCTTTAATACGGGTGGAACCGAATTCAATGCCTAAGATAGCCTTACCTGATTCAATAATCGATTTTGTGTTTGTATCCATGGTCGTTAGTCATTTTAAGTTAAAAAATCAAACGCAGATTAGCACGGATCATCGCAGATTTCTGTCTTTACAATCCGCGAAAACCTGCGCGTTAACCTGCGTTTCAAAATTCAATATCAGCAAAGTGCCTTGTTCAGCATGTAATAAACTTCGTTCATACGGAGTTCTTTCTTGAAGTCGCTGATAGTGGTATCTTTATTGATATGTACCATTTCAATGCCTGCGATTTCAGCATAATCTTCCCAATATTCCGCGGTCAAGTCGTATGAGAAGCAAGAGTGGTGTGTACCACCTGCCAGAATCCATGCACCAGCACCCACTTCAAAATTAGGCTGCGGAATCCACAATGCAGAAGCTACCGGCAACTTAGGCAGCGGTTTCGGTTCGATGCATTCTACATCGTTTACAATCAAACGGAAGCGGTTGCCCAAATCAACTACTGTAGCCGTGCAACCTGCTCCGGTCTTGCTGGTGAATACCAAACGCGCGGTCTGGCTCTTGCGTACGCCAATGCCCAGGAAGTGTACCTCCAGACGAGGTTTCTGAGCCGCAATCAACGGACATACTTCCAACATATGCGCCTGCAGGATGGCACTGTTTTCGCCATCAAAATTCAACGTATAATCTTCCAAGAATGAGCAACCGTTGGGCAAGCCTTGGTTCATGACCCACAATGTACGATAAAGAGCAGCCGATTTCCAGTCGCCTTCCGCACCGAATCCATAACCTTCTGCCATCAAACGTTGAGAAGCGAGTCCCGGAATCTGGTCAAAGTGACTTCCGTCTGTCTGGCCCAAATCATCGAAGTTGGTAGTGAAACCTTTCGCACCTTTAGCCTTCAGGATGGCACGCAAAGCCAATTCTGCCTTTGCTGAGTTCCAAACCTTTTGATAAGCCTCAGTTGATTTGTCTTCCAATGCCGCATCATGGTCGTATTCCTGGAAATAAGTCTGAACCAAAGCGTCTACATCTTCGTCTTTCACCTGGCTGTGATATTCCATCAATTCGCTTGCCGGGCAATAGTCTACGTGGTAACCCATGCGTACTTCGGCTTCTACCTTATCACCATCGGTTACAGCAACATTGTTCATTTGGTCGCCGAAACGGATAATCAGCATATCCTGAGCGTCTGCCCATGCTGCGCACACACGCATCCATACAGCAATCTTATGCTGTGTTTCTTCGTCTTTCCAGTAGCCTACCACCACTTTGCGACGGATACGCATACGGGTACAAATATGGCCGAATTCACGGTCGCCATGAGCCGATTGGTTCAGGTTCATGAAGTCCATATCCATGGTATCCCAAGGAATTTCCTTGTTGTATTGCGTATGCAGGTGGAGTAACGGTTTCTTCAATTGCTGTAATCCGTGAATCCACATCTTTGCAGGCGAGAAAGTATGCATCCATGTGATGACACCGATACATTTTTCATCGTTATTGGCCGCTTTCATCACAGCTTCTACTTCTTTTGAAGAGTTTGCCGTACCTTTATATACCACTTTCACCGGCAACTTTCCGCTGTTGTTCAATCCGGCTACCATTTCATTGCTATGTGCGTCTACCGCGATAACTGCATCGCCTCCGTACAGAAGCTGCGCTCCTGTTACGAACCATACTTCAAATTGATCAAATGTGTTCATAGTTGTTTGTTATTTTAAATTGGTGTTGTTTCATTTAAAAAATCCTTTTGCATACCATTCGGAAAGGCGTATGCTCATCCTTTTTTCTGTCCGTAGTAAGCATTCGGTCCATGTTTACGGCTAAAATGTTTTTCTACCAGCAACGGATTCATCGTCAGATGCGGATTGACCGCATAAGCGATACTTGCCATCTTAGCCACCTGCTCCATTACGACTGCATTGTGCACCGCGTCGTGAGCATCCTTGCCCCATGCAAACGGACCATGGTTTTTCACCAATACTCCCGGCGTATGCACTGGATTCATGCCCTCAAAACGTTTCACAATAACGTTTCCTGTCTCTAATTCATATTCACCTTTCACTTCCTCCTCAGTCATGTCGGCAGTACAAGGAATCGCCTCGTGGAAATAATCGGCATGTGTAGTACCAATATTCGGTATATCGCATCCTGCTTGTGCCCATGCCGTAGCATACGTGGAATGAGTATGCACTACCCCACCGATTTCCTGAAACGCTTTATAAAGAGCCAAATGTGTAGGCGTATCACTCGACGGACGCAAGTCGCCTTCTACCACATTGCCCTCCAAATCCACGACTACCATATCCGACGCTTTCATCTCGTCATACGATACTCCACTGGGTTTAATGACCACCAAACCTTTTTCGCGGTCAATAGCCGATACATTTCCCCATGTAAAAATTACCAATCCATGTTTTACCAAATCAAGATTGGCATGAAACACTTTTTCCTTTAATTCTTCTAACATAATTCCTTATAATTTGAATCGCGGGTCCTTCCGGTAAGCCCTGCCATTAAACTTATACAGAAAGGCTCCCCGTCGTGACCCTGTTTTGTCTATTTTATCCGTTTTCTCAATATAGCCCATCTCAGCAATGCGCTTTCTAAAGTTCCGCTTGTCCATCGACTCACCGTAAATGGCTTCATACAAACTTTGCAATTGCGATAGTGTAAATAATTTAGGAAGCAAATTAAATCCGATAGGAGCCGTTGAGGCTTTCTCCTTCATTACACGCCTTGCTTTCTCTACCATTTTATTGTGGTCGAATATCAGGTCGGGCATTTCATTGACGTCTACCCAATAGGCATTATGCCGCTGCACCAACTCGCGGTCGTACTCGTTGATATTAATAAGCGCATAATAAGCCAGTGAAATAACCCGTTCACCCGGATCTCTGTCTATCTCACCGAAGGCACCGATATGTTCCATATATACATCCTTCAATCCGGTCAGCTCGTAAAGCACACGCTTGGCTGCATCGTCTGCGCTTTCATTTTCCTGCACAAAGCCTCCCATAAGCGACCATTGTCCTCTTGCCGGCTCGAAATCACGCTGGAGCAGCAACAAGCTCAACCGGTCTTTCTCGAAGCCGAAAATGATGCAGTCAATGCCCACCAAGAATCTCGGATTATCTTTGTAATATGTCATCATATCGTTAGAACTTGACTCTCTTTCAACTGAATACAGCAGCGCGTCACTCTTCAGGACTGCAATCAGACAAAGGAAGCTTCACGCTTCTGCATTCACTAAACACCTAATCTCTAAACTTATTTTTCTACACCAAACTGGAAGATACAGTGGCTTTGATAAGTTTCGCCCGGTTTCAAGATGACAGAAGGCCATTGCGGATTGTTAGGACTGTCAGGATAATGCTGTGTCTCTAAACATACCGAAGCGCGTTGCGGATAGGCGATGCCTTTCTTTCCTTTCACCGTCCCGTCAAGGAAATTTCCTGTATATACCTGTATACCTGGCTCATTGGTATAAACCGTCAAAGTGATTCCGGTTGTCGGGCTACTTAACTTAGCCGCCACTTGACTGATGTCACCCTTGGTTTTCAATACCCAGTTATGGTCGAAACCATTACCGAATTTTACTTGTTCGTTATCAAACTCAGTAACAGACGGAGCGATAGGTTTCGGTGTGTTAAAGTCGAAAGGAGTATCCTTTACAGCCATCATCTTGCCATTGGTCATATAAGTACTGTCTACCGGCGTAATGCTATCCGAAGCCACATACAGGACCTGGTCGGTACCCGGTTTCGAAGGATCACCGTTCAGGTTAAAATATGAGTGGTTGGTCATATTGATAACCGTTGTTTTATCAGTCGTAGCGTCATATTTGATATCCACGGCATTGTCTGCGGTCAATGAATAAGTCACATGAGCTGTTACATTGCCCGGGAAGTTGTTATCGCCGTCTGCCGAATTCATGGTCAAAACCAGTGTACTATCGTTCAGCTGGTTAGCTTCGTACACCTGGTATTGCCATCCCGTCGGTCCACCATGCAAACAGTGTCCGAAGTTGTTTACCGGCAACTGTATCAGTGTACCGTCTACTTTCATCTGCCCTTTGTTGATACGATTGGCATACCGCCCAATCGATGCGCCAAAATCACTTGGAATATGCTGATAATCGGCAATGCTGTCAAAACCTAGCACCACATCGGTCATCGTTCCGTTTTTATCAGGCACCATCAACGAAACGATACGTCCACCAAAATTGGTAACACACACTTCCATTCCATTATGGTTTGTCAACGTATACAGCTTGGTCTGCTTAGTGCCGTCAATTGTCGCCTCAAAATTAGCGGGATCCAATCCTGAAAGAGTCAATACAGGCTTCTTTTCCTGCGTAGCGCAACCAGCCAATACAGCCAGTGCAGCGCCCATACCTAAAATCGATTTAATGCTTTTCATGATTAATATAATTAAAAATATATAGCCAACGAACTACTCCCCCTCCAAACCTCCCCGCAAGGAGAGGGCTTCCCAATACATGAGCGATGGTTCTTTAAGAGCCCTTCTTCAAAAGAAGAGCCCCAAAGAACCACTGTTATTTTTACCAGAAATACCAATAGAATGCAGCACAGCAGGCTACAACGCCTAATGTAGCGATAACATCCCATTTATTCCAGCTTTCTTTAATGGATTTCTTATAATCACTCGTAAATGTAATAGCTTCCACTTGCTCTTTCGAAGGAGCCGGAGTAAAGCAAGATACAACCACCATCATAATAATGATGAAGACGAGCAACCAGATTTCGAATATCAACCAGTTGGTCTGCCAGAACCAGGTAGTATATTCCCAGAACGCACCTTCCATCACTTTCGTACCTGATTCAGTTACAACGTTGGTAAGCAAACGTACCATACCAATCAAGAAACCACCGATAAGGCCCCATTCACCAGCCTTCGGCGTAATCTTTTTCGAGAAAATACCAAGAGAGAAGACAGCCACCATAGCAGGAGCGATAAGCGACTGAATATCTTGTAAATAAGAATAAAGGTTACCCATGTTCATCATAATCGGCATCCATGCCAACCCTAAAATAACGACAACCACTGTAGCCAGACGGCCTACAAACACATAATGGCTTTCACTCATGCCTTTCTTCATCGGTTTGTAGAAGTCTTCGGTAAACAGAGTGGCGCAACTATTGAAAAACGCAGCCAAAGAAGCCACCAGCGCACAAACGAAACCAATGGTGACAATGCCTTTCACACCTGCAGGCAGAATGTTTTTCACCATCATCGCAAACGCACCGTCCGTATCGTGTGTATTAGTGATATCCATCACGATGCCACTACCCGACTTCATCGAAAGCGCATAAGCCACCATACCGGGAATCAGGAACATGAAAATCGGCAATAATTTAAAGTAACCAGCCGCAATCGTACCACGACGTGCACGTTTCATTACAGTCGCGTTGTCTTCACCCTTCGTCTGTCCGAGCACACGTTGTACAATGTGCTGGTCGGTACACCAATACCAGAAACCGATGATAGAAGCCCCAAAGAACACCACATACCCAGGGAATTTAGGATACATCGGGTCGTCAGGATCTGTATGGAACATATGTGTAGTACCGAAACCATCGTGTGCCGCGTTACATACAGCCATCATTTGTGTCCATCCATCGGCGATATTACCATCACCCAGCATGCTCAAACCAAGGAACAACACAAGGAAGGAACCTATTATAAGGATAGGAGTCTGAATGGCAGACAAAGTCATTACACCTTTCATACCACCAAAAACCGTAAACACCGCCGTAATGGCAATCAAACCGATAGCGCCATACCAGAAAGGCAAGCCCAACAGGTATTCAAAGAAAATACCGCCCGTGAAAGCCGTAACAGAAACTTTTGTCAAGATATAAGCAATCAAAGTGATAATGGAAAGCCATGAACCCGTGCGCTGTGTATAACGGAATTTCAAGAAATCGGGCATGGTGATGATTTTCCCCAATTTATTATTCAATAACTGGTAAAACGGAACGAACAACCACCCGAGGATAAGAATCATCCATCCTTGCATCTCCCAGTGTGCCATGCCGACACCATCCTTAGCGCCTGTTCCGGCCAGTCCTACCAAGTGTTCCGAACCGATGTTCGCGGCGAAGATAGCCGCACCGATAATGTACCAAGGCTCACCTTTACCAAAAAGGTAATCTTCACTGTTAGCCCCTTGCTGTTGCCGTTTGTCTTTTTGGATTGCGCGATACACCGCCCACGCAATCAGAATGACTCCTACGGCAAGAACCGCCCAATCGAGCCACACAAATTCACTTGAATTCCAATTCATAATTACGTTGTTTTTTTTAATGTTTATGTTTTTACTAATAATTAAATATCAAAGGTTACACAGGCCGCAAGGGCGGTTGCCCACAATAGTGTACCGTTTACACTAATTCGACTGCAATATTACGAATTATTACGGAGTTATGTTCACATATCCATGTGTTAGAAAACATATTTGGACGATTTTTATACCAAAAAGTATTCTTTTGTCCACTTAGCCCTCACAAACGCCCTCACAAACGACGTTCATCTTTCCGGCCCGTGAATGTCCCATTTTATCAATAAGAAGTTGGTTTCACCTTAGAAGCTGTTTTGAATTTCTCCAAAAAGTTTTTCTTGGCTTGATGTATCCG
>URCM01000064.1 GCA_900546355.1 uncultured Bacteroides sp.
CTGTGTCTTGGTCTAATTATGTTGATAGCCTAATGAAATTGTACTCATGGCTGTGCAAACAGTACGGTTTGAAAGACGAACTGAGTAACAAACCTAAAGTGACTTTCTTATGATATTCGCTCCCCACATATTGCAGGTTAAGGTTATCACCCCGATGGATAAGGATGAGTTCGGCAGACCTATTCCCGGCACAGGTGGTGAGAGCTGGCAGGATATATGCAGATGCCGTTGTGATGATGTGAGTGCGGAAAAGAAAGTATCTATCAATGGTGCTTTGTATGATTTCAAGTACAAGGTAGTCTTTGACAAGCCGTCAAAGGTTGAAGCAGGTGCAGAGGTTCGTTGTTTGAATGCCGATGGAAGCATAAGAGGTGAAGGAGTTGCTAAAAGCCCTTTGGAAACAAACTATTTTTCCTATAGAGTAATATGGTTGGAATAGATGCAGACTTTTCGGATGTTGACCAGTTCTTTGAGGACGGAACAAGCGAAGTCGTTGCTGGCATGAAAGAAGAGGGAGAGGCATTTGTTGAAGATGCAAAAGCTACCGGAAACTATCAAGACCACACAAAACATTTGAGAGAATCGAATGATTATGAGGTTAATGAAGATGGCTTAATTCTGAAAAACGAAGCTGATTATGCTTCATTCGTGGAATCCAAAGGATTTGAAGTTGCAGGAAGTGCAGCGATAAGGACAGAAAAAAGATTGAAAGATAGATTTGAACGATGATAGTAACCACCGACATAGGAAACATCCTCTACCGGGACTGCAAGATTTTCGGAATAGACATAGTACCAGCAGGAGAAACGCTGACGGGTGAATTGAAGTCCGAAAGGATTGTCATCCACACGAAGAAACAACAGCCGGGAACTTATTGGAAGAAATCTTTCGCAGAAGTGAATCTATGTGTACCCAATTTAAGCGAGAATGAAGCGAACACAATCCGGCTTAACGAACTTGAAAGAAAGGCTGGCAAGCTGTTTGATGATGTAGTAAGCACCTATGATGGTATGACATATCGTTACTCTATTGATTCTATCGGTACAGAAGCGGACACAGCTTTGAAGTGTCATTATGTGAATGTGAGAATTTTGTTTAATGTATTAAATGTAAAATGATATGATTACAGCAGTAGAAATTGACGAACTGTATTATGCAGAACCGATTAAAACGGTTACTACTCCAGCTGCCGGATTAACAGGCGCAGAAGTAGCCACCATCTTGAAAAACGCAGCAACGAAGCGGGTCAAGAATGTGCATGGTGACACGTATCAATACGAAGAAGCAGAGGCAAGTGTAACTCGTTACAAAAACGCTTTGACTGGTGAGTACTACCGGGAAACGTCTGAACCGGGTGAGGTGAAAATCAACTTCACCATTGGTGAGTATGATTATGCTACAAAGGCTGATTTACAAGGTGGTAAAGCCACAGAAAAGAATTGGGAAAGAGGCAAGTATAAGCCTATTCATAAATGTGTGATTGGTAAAACCAAAGACGGAGTTTATGTTGTGTTTCCGAAAGCGGCTATCAATGCCCGTGGCTCTAATACCGATAAGGCTGTCGGATTGGCTGTTTCGGCCGTTCCCCTTTCCACAGGTGTAGATGGATTGGCTTCCGAAAAGTGGTTTGACGAATCGGAAGTTGTAGTGCCGGAAGGTTGATAATTTTTCAGTAAAAGGATTGTTTTCAGATGGCGGTGGGTGGTTGCTCACCGCCTTTTTAATTTAATGTTATGAATAATCAAGCAGCAAAAACGGTTTCTGATGCCCTATTAGGGCTGGATTTTAAAAATGTAGGGATAGGTGGAATCGTTTATACCATCAAACCGCCTACAATTAAAGTTATCTGTCGTGCCATTCATCATTTTTCCAATATCGCCCTGCGAGGAGATAATATCATGGAGGCTATTAAAGAGCTTCCTAAAGCTACTGAAGATATGCTGAAAGGTATTTCATGCTTCATCTGCGGGAATGATAGTTTGGTCAAAGAATTGGAGAACGGCACTTTTGAAGAAGTCAAAGATGCCTTGGAAGTCTGTTTCTCTATGATGGATATTTCGGCTTTTCAGTGTGTCAGCTCGATGAGGAACGTGTCGATGCTGGCAGCAAGACCGAAACAGTAGGAAACGCAACGTTCTTCGGGCAGATAGCCCATTTGATTGACACGCTTCATCTGAGTTATACAGAAGTGTTTGAGGTTATCCCTTATCGGAATTTGCTGATGATGCAACGGGATAAATTACACGCAGTATATGGTGGTCAAAAAGTGAATAGAATCAGTGGTAAGGAATTGGCTAATCGTAGGAAAAAGAAATAGATATGGCGAAATTATATTTTAAGGTAGGTAGTGACTGGGAAGAAGTTGTAAGACTTCGTAATGAAATTGCAAAATTAAAGCAGGAGTTAATGAGCATGGATGGCACGCAGTCTCCTGCTGCTTTCAAGGCTTTAAATGTTCAACTTGCTGCATCTAATCAAAGGTTGGATGAGTTGGTAACTAATGCCGCTAAAGCTGGAGCAGAGATGGAAACGGGATTCAAAAAAGGTATATACGATGGCGAAAAAGCTGTCAATTCCTTATCCGAAGAGATCATTAAACAAAAAGACATCATACGTGAGACACAGAATGATGTTTCAATGCTTACAGAACAATATAAGAAATTAGGAAAGTACGACCCTAAAAGACAATCTTTATCAGATGAATTAAACCGTGCAAAGGCAGCATTAGGAGAACAAAAGTATGCTCTTGGTGAATTACAATCACAACAAGCTCTTGCAAGATTATCTACCAAAGCTCTAAAGGATGAATACGCTTTGTTCAAGGATGAAAGCAAGGCTGTTGTTACCGTTAATGAAGGTGTAGGAGTCTCATTCAAGAAGACACTTGCTGCTATTGGTGGAATCGCAATGTTGAAACAAGTTGCTTCAAATGTAGTATCAACAGCTGGAATGTTTCAAAAGTATGAATCTGTATTAACTAATGCTCTGAATGGTAGTTCCGAAAAAGCAAAAGCATATCTATCTGACATAAATAGCTTTGCCGCAAAAACAAACTTCCAACTTGATGAACTGACGGATGATTTTATAAAATTCGTCAATCGTGGTATCACTCCTTCGATGGATGCCATGAAAAAAATGGGAGATTTTACCAATACAGTAGCAAAACCTTTCGACCAGCTAACAGAGGCGATACTTGATATAAATAATCCAGAGCGTTGGAAAGAGTTCGGTGTTCGTGTTCAAACAGAAGGGAATAAAGTTAAGCTTTCGTTCCGTGATATGACAGTTGAATGTGACCGAACAGTTGAATCTGTAATGAAAGCCGTTGAACAATTTGGCTCAATGAAAGGCGTTGAAGGCTCTACGGAAGCTATTGCAAAGACTATTGAGGGACAAATGTCAAACTTTGAAGATACAATAACTACTGCTTTGGCTGAGATAGGACTTACTAATCAAAATTTGATTTCAGGAAGTATATCTGTTGCTGATACTGTAGTTAAGAACTACGAAGTTATAGGGCAAAGTGTATTGGCTCTCGTTTCAATATATGGTGTTTATAGAACTGGGCTATTGGTGAACTCCATTGTTGAGCAAGGATTTACAAAGGCTATATGGGGAAAGGTTGCAGCAACCAAAGCTGCTACTGTTGCTCAAGCTACATATAACAAAGTTCTCGCAATGAATCCTTATGTATTAGCTGGAACTGCCATAGTTTCTCTTGGGATTGCTATGTGGACATTGGCAGATAATACATCCATTGCTGAAAAGGCACAAGAGCGTTTCAACAAGAAACAAGAAGAGTCGGCAAAACAAGAGAAAGAACGTAAACAAAAAATAGAGGGTCTTATTCAAAGCTCTCGTGATATTGCTTTGGCTGATTTGCAACGTGGGCAAAGTTTGGCAGAATTACGCAAGGAATACCCGAAGATATTCTCCCAGTACGACATAGAGAGCATCAAGTTAGCGGATATTCTTGAACTTAAAAGGCAGATTGCCGAGGAAGATTCAAAACGAGCCGGAGAAAGAGTTGCAAAAGATTTTGAAGCAGCTAATAAAGCGGTTTCTGATTATGAAAACACACTTTCCGCAAAACAAATTAATGGTGGGAAACTAACCCAGCAGGAAATTAGCAAACTAAAGGAACTTCGTTTTTACAGAGACGAATTTCTTGTTGAGAGAGGAAAGGGTATATCAGAGCAATTCATATCAAGCTTGAAAGATGTTGATATTAGCAAGTTTGACGAATATATTTCTGAACTTGAAAAACGAATCAAAGGAAAAGATGGGAATGGAAAAGTAAAGATGAAACTTCCAATTGACGTGGAAGGTTCTTTGTCTGATGAAGCAATTTATGAGGTAAAAGACATTAAAAATCTTATAGATACGGCTAAATCAACAAAACAAACCCGTATTGAAACCGAAAAGAATAAGACTACTTACCAACAAGACCTTGCAGCAGCTAAAGCCGATTGGGAAAAGGCAAAGAAAGGTTATGAAGTATTACTTAAAGACCAAGAAGCTACATCGGAGCAGGTGAAAGATGCCAAAGGCAAGATGGAAGCTGCCGAAAAGAAATATAAAGACTTAGGAGGAATTACTGGAAGCTCGTTGACTAAGCAGGAAAATCAAGCCAAGAAAGAAGCCGCCAAGCAACTCAAACAGCAAGAACTGCTTGCCGAACAACTCCTTTCCATTCGTCGGAAAAACCAGCAGGATGAAATCAACCTCATGGAGGATGGTACTGAAAAGAAGCTGGCTCAGATTGACTTGGACTATCGAAAAGAACTGGATGCTATTAAAAAACAGCGCAAGGATTGGGAAACGGAGCAAGGTGGAAAACTGACAGATAAACAAGAGGAGAAACTTGGCACATGGGCTTCTAATGCCGCTAAAAAAAGAGAAAGCGATATTGATTCAACAAGTAAAGCCAAACTTGAAGCCGACAAAAAAGCATGGCAGGAGTATTTCATTGAGTTCGGCAACTACCAGGAAAAGCGCAAAAATCTTATTCAGAAGTACAATGACGAGATAGCCAAACTGCAAACCGACAGCCCGGAGTACGCTTCCAAGGTAGCCCAAAAGAACAAGGCTCTTGAACAGCTTGATGAACAGTTCGGTCACTCCACAAAGGCGATGGCAGACCTCTTTGAAGATGCCAGCAATAAGTCCGTTTCCGCTATTCAGTCCATCATTGACAAATACGAAACCCTTGTCAAGTACATGTCCGGTACTGATAAAGACATTTCTATTGCTGATTTGAAAGGAATGGGCTTTACCGATAAAGACATTGAAGGGATAGAAAAAGGGGAAATATCCATCAAGGATGTTACAGACGCAATCAAAGGGTTAAAGGATGAACTTAAAGGCAAATCACCGTGGCAGGCTTTCGTCTCTGACTTGGAGAAAGGGATAGAAGCCATAAAAAAGGGTGGCAACGATTCCAAGAAAATCGGTCAAGGAATCACCGATATAGGAAATACTGTGACGTCTTTTGCCCCTGCATTGAATGAGTTTGGCTCAAGTATCGCCGACATATTCGGATTTGACGACAGTAAGATAACAAGTGCCATTGATGCGCTTGGCGGCTTAGGACAAACGGCATCCGGGGTCGGGCAAATCATGTCGGGTGATATTGTCGGAGGCGCAATGAGTGCGGTTTCTGGAATTTCCTCTGTAGTGTCCGCATTGGACGGGATGTTCGGTGCCGATTATTCCCACTATAACGAGATGGTTGAGGAGTACACCAGGCTCAATGAGATATGGGATGAGCTGATAGACAAGAAGCAGGAATACATCAGCATTTCCTACGGCATGGAGGCAGACAAGGTCGGAGAAGAGGCGCTTGGCCTTGTTGAAAAGCAAATTGAGGCATATCGCCTACTGGGAAAAGAACGTCTTAATTCCGGTGCATCCGCAGGTTCCCATTCCATTGGCAAGCGGATGGCAAAGAACACCTCGTCAAGCGACTGGCAGGACATTGCCGACGCACTCGACATGTCAGTCAATGCCGCCAAAGAGTTTATCGGGACCGGAAGAATGACCGGACTGTTTGACCTCACTGTTGAGCAATTGGAGAAACTTAAATCCGAAGCTCCTGCCTTCTGGGCGAAGATGGACGGTGACGTGCAAGAATATTTGAACGGCATTATAGATGGAGAGGAAAGGATTGAGGATATTCAGAACCAGATTAGTGAACAACTGACACAGACAACGTTCGATAGCGTTTTCGACAGTTTTGTGGATACCCTCATGGATATGGGCAGTTCCGCGAAAGACTTTTCTGACAGTTTCAGCGGATATATGCAGCGTGCCGTGCTTACCACAATGGTAGGCAACAAATTTACCGAGGACCTTCAAACGTGGTACGATGCCTTTGCCCAGGCCAATAAAGACCAAAGAGGCATTACGAAGGAGGAGATGGAGGCTCTTCGGAAGCAGTATGACGCAATTGCCGGTTCCGCACTTGCCGAACGTGACAAGCTTGCGGAAATTTTCGGATGGACCAAAGAGGATACCGACAGTAGCACGGATAACTATGAGGATTTCATCGGTAGTATGCAGAGTTCTCTTACTTCCCTTGATGTGACGGCCAAGGATGTTTCTGATAATATCTATGATTACTTCCGTCAGGCAATGATTAACGCTCTGTATGAAAAGGAGTACAAGAGCAAGATGGAAGAGTTGTACAAGACCTTTGAAGGGCTTTCCAAAGACGGATTGTCCGAGAGTGACATGGCACAACTCGGCTCTCAGATTGACCAATACATTGAGCAGATGATGAAGGGCGTAGAGGACGTTAATAGTTTGTTTGCTGACAAGCTGAAGAACGCCGAAGACTTGCAGTCGTTTGTTGATAGCGTCAAGTCTGCCATGTCCTCTGTCGAAGCCACTGCCGAGGATGTGACAGACAACATCTTTGAGTACATCCGTCAGCAGATGGTTGATAAGATGTTCACTGATAGCTTCCAACCGCAGATAGAGGAGTTATACAAGAAGGTTCAGGAAGCCATGTCTGACGGTGACATAACCGGCGCTGAAAAGGATGCGTTAAGAAACGAAGCGGAGAAGTTGGCTAACGACATTACGGCCGCTAAGGATATTCTGAGTGATACTCTTGGCATTACTGAGAGCAACCTAAAGAAAGAACTTGAGGAGGAATTCAAATCATTCTCCGATGGGATATTAAGTTCCTTGTATGATACGGAAGTTACTGCTGAGACTGTTGCCAAGAATATCTCCGATTCCATGCGGAAAGAGCTTATTGAGGCAATGTACCTTGAACAGTACGAACCGCGTATCAAGGCCATCTGGGAAAAATGGAAGGAATACTCAGAGGATGGACTTGTAACCGATGAAGAGCGTACAAACATCAAGAATGACATTGACGGGTTGAGCAAGGAGGTCGTCGATGCTGCCGGGGAAATCAGTGACGCGTGGAAAGACTCTGGAGAGGAGGTAAGGAAAGCGTTCAACTCTTTCTCCGACAGTATCAAGAGTGTGCTCTATGACGCAGAAGCTACCGCCGAGGACATAGCCGACAATATCTATCAATATATGCGCAATGCCTTGGTGGATTCCATGTTTACTGCCCAGCTCCAGCCTCAGATTCAGGCCTGGTATGACAAATATACCGAATTTATGAAAGACGGTGCCATTGATACGGCCGAGCGCAAGACTCTGGACGAGATGATAGCCGAAATTCAGAAAGCCGGTGTCGACATTGTGGATGCGGCTAACAAGCTTTTCCCCACTCTTGATACGGGAGCCATCAACCGTGCGGAAGAAGCCGCCCAGGAAGCGGAGAACGCCCGTAATGAAGCTGAGCAGGAATGGGAGTCGTTCTCTGATGGTATTCTGAATTCCTTGTGCGATATAGAGGCCACAGCGGAGGATATTTCCGATGACATGAGCGAATACATGCGCAAGGCTTTGATTAAGGCCATGTATGTGGAGAACTTCAAACCGCAGATGCAGAAGTGGTACAATGAGTGGAAAAAGGCCATGGGAGATGACGACTTGACTTCCGAAGAAAAGCAGCTCCTCGACTCCATGAAACAGACGATGGTTGACGACATGAAGAAAGAAGTTGATGCCATCAACCAGTTCTTTGGAACCATGTTTTCACAGCAGGCGAGTAGTAAGGGTTTTGAAGCCATGTCACAAGATACCGGCGAAGAACTTAACGGACGTTTTACAGCTTTGCAGGTTGCCGGGGAAGAAATAAAGAACCAGTCCATTCAACAGACCGGTTTACTTTCATCCATCAATGGCAAACTTTCATTGCTCAATCTTAGAAGCGGGGATGTCCCAGCTTTGTTATCTGGAACTCCTAATTTCGCAGATAGAGCCAAAGAGACAATAGCGAGCGGCTATCAGTCGCAGGTACATGTTGTTTTCCCGACAGAGGACATAAAGGCATTGACCGATAAAGTCTCCAATATGGAAAGAATCGTAGATGAAATGAGAACATTCCAAGTAGAAGGTAACATGGACCGTAGAGATATACTTGAAAACTCTGTTATTCTTGCCAAAAATAGTCCGCGAATACTCGATAATACAAATGATATCAAGCAGGATATAAAGAATCTATAATAGTTATGGCAGAATTAATAATAAACGGAAGAGAAGCCCTAAAAGAGTGGGGTGTTAGAATGGGAGATAACTTTCTTGATGTACTGGGAGCACCGGTACCTCTGAAAGAGTTTATAGAGAATAAATCACGCTTGGAACATGGGAAACAAGTTCTTATGGATAACCCCAAGCTTGATGAGCGTGAGTTAACTCTTGTTTTTACAGTAGAAGGTGATTCTCCTGCCGATTATCAGGCAAAGAAAACAGCTTTTTATGAAGAACTTTACAAAGGTAAAATTGATATTCAGATTCCTGAGAACAGTAGTGATATTTATCATTTGCTATATTTAGGAAAGAGCGTTTCTTATGCCCAAAGCTTAGACCGGACATTTGGGAAAATATCAGCCAAATTCTGTGAGTACAATCCATCTAACCGTGTTGTAGGCTAGAAATTTACGACATTAAATTCATTGTCGTGTATGGAAGCTCTAATTTTTAGGGCTTCTTTTTTTTATGTCCGACCTTTGTTTACATGATAGATATTAAGGACATACAAGGCAATACCCGCTTTTCAACTGGTATCAATCCCGGTGCAAAAGGCAAGTTCTCTTTAATGAAAGAGGACTATGTCGTACTACCTTTTAATACTCTGTCCCCAGTCGATTTCCAAGTAGGTGATTACGTTGACTTGCGTGGGGTACTCGATGCCTCCATGGGCGGTAAATTGGCAAAAATCTATCAGATTGTAGATATTCCCTATCCGACCTACAAGAACGGAGGCTACTCCTATGAACTTCGTTTTGACGCTTACTATTTCAAGTGGAAAACAAAGATATTCAAGTACACCCCGGAGTACGGAGGACTGGAAGCGTCCTGGTCCCTTACCGCTTCACTGGATGTCCAGATGGGTGTATTCCTTCGCAATTTGAAAGCTCTTGGTTATAAATATGAGGGAAAAGACTTCGTGTTTTCCATTGACGATAGTGTCGAGAACTCCTCCAAATTGATGACCTATGACAATACCAACCTCATTGATGCTATGTTCAGCATGGCTGATAACTGGGGTTGTGATTGTTGGGTAACGGACCATGTCATCAACTTCGGACGCTGTGAGTTCTCCGACGCTGTTAAGATAGAACTGGATAAGGAAGCCAAGGACATGAGCCGGAGTGACAGCAAGGGTACTTATGCCACAAGAATCTATGCGTTCGGTTCAACAAGAAACATCCCTACCAACTATCGCCCGGTAGACCAGACCACTGTTGTCAACGGTATCGTCCAGAAGCGCCTTATGCTTCCGGCAGGCACTCCATACGTGGATGCCCACGAGGGCTTGACCGATTTGGAAGCTGTCGAAGCCGTTGTTGTATTTGATGACATCTGCCCCAAAAGAGTAGGTGAAATCACCGGTGTAAGCTTTTATGAGAGCGAGGTAGATAATGAAGATGGTACAAAGACAAAAGCTACCTTCTACCGGTTCAAGGATTCAGGCATCAACTTCTCGAAGAAATACATCCTTGAAGGACAGGAACTCAAAATCAGGTTCGAATCCGGCAAGCTCAACGGCATGGAGTTCGGTGCTGCCTTCAACCCTCTTGGCCTGACCGAGAAGAACGACGACGGCACATGGAATCCTGACGCCCAGCTTTGGGAGATTATCCGTAACGAGGACTACGGCAGACCCCTGCCGGATGAAGTGCTGTTTCCGGCAAAAGGTGACAGATATGTGCTGTACGGCTGGAATGCCGGGAAGATAACCGAACTTGGGTTGGTTGCTATTGCCGAGCAGGAATTGCTTGCCACCGCCAGGAAGTACGTGGCAAAGGCCTGCATCGACGACGGTACCTATACGGCTACGCTGAACTCTGTTTGGGTGCACAAAGACCCAATCAATCACAGCTTTGACATCGGCCAGCGCATCAACCTTGTCAATCCCACCTATTGCAATGGTGGGCGCTTGTCCCGTGTCATCGGCTTTGAAATCAAGCTGGACTTGCCTTACGACTCCCCACAGTACACTATCGGCGAGAGCACCGCCTATTCCCGCATTTCCGACATAGAAGGTAAGGTCGAGGAGTTGACTTTCAAAGGTCAGACCTTCACCGGTACCGGCGGCAGCAACATCTATGTCATCAAGACCAACGACGCTACGGCCGCAAGCAACTTCAATGTGTTCTCAGCCTTGCGTACCTTGAGAATGTTCCTCCGCAAGGACGCAAGCGACGTAGCGGAAGAAATCATAAACTTTTTGAAGGGATTGCTGATAGGCAAGAACGGCAGCGGTATCACGGTACGCAAGGACGGCACCTCGCAGGCTGTCGTTGACCGTCTATATGTGAAGATAAAGGCCGTCTTTGATGAATTGCAAGTCAAGAGAGCTACCCATGTAGGCGGTGAACAAATAATCACCCATGCCGGTATGAAGTGCATCCGCGTGGAGGAACTGGAAGACGTCTACCGCTGCAGTTTCCTTGCCGAGCAGGACGGTGAGGCGATAGCCAACGAGTTCAGTGTAGGCTCGCTGGCGCAGGCAAAGGAGTGCAACATCGTCGAAGGAACCACTCTTAATGCCTCCAACCGCTACTATTGGCGTGAGGTCGTGGCCGTGGGACGTGACTACATCGACTTGTCCAAGACCATTTGCGGTGAGGACAGCGATGTTCCCCAAGCGGGCGATGACATTATAGGATTGGGCCACCGTACAGATGTAGACCTTCAAAGCGCAATCGTGCTATCGTCTACCAACGAGACATCCCCGTCTATAACTTTCTACACCGGCATTGACGACTTCAACCTAACGGGGAAAGATGTAATCTCCTTCGGTGTTGACAAATCCACCGGGCATGCCTACATGAAAGTGTACGGTACTTCCTATATCGGCGCCCGTGATGAGAGCACTTACATCAAGTACACACCGGAAGGTGGCGTAGAAATCAAAGGGCGATTCCTTACGATGGCCGGTGAGGACATCCTGACAATGTTCACTGTCATTGAAGGACTTATCAAGTCTGAAATCTCATCCGTGCGTGATGAAATCAATGCCCTGAACAATTACCTTAACAATGCGTCTTTTGCCGCTGACATGCAGTACTGGACCGGTAGCAGCAACATACGCATCTTCCGAGTTGACGGTCGGCTGCTGTACTTCAACAGTAACTTCTATGCGAACAAGGAATCTTTCGCCGATATAGTAAGCGAACGCGCAAAGAATGTGCTACGCCTTAAGAACAGCTATATCGAGCAGGTCAACTCAGACTTTTACCGCCATCCGGATTTTGAGACCTTCGACGAACTCAAGCGCCCCCGGCAGTTCACTATCTCTTTCAAGTATCTGGTGAAGCGCCCCGGCACTCTTGCCTTCCATTTCAAGAACGAGAACAAAGAAGGTTTTGAGGAATACACCCCGATTTCCTTTTCTAAGGACCTATATCCCAGTACTGAATTCAAGCAGATGGAGATAACCGGTAAGTGGAACGGAACCGGTGATTTCCACATGTCTTTTACCGGTGACATGTACTTGTATGCACTTACGCTAACCGATGATGCTCTTGCTGACTTGCGCGAGGAATTCAATATGCGTTTTGAACTTACAGACAAGAAGATTCAGGCGAACCTTGACGAAATCAGAAGCACGGCAGGCAAGCTTGAAGAGTATCACAGTGAATTCCTGCTTACCGCGCGCAACCTTGAAGCGAAGTTCACGGAGGACCTGACGAATACTGAGAGTCGTATAACGCAAGAATACACCTCTGCTATCGACATCTCCGCCCGTGGTCTGAAAGCTGAATTCACGTCCGGTCTTGTAGGCCTTGAGACTGGAATCACCGAAGCATATAAGTCTGCTATTGACATATCGGCCCGCGGTCTTCGTGCAGACTTCAGTGCGTCCGTCTCTGACCTGGACGGCAAGCTGTTCGCCCATGCAGGCAGCTTTCATGTGACTGCCGAGAAGATAGAAAGTATGGTGACCGCCACAAACAGCCTGAAGGGTACCGTGGAACAGCATACCTCAGCCATCAGCCAGACGGCCAGCCGTATAGACCAGTTCGTGCAGAAGATAACCTTCGATTCCAAAGGTAACATTACCAATATCGACAAAGCCGGTTTAGTGACGGAGAGCAATATCGCCACCATGTTTGCGGAAAAGGTCGACCCCAACGGTGATATCGTCAGGCGTGCTCAAATCAGCGCGTTCATCACCGAAGGCGAAGCGGGCAGGCTGATATCCAATGCTACAATCGAGGCTGACCGGATAAACTTTACGGGAAAGACCATCATCAACGGCAGTTTCGTGGTCGATACAAACGGGCGTGTGACGATGAACGACATCACGGCAAACAACCTGACTCTAAAGGGCAGCATAACGGGCACGGATGCTACGCTGAACGGCATTACAGCTAATAATCTGACATTAAAAGGCAATATCTCAGGTATTGACGCCATCCTGAACGACATTACTGCCAATAACCTTACGTTGAAGGGCAACATTACCGGGGTGGGGGCTACACTGAATGATATCACCGCCAATAATCTTACCTTGAAAGGGAGTATAACGGGCAGGGATGCTGTCTTGAACGATATCACCGCGAACAACCTTACCCTGAAAGGTACCATATCCGGTGCCAATGCCACGCTTAACGATATCACAGCCAATAATCTTACGTTGAAAGGAAATATTTCCGGTGCCAACGCCATATTGAACGGCATCACCGTAAACGGAAAGATAAACGCCTCCAGCGGCCGGATAGGTGACTATCTGTATCTGCATGGTAACGGTATATCCACCAACTCGAGAGCGTTCGTGACCGACCTTACAGATAGCACTACGCAATTCGAACTCAGCAAGAGCTACTATCTGCATGCGATAGCGTCGGACGGAGGAGCCAATAGCATCCTGATAAGGCCCTACCAGACTATGGAAGCGGGCACAGTCAAAGGGGTGGTAACCATCTCTGCAACCATTCCGGGGCGCAATAGGGCCATACACGTATCTTCCGGCGAGAGCTATTTCGGTGGTGATGTGATAGTGGGGAAGATGTATGCTCCGTCCTCCGGGACTCTGGAAATTGCCGGGCCGCTGAAGACGCAAGGTGTATACCGGAATACTGACGTGATACTCTCTTCGGTTACAAGGTACAGCATTAAGGCGACCGACCACACACTGCTTTTTTACGGCAACTGTACTATATCCCTTCCGTCCTCTTCTGACGGGCATGAGATATGGATAATGCCGAACGGGAATACCATCAGTTTTCCTTCCGGTACGTTCGCGAACTCTTCCAGGACGAATATCAACGGGCGTGAATGGCATGTGATAAAACGGGTTTTGGGGAATTGGTATCTGTCATGGATGAGTATATAGAATAATTAAAATAAAAAGTATGAAAATCAACTTTAAGAAAATCGAGGCCCAGACCTCATTCGAAGGCGCCAAGCAGACCTTCGACGTAGCCGAAACGGTCGGCAATGAAATGATGTACAACGGAAGTATCCTTCTGGATATAGGCTTTGAAGACCTGGTACGGGAAATCTACTACTCGAAAGATGCGGTGGAAATCCCGGAACAGTATTGCAAGGCTCTTGAACTTGTGGTGAAGAACTCGCGGCTCATAGCTGCCGTGAAACGTGCGGTAATTAACCAACTGAACGTCATCCAGCCATCTTAAATCAATTCTGAAAATTATGGTATTGGAATCAAATCAGTTCAACCAGCTTGTAGAGGAGGTGAAGAAAGCCCTTCTTGTCGGCTCCCAAGGTGTGGGCGATGTGGAGATTGTCGATTCGCTGGCCGATATCGTGAGCCTGCCCGCCCTCCGTCTTGCCGGTATGGAAGAATCGGTGGTCGAGGCACCGCTTGAGTTGCTGTCTGCCCCTGCTGAGGAAGCTGCTGAGGAAGTGCGCAAAGCCGAAGCGGAGCGTGTCATAGTGGAGAACGCACGCAAGGAAGCTGAGAAATCCCGTGAAACGGCTGAGACAAAGCGTGCTTCATCTGAAAGTACCCGCGCATCTGCTGAAACTACGCGTATCAATGCCGAAAAGGAACGTGTGACAGCCGAAGGTCTCAGGAAAACGGCAGAGACAGAGCGAGGCAAAGCTGAAGCGGTCCGACAGACGTCTGAGACCGGACGGGCAACTGCCGAAACCGGCCGTGTTACTGCCGAAGGTAAACGTGTCAGCGCCGAGGAGGAACGTAAAAATGCTGAGACAGTGCGGGCCAACGCAGAGTCAACCCGACAGACAGCCGAAACGGGTCGTGTCAATGCTGAAACCAGTCGTGCTACAGCAGAAGGTAAGCGCGTTACTGCTGAGAATGCCCGAAGCACTGCTGAGGATACACGTAATAGTGCGGAAACTAACCGCCAAACAGCCGAAACCGGACGCGTAAATGCTGAAAGTACCCGTGTCACTGAATTTGCTGCCCTCAAGCAGGAATCGGAGACGGCTACTGCGAATGCTACTGATACGGCAGAACATCCTACCTACATCGGTGCAGACCACTATGTATACCAATGGGATAAGAGCGCTAAAGAATACGTTAAGACGGATATCTATGTGAAAGGCAAGCCGGGAGATACATTCACCCTTCTTGGACGTTACGATACGCTTGATGCCTTAAAGACTGCTGTACCTGACGGGGCAAACATCACTGGTTTCTATTCCGTTGGAACTGCATTGCCTTATACATATTATGCCTGGTATAACGGTGATTGGCAAAGTCAAGGACAATTGCAAGGTCCAAAGGGCGATAAAGGCGAGAAGGGGGATACGGGAGCGCAAGGTCCTCAAGGCGTACAAGGTCCACAGGGCATGAAAGGTGATACCGGTGCCACAGGACCGCAAGGAGTAAAAGGTGATACCGGTGCCACAGGACCGCAAGGAGTAAAAGGTGATACTGGTGCTACCGGTCCTGCTGGTGCAAAAGGCGCTACCGGTGCTACTGGTGCAGCAGGTGCAAGTGCCAGTATTACCGGTGCTACTGCTACGGTTGACGCCAACATCGGTACGCCCTCCGTGACCGTTTCTCTCGGTGGTACCGCATTGGCCAGAACCTTTTCCTTTGCTTTCAAGAACCTGAAGGGTGCTATCGGAGCAAAAGGCGCTACGGGTGCTACCGGAGCTACTGGACCTAAAGGGGCGACTGGTGCGCAAGGACCACAAGGGCCGCAAGGTGTCGGTGACCCGACAGTCACCGGTGCGAATACGGTCACGACACTGGCCTCCCTGCCAATTTCCAAGAGAAGTATCACTGCAAGGTTGGGTTCTGCCACGAACATCAGCCTTGCTTCCGGAATGTCAGTGGGCAATGACTTGTATATCCGCTGCGTCGCATCGGCGGCATTCACACAGCCGATACCCAATACCGGCGCGTTCACTTCGATGTCCGGTACTTCAATCAGTGTTTCCGCTGGAGATATCTTTGAGATTAGTATCTGGTGCTATGCCGCTGGCGCCTATTCAATATCCGTAAAAACAAGGGACTAAGGTTTATGAGTGTATTAAAAAGACGAAGCAATAATATAAAGGACGGTCAGTATGTGATTGCATTCTCCGACAGTAGAGCCTTAATAGATATTTCCAAGGATTGTGGAATGACATGGACCAGAAGACAACCTTCCGACCTTCCTAATGTAAACGAATACTTTTTCAGCAACGATAGAACGAGGATTGCCATGTCCGGAGACGGCAGGCATATCTATTGCTCGTGCTATATGGCAAATGTGGGATTATTGCGTTCTACGGATTTTCTGGAGACGGCAGAACCTTTCAAGCCTGATAATTGCTATTCCGTGTACTCGATAGCCTGCAACGGCAGGGGGAATCTGGTCGCTATTGTGTGTCAGAATAGCAATAACAAATATGATTTGATGCTTTCCGGGGATTATGGGAAAACATGGCGGGTCTCTAATGGATTAAAAGACAATACCGTGCCTCTCATGGGGGTGGAAATGTCCCATTCCGGCAGATACGTAGTGGCATATGCGTCAAATTCTCCCTATTATACTACCCATGAGCTGTTTATATCTTCCGATTATGGAGAAACTTTCAGCAGTGAAATATTCAGGGGGCCTATCACAAAGATTGCCATTTCCGGTGACGGCAAATACATGTTGTGTTGCTGCAACAGGGAGAGTTCATCAAAGTTATACTATGCCTATTATTCCGGGGATTATGGGAAGACGTGGACTAAAATTACCGATTCGAGTTTCTCTGCCCGTACATTGGCTGTATCCTATGACGGGAAATATATGGTTATAGAGGGAGGGTACTCTTATTCCGGTGCACGTATATCCGCCGATTACGGAAAAACCTGGGCATTGAAGCATTCCGTTATTGGCAATAGCTTTGCTTTGGGGCTTTCGTCTGACGGAAAGTATGCGATAGCACAGGAAAGTTCTTCTCCGTATCGTATGTTCAAATCTTCGGATTATCTGGGCTCATTTACTGAAATAAATACGGCACCGCTTACATCATTAGGTATTAGAGCGAATTACCGGTTTATCATAATGAATAAAAATAGACTTTAACAACAATGCAATATATACATATTTATTCCGAGGAGAAAGTTGTCCGTCTTGATTTTGAACTGGACGAAAACTATGAAGTGGGTACAACCTATGAGGATTACCTGGATGGAGCCTGGGTACCGTTGAATGCGGAACAGGAAGCATTTTACGAAGCCCATCCGGCAGCGTCTGCAAAGGAAATTCTCGAATGTGAATTAACCCCTCCCTATGAACCGACTTTGGAGGGTGTGAAGAGCGCGAAGGTCAATGAAATTGCTGTTTACGATGGATCCGATGTCGTGAATTCCTTTACGCTTGGCGGCAAGCGGATGTGGCTTGACAAGGATACGCGGGTAGGACTGGTAAACTCAATTGCTATCGAGCAGGCTGTGGGTAAGGAGACAACCGTGCTGTGGTATGATGCCGTGAAGTATGTAATCCCCATTCCTCTTGCCTTGCAGATGCTGGCCGCACTGGAACTGTATGCCCTGGAATGCTATAATGCCACGCAGGAACATCTGGCCGCGGTTATGGGACTTGCTACGAAAGAGGAGGTCGGAGCGTATGATTACACTTCCGGTTATCCTGAAAAATTAGTGTTCAACCTTTAAATTGATAGCTTATGATTTACTTATGTTTTATGTCGCTGTTTTTGCTCACTATGTACATAATGTATGCGGTGAGAGTGTGCGGAGTGCCCTGGTCGCTCTCTGACACCTATTATCAACTGAAGAAACGGAACCGCTCGGCGTGGCTGTTTCAGGCGGCGATGGCCGTTCCTGCCATGCTGCTTATGCCGGTGTGGATTGAATGCTCATCGGAGAACCTGCAATGTTTGGCATTTCTTGCTTGCGGTGGGCTGATGTTCGTCGGGACAGCCCCGCTGTTCAAGGAGGAATTTCAGAGCAAAGTACATTATGCAGGGACAGTAATAGCCGGATTAGCTACAATTCTTTGGGTTTGTCTCTCCGGTATGTGGTACTTGCCTGCGGTTGCTTTCCCGATAGCCGTTGTTATCATGTTGAGATACCGGAAATGGCTGTTCTGGGCGGAGATGGCAGCGTTTGCTTGTGCTTATGTGGGGGTGCTTATAATTTGTATCGATTGTTAAACCGGGAGAAATGGAAATGAATGATTGGATTATGTTGGTGACCGCACTCGGTGGCATCGAGGGCATCAAGCAGCTTGTTAAGTGGTGGATGTCGCGCAAGACCAATGCGCGTATTGAGGATGCCCATGCGGATGTTGAGGAGTTCAAGGCTTTACGGGAGTACAACGAGTTCCTGCAGAAGCAGCTTTCGGAGAAGGAACAGCGGT
>URCM01000065.1 GCA_900546355.1 uncultured Bacteroides sp.
AAAGTAGGAGGCAAATGCCTTTCTATGATTAGCATTTACCTCCTACCCGATTATATTATATAATGTACGCGCGTACATTATATAATTAGGACCTTTCTAAAAAAGCATAGAAAAAATCTGAAGCCATCGCTATCAAATCCGGATTATTGTGTACATTTGCACTGTCTTTATACCAAGCCGAAATGAACAGAAACATCAAGACCCAAATAAATGTAAACGGACAACTGATGGACTTGTCGCATCCGCAAGTAATGGGTATCCTGAACGTAACACCCGATTCTTTCTTTGCCGGAAGCCGCAAGCAGAGTGAAAAAGAGATAGCAGAGCGCGTGCGTCAAATCGTAGAAGAAGGAGGAAGCATGATTGATATCGGTGCATATTCTTCACGTCCGAATGCCGGAGACGTTCCTGCCGAAGAAGAAATGCGCCGTTTGCGTTATGGGCTTGCCGTTATCCGGCGTGAATGTCCCGAAGCGGTTGTTTCGGTAGATACTTTCCGTGCCGATGTGGCAAAGATGTGTGTGGAAGAATATGGTGCGGCTATTATCAATGATATTTCTGCAGGCGAGATGGATGCGAATATGTTTCCGGTGATTGCCCGCTTGGGAGTCCCTTATATTCTTATGCATATGCAGGGTACTCCGCAGACCATGCAGGCTTGCCCGCATTACGGCAATGTGGTGAAAGAGGTGATGTGTTATTTCTCTGAGAAAGTGCAACGTTTGCGCGACTTAGGAGCAAAAGATATTATCCTCGACCCGGGTTTCGGTTTCGGAAAGACGCTGGAGCATAACTATGCTTTGCTGGACCAGCTGGAAGAATTCAGCATTTTCGAACTTCCTTTGTTGGTAGGTGTATCGCGCAAGTCGATGATATATAAACTGTTGGGCGGAGGACCGGAAGATGCGTTAAACGGTACTACCGCCATTCATGCCCTTGCTTTGATGAAGGGAGCTTGTATTCTTCGTGTTCACGATGTGAAAGCAGCAGTCGAAACGGTAAAAATCGTCAATGCTATGCGGCAATCCCGATATGTTTGTCAATAAAACCTACTAACAGCTATGCCATTCAGTTTTACGATACTCACTATTAAAGATGTCATCGACATCTTGCTTGTGGCTTTCTTGCTCTACAAGACTTATAAGCTGATGAAATCCTCAGGGTCTATCAATGTGTTTACCGGCATATTGGTGTTCATTGTGATATGGGTCATCGTGTCGCAGGTGTTGCAGATGCGTTTGCTGGGGTCTATCTTCGATAAGTTGGTCAGTGTGGGAGTCATAGCCATTATTGTTTTGTTTCAAGATGAAATCCGTCACTTCCTGCTTTCGTTAGGTTCCCGCCACAGCACGAACACTATTTTGCGCTTCTTCAAAGGAAAGCAGAAAAGCGGTGGCGGGAAAGAAGATATCATGCCCATTGTCATGGCATGCCTTAGCATGAGTAAAGGCAAGGTAGGTGCGCTTATCGTTATGGAACGTGACTTTCCGTTGGACGACATTGCCCGCACGGGCGACATTATCGACGCCAATATCAATCAGCGGCTGATTGAGAATATTTTCTTTAAGAACAGTCCGTTGCATGATGGTGCGATGGTTATCAGCCATAAGCGCATCAAAGCAGCCGGATGTATCTTGCCAGTATCCCATAACCTGAATATCCCCAAGGAATTAGGCTTGCGCCACCGTGCTGCTTTGGGTATTTCGCAAGAAACGGATGCGTTGGCTATCATCGTGTCCGAAGAGACTGGCGGCATATCCATTGCTTATCAAGGCGAGTTCCACTTGCGTCTTACAGCCGAGGAACTGGAACGCATGCTGACCGAAACACGTCAGGAAGAGTAAACGCTTAAAACCGCATGGAAGCATAAAGTCCGTAGTATCCGTCGCCGGCTACAGGCTGAAGACTTAACTGATGCTTTCGTGCAAAAGGGCGGGTGAAGATGTAAGAACATCCTGCACCGATGGCGGCTCCTGCCAGCACATCCCAACCATCATGCTTCTTGCCGTATATGCGGCTCCAGCCCACGTAGGTAGATACAATGTATGCCGGAAGCCCCCATTGCCAGCCGTAACGCCGTTGGATAAAAGCCGCTGCCGCGAACGAGGTAGCGGTATGCATGGAAGGAAACGAGTGGTGGTCGCTATGGTCGGGACGTTCTTTCCGTACACTGTACTTCAGGGCATAAGTAATGCCGGCGGTAGTCACCGCTGCCAATGCGCCTTGTTTCAGTCCTTGCCAGTCTTGTTGTATCAATACGGCTGCCAGTCCGGCTACAGGCAGTGCAATGGCACCGATGTCGCCCGATGTACGTACCGCTTTGCGTGCGCCTGTTACTTCTATTTGTTGGGCGGACAGGGGAAGAAGTCCGATAAATAAAGTGAAAAGGATGAGCAGTCTTTTATCCATTTGTCGTTTGTTTACAGTTTGGGAAGGAATATCAGTAATCCGATAACGGCAGAAGCCATCGCCAGCAGTAAGACGGCTCCTGCTGCAAGGTCTTTGGTGCGCTTGATGGCTTCATCGTATTCGGCAGAGACACGGTCGGCTAACGCTTCGATGGCGGAGTTGACCGCTTCGGCCGCCAATACCATTCCGATACATAGGCAAATCGCTATCCATTCCGTGACAGACAGTTTTACACAAATGCCTGCAATCACGACGCAGGCGGTAATGAAACAATGTATCCACGCATTGTGTTCATAACGGATAAGCAAGTAGATGCCGTGAAAAGCATATTTAAAACTCAGCATCCGTTTGCGGAATGTAAACCCGTCGTTCTTCATGACTCTCTGTTCAGATGTTTACGCATACTTCTACCGGGCAATGGTCGGAACCGAAAATCTCGGTGTGGATAGCGGCACTTTCCAGTTTGTCGGCAAGGCGTGCGGAAGCCAGGAAGTAATCAATGCGCCACCCGGCATTCTTCTCGCGTGCCTTGAACCGGTACGACCACCATGAATAGATACTTTCTTGTTCGGGATAGAAGAACCGGAAAGTATCGATAAATCCAGCGTCCAGTAAAGTTTGGAACTTCTCGCGTTCCTGGTCGGTGAATCCGGCATTCATGCGGTTGGTTTTCGGGTTTTTCAGGTCTATTTCTTTATGGGCCACGTTCAGGTCTCCACAGACCAATACAGGCTTTTTGGCATCGAGCGCCAGCAGATATTGGCGGAAAGCGTCTTCCCATGTCATGCGGTAATCCAGCCGTTTCAGCCCGTCTTGCGAGTTGGGGGTATATACGGTCACCAGATAGAAATCTTCCATTTCCAGTGTGATGACTCTGCCTTCACGGTCGTGCTCGTCAATACCCAAACCGTAGCTTACTTGCAAAGGTTGGTGACGGGTAAAGATAGCTGTGCCCGAATAGCCTTTCTTTTCAGCATAATTCCAATACGAGGTATATCCGTCGAAAGCCAGGTCAAGCTGTCCTGCCTGCATTTTTGTTTCTTGCAGGCAAAAGAAATCAGCGTCCAGCTGGAGGAATGCTTCGCGGAATCCTTTGTCACAGCAAGCGCGAAGCCCGTTTACGTTCCAAGAGATGAATTTCATATAATCTTTATTTTTGTATATCAAACAAATAGGTTAGCCGCGCGCCGATATACGAATGTGCCGAGCGCGAGAACGGGTCTTTCTTCGAATTGTTGTAGAAGTCCGCCAAGCCGAAGTAGTAACGCGCTTCCACGATGAAGTGGCCAATGCCCGTACGTACTTCCAAGCCGCCTCCACCTACGATGCCATAATCGAATTTCTTGTCCGCCATCTTTCCGTATTGTTCGTTTGGCGTTCTTCCGGAAGGGTCCCACGGGTCACTCATCGTTTCTTTTTCGTTGAGCAGGTAGCCCACTTGCGGACCTAAATTGAGGACAAAACGCACGCCGTTGCCTTTGTCTTTACCGAAAGCGAGGTGTGCCAGCAACGGAATCTCGATGTAATTCATCGCACGGTGATACGTATTGCCCGTCTCGTCTTCGATGACTTCTTTCCAACCGCGTTGGGAAAAGTTCACTTCCGCTTGGATACCGCAAATCATGCTGAAATATTTTTCGCCGATGTAGCGCACGGTTACGCCGAATTCGGGACCAATCAGTTTGCTTTGTTTGAAACCAGGAGTGATGCTGATAGAACTGAAGTTCACCCCGCCGTTCACTCCGATGGCTAAATTGCTGCGTTGGTCTTGCAGTTGGGCGTTCGCCGGCAAGCTATACAGCATCAGCCCTGTCAGAAGAAAAAAGAATATCCGTTTCATGTAAAATTATTCAAAATCAAGTTTGATCAGCTCATAATCTTGCGAGAAATGCACGAAAAATATCTTGCGGTTGATGAACCCGCCCCAATTGTTGACACGTTCAAACTTAAAGCCGGTCTGTATCGGCACTACGTTTAAACGGTTCAGGTTGTTTTCCAGCTTATTGCCGTACTTCGAGAGGCCTTTCAGGAAATAATAGCCGATGTCGAATCCCAACATGCCGTATTTGGGATAAATGTTCGCCATATCCTTGCTATACCAATGGCGGTAGGCATGGGTGAAATTGACCGCAGCCGGAAACAGGTTGTTGGTGTAGAACGACGAATAGAAATACGTGTCCAGTTCGTAGAAATTGGCCAGGAAATCCTGTGTGTATGTCTGCCATTCCGGATAACCGAAAAGGTGCATGTCGAAGTGCGGGTGTTCTTTACGTACCAAGGTGAGGTGGGGCACCAGTTTGGTCAGTGCCGTGCTGCGTGCCGAAATGGGGATAAATACATTTTGGCGCGTGGTGTCCATCGCACCGATAACTTTGTTCGGGTCGATGTTTGTTCCCAGCCGGATTTGGCTGAAACGGATGCCATTGTCTTTCAGTTCCGCCTTCATGCCTTTGATGAAGTCGGCTTTTTCCGGGTCGTCTGTCCCATCATCGAGGAATACGACGTTGCTTTGTCCGAATTTGCGGATAAAGTGTTCATATACTTCAGAGTACAGGTAAGATTGCGGCGTGTTGATTTGGTAAAGCAACGGGCTGTTGAACACTTCGTCCACTTTCGGTGCGAAAGGGACTATCAGCCGGATGTTATGCTGTTGGGCAAAGTCGGCCACAGAGGTGATTGAGCCTGGGTTTACCGGGCCGATAATCAGGTCCATGTCTTTCATGACGCCGTTTGCCAATATTTTGTTTGTTCCTGCTTTTGTGCCTTTCGTGTCATACGCGTAAATATCCATGGATACGTTTTGGCGCTTCAAGCTGTCGGCCGCTATCAGGAAGCCTTCGTAGAATTCCACAATGCGCGATTGGGCTTCGCGCTTGCTTCCCGCCGTCTCTTTAGAGAAAGGCAGCATCAATGCCACTTTGATGGTGTTGATAGGTTTCTTCTCCGTTACGCTTTGGCTGAACAGTTCTTCGTTGGTCGGTTCTATGACCGGTGCAGGAGTTTTTTCCGCTTCCACTTCCTGTTTCGGGTAAGGGATGAAGAGGAAAGTGCCCCGCTTCAGTTTGCCTTTCTTCAGTTCGGGATTGGCTGCTATCAGCTCTTCCTCGGTGATGCCATATTCACGGCTGATGCTGAAAATGGTTTCGCGGCGTTGCACCTTGTGCATGGTTTGCCAGTCGTCCTTCTTCGTTTCCCCGGCAGGTTGTGCGGAAGAGGCTTGAGTTGTTGTATCGGGTTCGCCGGTAGATGCCGGAATGATGACAACTTGCCCTATGCGGAAATTTTCGGCACTTAGTCCCGGATTGGCGGCGCAGATGGCTTGTGCTGTCACGCCGTATTTTACCGTCAGTTGGTAAAGGGTTTCTCCCGTCTGAATCGTGTGATACTGGGGAGCATGGCTGCTTGTCCCCGATGCCTGAGGTATTTTCAGGGCTTTTCCGGTACGTATTTTCTGGTCGCTTCCCGGATTCATCCGCACGATGTCGTCTACCGATACGTTATACATACGTGCTATCGAATAAAGACTTTGTCCTTTGGCCACGGTGTGCAGAAAGTATTCCGTATTTCCGTTTGTTTGTGCTGTCGCAAAGGGCTGGCCCATAAAGAGCGCGGCCGCAAAGCAGAGAATATGAATGAATTTCATGTTTCGTCTATTGAATGGTTTCGGCAGGCAAAAGTACGCATTTTTATTGGTAGACTCACGAATATTGCCAAGAATTTACGGTTTATAAAAGAAAAAAGTGAAATATGCTTGCCGCACGCTTGGCGTTTTATCGGACACGGAGGCGCGCAAGCGTAAATATATTCCACCCAACGTGTCAATTTTTAAATCTCTACGTTTGACTTTATTATCCTAATAGTCTCCCTTTTACGTTCTCCGTCCCAAAACCGTACGGTTTCCGTCCCAAAAACATACGGTTTTGGTTCGGAGAACGTACGGTTTTGGGACGGAAACCATAAAAAGAAACCGTCTGCACCGGCGATACAACCCGTATGTTTCGGCAAATGTATCGTGGCTTTTTGGAAACGGTTTCTAACTGCCCGTAGTTTTCGTTTTTGATTGATTCGATTCAAAATAGGGCAAGATTTCTTTACAATATTTTTGTGTTTACGAAAAAATGTATACATTTGTACTCAGACTCTCGGGTCTTGCGCTTTAATGCTTGAGGCGACCCGCGCCGGGCAGAGTGTGGCGAAGCCGTTACAGGTTAAGCCATACGAAGCGGGCTTTGGGCGGGAAGGAGAGTCAAGACATAATGGAAGGCGTTTACTTTGACGCTCTGTTTGAGACGATCCGAAATCTAGCAAATTTACGAATCAAAGTCTTGAACATAGCAACGGTAGATGCCCGGGGTGTGATTTATATCACAGCCTTTGGCGTATCCTGCCAGCCCGAACTATACCGTTCGGGCACAAGGGGTTTCTATACCTATATAATTAGGTGTGCCAAGACTGGAGCGGTATACATTCATATCGGCGTGGGCTCTGACGTTGTCTGTTCAACTTTGATGGGCAGTGCTAGAGCCTCGGATCGTGGGACGGACAACAGGACGGACTCACGCTTTTTTATGTCTGTACGTTTAAAGGTATAATCATGCCGATATGGACACATTGCCTGATGTGAACACCCGACGAGGCGGGACAGAACCTCCTCACGCCGGATTTGCCTCCGGTGTCTCCCCCAAAGCCAAAGATTCATCAGTAGGGGTGTCGGTAAGGTATGCTCTACATCCAATGAAACGTTGGTATGTATTGCGTGCCACTTACAACCGCACGCTCAAGGCATACGGTGTCTTGACAGAGAAGGGGATAGAGGCTTATCTTCCGATACATTATGTACAGAGAGACTTCAACGGCAAAAAGAAACGCATCGCAGAGCCGCTCCTTCCCAATTTCTTGTTTGTTTACGCTACCTCGGAAGAGGTGGAAACCTGCGTCAAGCGCACTCCTGAACTTTCTTTCCTTTCTTATTACTACAACCATTTCCAGACCGACCCGGCAGGCAAGAACCGCCCCTTGACGATAGGCTACGATGACATGATGAACTTCATCCGGGCAACCTGTGTAGACAACGGACACGTCCGGATAGTCAGTCCGGAGCAATGCCGTTTCAAGGGCGGCGATAAGGTGCGGGTTATCGAAGGCGCGTTTGCCGGAGTGGAAGGCAGGGTAGCCCGCGTGTCTGGCCAGCAATGCGTGGTGGTCGACCTGAAAGGCGTTTGCTTGGTAGCAACGGCTTATATACCGACCGGATTTTTAATGCGTATAACAATATAGAAGTTTAACTCTTAAAAAATGAAAGTATGAAAACAATTTCGCTTCGGTTTATGGCACTGATGTGCTTAGGCTTAGCAGTCTCTGCGTGTGATGAAACAGAAATTACAACCGTCCTGT
Organism: uncultured Bacteroides sp.; assembly: GCA_900546355.1. Taxonomy (GTDB): domain Bacteria; phylum Bacteroidota; class Bacteroidia; order Bacteroidales; family Bacteroidaceae; genus Phocaeicola. Next base: position 7,804 of record URCM01000065.1, read on the forward strand.
ACTCTTCAGATATGGCGGATTTCACCGTAGCTAATCAGACTACCGGTGAAACGGTAGAAAACGAAACGCTGCAAACCGGCGGTTTGAAAGCCTTGGAAGTCCAGCCCGGCGACGTGTTGCGTTTATCCTACACTCCTCCCGAAGAGTATAAACAATACAATTGGGAAGTGGAATTTATCGCGTTCAATGATACGGTAAAGGTATCTTCCCCTTATGTAGCCAATTACACCATCGCCCATACGGAGCCAGGCGAGTATAGAGTGGCTTGCAGAGGGACGGTAGTGGCACAACAAGATGAAGAAACCACTTGGGTAGGTGAAGATACCGGTTCGGTTCGTGTTAAAGTGGTGGAATGAGGTTTGTGTGATTGATAAGACTGGATTATCATGTTTAATCGAATGGATTTCTTGAATAAGCATAGGATATTGCCTGCTGTCATGGTGGCATGTTCTATGCTTTTTGTGTTGTCTTGTTGCGTGTTGCAGAGGAATAAGGAACTTCGGCACGATAGTGATAGCATTGGGGTGTGTACAGATTCTGTGGTGTCTTCATCAGATACGTTTTCTGTTGCAAAGCTCGATTCTGTTAGGAAACAGGAATTGTTTTATGCGCTGCAACATACGGATAGTATGTCTTTGTATGTCATGCATTTCCCAAAACAATCTGATGACTCTGTTTATGTTGATAGTCTTTTCAGCTATCCGGTAGAAAAATGTATAAGAAAAATTTCCAAAGAACAACGTGCGGTTCTCGTGTTTCTATTGACTGATGATAGGATGCTTGTCGGGAAATGTCTTTCTGTCAGGCAACCCTTTTTCCCAAAATTCATTGTTTGCATAGCAGCCCCTAAAGGAAATGTCTATTTGTTATTCTCTTTAGGAACGGAAGAAATGGGCTTTTCTTCAGACGGTATGACCTATTCAACATATATGATTACTGACTTCCGCTCTGTCTTGCGATGGATAGATGCGGTTTTGCCTGACATGAACATTTTAACCATTTATTGATTTTCTCTATGAAAAAGATATGTTTCTTGTTATTGTTAAGTCTTACACTTGTTCAAAGTGTACAAGCCCAGACGCTTCATGCGATTGTGTTTGCAAATACGAAATGCCCAGGAAATCCTCGAAAGCCTAATGATCCTGGTATAGGAGCGTCTGTTATGTGCGATTATCAACGTATGCGCATTGAATTGGAAACCATAGCTACTTTTTGTGGATACAAAAAAGATTTTCAGATGTATGAAGGTTCTCCGCAAAATTTTTGCAGGGACAAATTGGAATACGCTTTGAACAACTTGAAATGTGGTAAGAATGATATTGTATTCTTTTATTATTCCGGTCACGGAGGGCGTCCAGAAGTGATGACAAAAGATTCATTTCCCCATATGCAACTTCTTGTAAACCCTTTCAATCCTAATAATATTATAAAGGCGAGGAATTATTACCCGTTGTCACAGGTTTTGAAACGTATAAAGTCTAAACGTCCAAGATTGGCAATTGTTATAGGAGACTTGTGCAATAGTACGTCACCTTTAGTTCCTGTTGAAAACGTAGCATCAATGAGAGGTATTACTAAAATATCAAAAATACCTTGTGAGTTTTATAGGGCTTTATTTTTGAAAGTAAAGGGGAGTATTATTGCGACTTCAAGTAGACCAAAAGAAGTATCTAAGGGGGATGCTGTTTACGGGGGGTATTTTACAGCCAGTTTTACAGAAGCCTTGCAAATCATGATAACTGAAAACATGAAGCCTGATTGGAATACGTTATTTGAAGGAAGTAAAATCCGGACGCGGGCAAGAACAGGTGGAGAACAAAATCCTTACTGGGAGCTTGACATACATCCTGCTGATGAAGCTCCTACCCATGATGTTTTAGATAATCCCGAACCTGTAACGCCTCCTGTTCAAACAGATGGTATAGATACCTATTTAACGACTATCGGAAATGATCATACTCCTATTAACGAACGGATACGGCTGATTGATGTGGTGTTATCTAAATTCTTTTCTTCGCCTAAGGCCAAAGTGGAGGTAGTGGGAAAAGACGGGAAGACCATTGTGGCAACCAAATATGCAGATATGTATCTAAATAATCTCAGCATAGCCAGGAAGTTGGTGAAAGTGGTTACTGTCAATCAGGAAGTAAACGGAAGTGGAAAATTAATTTCCCTGAAAGTTCACGAAATGTATAAACTGTAATACAGATAGAAAATGAAAAGATGGTTGTTTTTTCTTGCTGTGCTTGTTTGTTGCTTAAACGGTATGGCGCAAACGAATGATTTGACGCAAGAGCAGAAGGAAAGTTTCATTATGCGGTGTGAAGAAACGATTGAAGCGTTTCAGTATGGGCTGGAGATTATAGGTGATAAGTCTCAAGAAAAAGCGGTGAAAGAACATTATAAGAAAAATATCCTGTCCTTTTTTATGGGGAATGGTTTGCCTTATCGGGATACAGAAGGAAGAGAACACCCTGCTGTAAAGATGGAAGTGTCGACTGTGCGTTACAACAATGAGATAGGGAAACGGACGTTGTTATTGACTGAATATTTGAGGAATCTTGAAAATTTGAATTATGTAGAAGTCCGTATTACAAAAGCGCAGACATGTGTGATTAGTGATTTTTATAAAGTCGGCAATCATTACGAAGGGACAGTATCTATCTTTCAATATTTTACAGGAAAGACGAAAGAAGGTTATATGTACCGTGATAAGACTCAGAAGGATATAAAAGTATATCTTACAAAAGCCATTGATGGTCAGCTTGGCGAGTTTTGGGACTTGAAGTTAGGAGATATTAATGTAGTGGAAACCGTTAAGATGTGATTGAGTTATGAAAAGATGCATTATTGCGCTATTTATAGTATGGCCTGCTTTTCTGTTTGCGCAATTCGAAAGCACGGTCATTGATGAATTGGAGCTTCAATTTAAAGTTAAACAGATAGATGAATTCATGAAACGTTTTAATTATGACATAACATTCAATCAACAACCTCCTGTCAGTGAAGAGGATACTTTAGCTTATAGAAGGAACAGGCTGAAAAATATGCTTACCTTGTTTAATCTGAATAAATACATGAATAAGGAGAAGGAAATAAATGACAGTATCCTTCTTTTTATAAATTACGTTATAGATAATCGGTATCGGCTAAATTATGAGGATTCTACATGGTGTGCCAAATTGCAATGTGAAAGTCTGTATAGAGGTAAGAAATGTATGATAAATCTTTCGCTTCATGTTGAAAGGATAAAAGGAGTGGAATATAAATGGGTCATAGATGGAGTGGAAGGGGGCATTTTTGAAATAACTCCGAAGCCAAGTGTAGATTCTCTTTTTATTTCACCAGCGGAACATGGCATTGGCTTCATTACCTTGCCGGACATTATAAATTCGAATCCGTCTGCCATAGAGACGTTGGATTATCGAGGTTACATAAAAGATAATCTTTCTGTATTTAATTATCTGATAGCTAGTAAATCTTTAAAGCTTGTATCTGTAAATTCTGTCGTATATCATTATAAGGTAGGGCGATATGCTTTTGATGTAGAACGAATGGAAAAGGAAGGCAGCTATAATAAAGGATGGCTGATTAATAATTTGATAATCTATGAATAATATGAAAAAATGTATTCTGTTTTTGTTTGTGTTCTTCCCTAATTTCTGTATGTCGCAAGTTACGGAAATGCAGAAACAAGAAGCGTTATCTACAGCGAAACGCTTTTGCACACTGATGTCACAATTCAGCAATGGTGGAAGTGGTTATTTGGAAAATGACAAAAAGATTTTTTTGATGTGTTCTACTCCTAAGATTTCTGCCTTTGATGATATTAGTTCAAACAAAGAAATCATGCTTAATGCTTATATGGCGTTAATTACTAAAACTTACAAAAACCGTTTGCAGATGGATTTTTCAAATCCAGTGGTCTCTGAAGTGTTTTATGTGCCGCAATTTAATATAAGTATGGAATACGCTTCTATCTTTAATGGAGGAGATCAAGGGACAATGTCGCTCGGATTAAGAAAAACGGATTATTCTGATATTTATATTATCATAAACGTATCGCAAAGTATGCCGACTTTATATAAGACGACTAAAAGGTATATTGTATATAGTATTGTTGAAAAAAAGATTATTTCTTTTTCTAATACAAATAGTCCGTATGTATTGTATTGTAAGGCATTAGATTGTTACTCGAAGCAAAAGTATCAAGATGTGCTGTCATATTGCGATAAAGTGTTGGTTGCCGAACGTTTTGATAGGAAATCAGATTGTGCGGTTGTTGCTATGCACACTTGTTTCCTGATGCAAGATTATAATGCTGTTTCTCGTTATATTAAGTATTATAACGGTGAATATAAAAGTGCTTTTTTAACGCTGATAGACTTTGTTAAAGCTATTCAGGCGGATGATGTTGAAAAAGCGGTCTCTTGTGCGAAAATCATAGCGGAAAGCAATTTGCCTACGCGTTATGGTATGCAAACAATCTTGGGACGGTGTTATGCGTTTGGATTTGGAGGATGTGAAAAAGATGTCCCCAAAGCTATATATTGGTATAAAAGAGCAATGCGGGAAGGAAGTGCGGAAGCGGGATATAATTTGGCAATGGATTTTGTTAATCCGAATTGTGATATCGATGAATATTTGACTGAAGAAGAATTGGTTGAAAGTGTGAGTATATCAGCTAGTCGAGGTTATATCCCTGCATATTCTCTTTTGGGTACAATTTATGGAAGTCTTGGTCAGAGGGAAGAAGAAGGAAACTGGTATAAAAAGTCGGCTGAGAGTAATGACATTATCGGAATGATTTATTATGGCTGCTTTTTATCTGTCGTGAAACATGATACACAGAATGCCTTGAGATGGCTTAAAAAGGCGGTGAATGACAAACGGTTTGATACGTTTATGGAGTATCAGTATTTTAAGAAAAAAGGGTTTAAGACAAAGGAAGATATACAGCAAATCATCTACAATATAGAGAACGGCATACCTATATCTTTACCTTCTTCATTTGAAGAACCTGAAAAAGAAGAAGCTCTTTCGCAACCAATAGTATCTAGCCAGCCGAACATTCCTCATCAAACAACCGTTGTTCAACCGCAACAGCATCCTCAACAACATTCTCAACAAACAACTACCGTTGACGTAATTTCTACGACTGCTACTCATTCCGAAAATACAGGAACTAGTTCTAATCATCATCACGCAACTCCATCTTATCGTTATCGGAAATCGTTCAATAGTCCATCTGACGATTATTGTGTTGCCGGCATATCAATCGGTTATGTTCAAAAGTCATGGTCATATAAAGAAGTGGATGGAGGAAAAGGGAAAATTGGTTTTTGGGAGGGAACAAACCATATTAAAGGTGTGCAAGCAGGTCTCCGGATAGAACCGTTATTTAAATATGGTTTTGGGGTGAATACCGGTTTGTATTATGAATTTTATTATTCAAAAAGCAAACCGTTGGTATATGCAGGGGAAGAATATAAACCCACTTTGCAAGAACATGCGCTTTATCTTCCGATACATTTAGAATATAGATTGCATTTTTCAGAGAACTTTCAATTATTCTTTTATGGAGGCATTGGGTTGGATTATGGCATTTCTGCAACTTTAAATACAAACAATGAACATTTTACTTACGATGACACGAACGCTTATCATGGTTCAGATTGGAAGAAATTCAATGCCTCTTTGGAGTATGGCGGGGGGATACGTATTTATATGGTACAACTGAATTTCTCTATTTCTAAAGGGTTGGTCAACATGAGTGAATCTTCTGAATATACAATGAAGCAGAATAAAGATTTGATGTGCGGCTTATCTGTAATGTTTTGAAAGAGCATATCAATATGCCTCTTCTTACCGAGGTTGTCTCAAAATAGAAATGGGCTGTCATTTTGTTATTCTGAACGTGGTGAAGAATCTCGAAAACACAAGCTAATGCACACGAGATTCTTCGCTTTGCTCCCTTAGACATTACTTTTTGATTCTCAGTTCTCATTTTGAGACAGCTTAATTTGTATCTTTGCAAAAAAAAATGATTATTCATGTCTATACATGAACATAAAGATTGGCCTTCGTTTTCATGGAATAAGGAATTGGTAGGCGAAAAGCTGAATAAGGTATATAGTAAGGTGGGGTACCTGAAGGGGCGGCTCAGCGTAATAGGCTTCGATGATAGGATGTCCGCTATGGTAGAATCGGTCTCTCATGACATTATTGCGTCATCGGAGATTGAGGGGTAGAATTGAACAATGAACAAGTCCGTTCGTCGGTTGCCCGTCAACAGGGCGTGCAGTTGCCGAATCTTGCAACGTCTTCCCGTTATATAGACGGGGTGGTGGAAATGGCTTTGGATGCGGCTGTGAATTATAACGCTTCGCTTACCGACGAAAGACTGTTCGGTTGGCATAACTGCCTTTTCCCTACGGGGTGGAGCGGTTCTGTAAAATATATGTAGTTCAATACCGGCACGGGGAGATGAAAGTGGTGTCAGGTATGTTCGGAAGGGAAAAAGTGCATTATGTAGCCCCTGCTCCCGATAGAATAAACAGAGAGATGAAACGGTTCTTGGATTGGCTCAATTCCGATGTTCATACCGGCTATGTGAAATCGGCAATCGCTCATCTGTGGTTTGTTTGTATTCATCCTTTCGATGACGGGAACGGACGAATCGGACGACCCATAGCCGATATGGCTTTGGCGCAAGCGGAAGATTCAAACATGCGTTTTTTCAGTATTTCCCATCAGAAAAACAAGGACAAAAAGCAGCATTACGATATTTTGGAAAAAACGCAAAAGGGAGATTGTGAAATAACGGAATGGATCAACTGGTATCTTGATTGCCTGATTCGCTCGGTGGAACAGGCTGATAATATTCTATTGAACAAGGCTACTTGTTTGTCCGCTTCACGATGAAGATGCTGGCTTCGTAAAGCAGGAACATCGGGGCGGCTACCAGCATCAGGGTAATGGCATCAGAAGTAGGAGTGATGATGGCGGAGATAACCAAAGCGATGACGATGGCGTGTTTGCGGTAGGTGCGCATGAAGGCGGAAGTGAGGAAACCCAGCTTGGCAAAGAGCCACGCCAAGACGGGAATTTCGAACGTGATGCCTAACATGAGGCTCAGCATCGTAAGCGTGTCAATATACGAACTGAGAAGGATGGCGTTTTCCACTTCCGGGCTTACCTGATAGAGGGCAAGGAAACGGAAGGTAAAGGGGAAGACCAGGAAATAGCTGAACAATACGCCCAACAGGAACAGTACATATCCCCACACCACTACCCGCAGGGAGTAACGCCGTTCGTTGGCGTAAAGGGCGGGCGAGACGAAACGGAACAGTTGGTATATAATATAAGGTGAAGCCAGCACGATGCCCGCATAAAAAGACACGCTCATGTGGGTGAGGAATTGCCCCGACAGTTTGGTGTTGATGAGTTGCACGTGGAAATCGGAAGCCGTTGCGCCCGTCAGATGCAAGGCTTCGCCAATATAATCGAAAAGCCGGTAGACGAGGAAATCGCTTTCTTTCGGCGCAAGAACAACACGGAACAATTCGTCCTTGAAACAGAACGCTACGAGCATAAACATCACTACCACGCCGATGATGCGGAAAAGCACTTTACGCAATTCATCCACGTGGTCCCAAAAAGTCATGTTCGAAGGGTCATTGGATTCCACGATGCTCTTTTCTCCTTGTTATTTATTTTTCGGAGGATTGTTTTCTTCTTTCTTCGTGTCGGTCTTCAGGTCTTCTTCGATGCCGTTTACACCGTCCTTGAAGTTCTTCACGCCTTTGCCCAATCCTTTCATCAGTTCGGGAATCTTCTTCCCGCCGAACAAAAGCAAGAAAATCAATACGATAACAACCAGTTCTTGCATCCCGAATCCCATAAATAAAAGTGTCGTGCTCATATCTTCGTTTTTTATTTTCCGGCAAAAGTAGGGATTTATTTGAACACAAAGGCGCAAAGAAACGGAGTTTTTTCTATCCGTTTGGATAAATTATAAATCTTCGTGTCTTTGCGCCTCTGCGATAACGGTGATATCAAGCAATGCGTGAAGCTACCTTTTCCCAATCTACTAAGTTCCAAAAGGCTTCGATGAAAGCTGCCCGCCGGTTTCGGTAATCGATGTAATAGGCATGTTCCCATACGTCGAGAACGAGAACAGGCTTCATACCTTTGACCAGCGGATTGCCTGCATTAGGTTCAGCGAGGATAGAAAGTTTGCCTTGCGTGTCTTCTACTAACCAAACCCAGCCTGAGCCGAATAAGGTTGTCGCTTTCTGCGTGAATTCTTGTTTGAACGCTTCGAGCGAACCGAAGTTTTCCGTCAGCTTTCGAATGAGCTTATCGGGCAGGACGGTTTGCTGGGGTGTAAGCGTCTCGAAGAAAAACGTATGGTTCCATGTCTGTGCGGCATTGTTGAAGATGCCTCCGTCCGCTTTGCGGATGATGTCTTCCAACGGCAAGTCTTCGAATGGCGTTCCGGTTATCAACTTGTTCAGGTTGTCCACGTAGGTTTGCAGATGCTTCCCGTAGTGGTATTCCAGTGTTTCTTGGCTCATGTGAGGAGCCAACGCTTCCATCGTATAAGGAAGCTGGGGCATTGAATGTTTCATATTTTCTGCTTTTAAAGGGTTTATAGATAATCAACACGGAAAGATACGAAAAAGTTTTGAGAAACAGGGTATTGTTTGGGGAAAATATATTTATCGCACGATGAATTCAAGACTACTGCATTGCCGACACGATTAGTAATCGTCGCGCTGTACGATTACTAATCGTGCAGGCGTTGCAGTTATATTTCTTGTGCGCTCATAGGTAAATCAGGTTGATGATGCGGTTTATTGCAACCGGATTGACGGGCTGGTTCGAATGTCCGGATAGCCTTTGCCACAGGATGAAGCAATGAAACTGTTTCCGGGGCATTATGGAAGGAAATTTGAACTGATTCGTAAAATGATTCTTTCGGAATTTGTCTATGTGGAATATTCTTGATAACTTTCGCCGTCCTTTGAATTTTGAATAAGAATAGGGTTAACAATAAAAAAAGAAAAGCTTATGATGGAAAGAACTTGGAGATGGTTTGGAAAGAAAGACAAGATTACGCTTTTCATGCTGAGACAAATCGGAGTAGAAGGAATTGTAACGGCGCTTCACGATGTGCCGAATGGTGAGATATGGACCGTAGAAGCGATTAATGACTTGAAGTCGTATATCGAATCGTATGGCTTACGCTGGTCGGTAGTGGAAAGCCTTCCGGTATGCGAGGCTATCAAGTATGCGGGTCCGGAGCGCGACCAGCTGATTGAAAACTACAAGGTGAGCCTTGCCAATCTGGGCAAATGCGGCATCAAGACCATTTGCTATAACTTTATGCCGGTCATCGACTGGGTACGTACCGACCTGCAACATCCGTGGGCGGACGGTGCCAGCTCGTTGTATTTCGACCGGGTACGTTTCGCTTACTTCGACACGATGATTCTGAAGCGCAAAGGTGCCGAAGCCGATTATACGGAAGAAGAACTGCGCAAAGTGGCGGAACTGGACAAGGTGATTACCGAAGCCGAGAAAGACGAACTGATTGACTCGATTATCGTGAAGACGCAGGGATTCGTAAACGGTAACATCAAGGAAGGCGACAAGAATCCGGTGGCAATCTTCCGCAACCTGCTGGCTTTGTATGACGGAATCGACCGTGCCGCTTTGCGTGAGAATATGCGTTACTTCCTGGCTGCCATTATGCCGGTATGCGAGGAGTATGGCGTGAATATGTGTGTGCACCCCGATGACCCTCCGTTCCAAATCTTGGGCTTGCCACGTATCGTGACCAATGAAGAAGACATTGCCTGGTTCTTGAACGCCGTAGACAATCCGCATAACGGCTTGACTTTCTGTGCCGGTTCGCTCAGTGCAGGCGAACACAATGATACGCGTGAATTGGCGAAGAAGTTTGCTTCGCGCACGCATTTTGTACATCTGCGCAGTACGGCGGCTATGCCGGGCGGCAATTTCATCGAAAGTTCGCACTTGGAAGGACGCGGACACGTGCTTGACTTGATTCGTATCTTCGAACAAATCAAGCCGGGGTTGCCGATGCGTGTCGACCACGGACGCACGATGCTGGGTGATGAAGACAAAGGCTACAATGCCGGTTATTCGTTCCACGGCCGTATGCTGGCTTTGGCACAGGTAGAAGGCATGATGGCTGCTGTAGAGGACGAAATGAGACGGAATATTAAAGTGGAATATTGATATTTGTTTTTCACCACAGATTACACAGATTATAGTCAATCAGAAATGGATTGCGAAAAATCCGTTAATCCTTTATATTGAAC
>URCM01000066.1 GCA_900546355.1 uncultured Bacteroides sp.
GGCTTTGTGGCAGAAGCCGCTTAGCCGATATGGTGAATTTTTAACGGACTATTAATAAATCAAAACGTATATGAAAACAAACAAATGGATGACGCGCCTCCTGTCGGGCGCACTGATTTCTTTAGGGTTCACATCTTGCGACAACGAGACGACAGATGATGTTTACCCATTAGAATACGGAAGCCCTTCCGTAGACTATCGGGTAAAAGGCACCGTGACCGATGATGCCGGAAATCCCATCGAAAACATTCGGGTCATTATCCGGAATGCGTGGGACAACACGCCCAATCCGTATATGGATGATACGGTCTATACCGACAAGCAAGGGGAATTTGCCAACGAAATGAACACTACCGGAGGTATCGGCAAGCAGAAAGTTTACTTCGATGACATCGACGGAGAAGCGAATGGAGGGCTATTCCAACCAGACAGTACAAACATCGCTGATATGGAAGCTACACTCGTCGAAGAAGGGCACGGAAGCTGGTACCAAGGGCAATACGAGTTCACCGTCGAAAAGAAGCTGAAGAAAGATACGGAATAAACGACAGACGCATTCAACTGCGAAAACCAACACACCCTATTGTCCTGCCAGTCCTGTATAGTCAGGACTGCTGTCCTCTGCAGTCAGTACTCCAGTCCCAGCCTATCAGGACTGCAGTCCTGGCTATAAGGACTGAGGGGAGAAGCTATATGCATCGGGCCATGCAGCAATATCCCTTCACAATATCAACCTATTAAAAGGAATGGAACGCAAAGACGCAGAAGCGCTGAGTTTTTATCTTTGAGAGAGCCAAGAGTACAAAGGCCGGCATTGGGCTTCGCAACCTTTTACCTTCTCCAAATTATCCTTTCGCGCCTTTGCGCCTTTGCGTTCAATATAAAGAATCACCGGCTTTTCGCATTTCATTTCTGTTTGACCATAAAGCCTCTACGGTGAAAGACGTTTCCCTTAGAACTGGAAGTAAATGAAAGGCTGGATGTCGCTGCTCTTTACCTGAATCACGATAAATATCAACACAATGACCAGCAACGCCTGCCCTACCAGCGGAAGGCGGACCACGCCCCGGCTGCACGCATCCTGCCAGCTATCGGGCAACCAATGAAGCACGTAACCCAACGCCATCAGCGCAAAAACTTTCCAATAACCCGTAATCAACTGCACGAACAATTCGGGATGGAACGAAGTAAAGATTTGGCGGATCATCGTCTGCGAACCTTCGAACGTGGTGTTGCGGAAGAATATCCAGCAGAAGCAGACGAAATGGAAGGTAATCACCACCGCAAAGAAACGCCGAATCCCCGTACTGCGATAGGTCTTGGGACGGTGCAACAGGCTGCGCAAGAACTTATGCACCGCCAACGCTGCTCCATGAAGCCCTCCCCACACGATGAAATTCCAAGAAGCTCCGTGCCACAAGCCTCCCAAAAGCATCGTTACAATCAAGTTGACGTACGTGCGGACCTTCCCCTTGCGGTTCCCTCCCATCGAAATGTACAGATAATCGCGGAGCCACGTAGAAAGGGATATGTGCCAGCGATGCCAGAAATCGGTCACGCTGTCCGACTTGTATGGCGAATTGAAGTTGATGGGGAAACGGAAGCCCAGCAGCAGGGCAAGCCCGATTGCCATATCGCTGTACCCCGAAAAGTCGCAATAAATCTGCAGCGCATAGCCATATACCCCGAACAGGTTTTCCAACCCCGAATACAAACCGGGATTATCGAAGATGCGCTCCACGAAATTGATGCTGATGTAATCGGATATGACCGCCTTCTTGAACAGCCCGCTCACGATAAAGAAGATACCCTGCCCGAACATCTCGTTGGTAACCTTGAGCGGCTGGCGTATCTGAGGCACAAAGTCGCGTGCACGCACAATAGGACCCGCCACCAGCTGGGGAAAGAACGATACATAAAAAGCATAATCGAGCAGGCTGGAAAGTGGTTTCAGGTCGCCCCTATACACATCGAGGGTGTAGCTGAGCGACTGGAAGGTAAAGAAGGAAATGCCTACCGGCAGGAAGATGTCGAGCGGTTCAAAACTTCCGTTCCACAAAGGGCATAGCATTTCGTAAAAGAAGTTGGTGTATTTGAAGTAACACAACAAGCCCAGGTTAATGCACAGGCTGACAACTACCAGAAACTTCCTTTTCCAATGAGCGACCGTATGCGCCATCTGCCGGGCAAGCAGGAAGTCGCTCACCGTCACAATTCCCAACAGGAAAAAATAAATGCCGCTGCTTTTGTAATAGAAATAATACGAAAATGCCGTGACGAACAGCAGGCGTGCCGTCGTCTTTTTCTGCAACAGCGCATAAACCAGGCTGAACCCTAAAAAAAGAAACAGAAACAGTCCGCTGTTGAATATCATCGGCTGGCTGGGGTCATAAGTCAGGACCTCTGCCAGTTTACTCCAATCCAGTTGCCACATAATCGTTGTAAGCCTTTATGAATGCTTCGTGAAGCAATAAACCTTGTACTATATATCCTTCTCTCGTAAAATGAATCTTGTCGCGCTGATAGAAATGTGCCGCATTCCAGTTCAGGCAGGCACGCTCCTTTCCTCCCACAATATCGTATAAGTCCCAAACGGCAAGCCCGTTCTCGCGTGCGAAACGCAATTCGGTACTTACCACCGAAGGTGTCCGCGGATTGATGACACGCGGTCCGCGCCGTCCGTTCCTAACGTAAGCACCGGGCGGAGTTGTCCATAAAAAAGCCGCACCGGGACATTGCTGTTTCAATACAGCCAGCATGGTTCTCATGGCTTCTGTATGTTCGGAAGCAGAATAACGCCTCCCGTGCGCCTCGTTTGTTCCAAATGACACGATTACCAAATCGGGATGCAAGTCTGCCACCTTTTGCAAACGTTCGGGCGTGGAATACGAAGCGCAAGTAGCTCCATTTACCCCCAAGATATGATACACCACTCCTTCCCTGCCTGTTTCCACCGCCAATCCCGAAGTCTGATAAGACACCGGAAGGTCTTCTACTGCCCTCATTCCGAAATCATCTTCCAGACAACGGCGCATCACATACGGAAAGACGTGTCCACGTACATGCGAATCGCCGATATGCACAATGCGTACCGGACGGTCCAACCGTTTTAACTTTGCAAAGAAAGGCGCTAAAGAAGCCGTCGGGTCTGTCAGAACATTATCTTCAGTCTGCAAGAACTTATCCGGCATCGGACTGTCTACGGCAATGAATTCCATAAGCCGGGTCATCTCTTCACTGGAATATATCGGCTCCGAATGCCTGTCCGGCATGGGCTGGACGGGTATAGTATCTTGCGCGTATACCCATTGTCCCACCAGAAAGAGCAATGCTAAAGCGTATCGTAACCTATTCATTTTCATAAGCTTTCCGTTTCTCATGCTGTTCTTTGCCGTACATCAATGTCTCAAATAACAATTCAGCCAAGTGTTTCCCTCCTCTGAAATTAATATGGGTATAATCGTAGTTTGCCATCTGAGGCTTGCTTTCCACCATTTTCACGATGCTGCCTTCTCCCCCCATCGCTTCGTAAAGATTCCAAAAAGCGATATGCGTCTCGGCAGCCAGTGCCTGCTGATAGCGCACCAGGTTCTTGACACCCGGCATCGTACGCAACTCGCCTGTCTCATCCTTCGACTCACGGTCTCCGATGCTGACCAGCAAGAAGGAAGCTTGCGGGAATGCCTCTTTCAAACGGTTGATTACCTTCACCATATCGGAAGTGTAATAGCGGTAATTCGTTATGCCTTCCGATGCTACGTTCAGCCCATATTGCAAGACAATCAAGTCGTATGTACGCAACCGGTTGTATGCACGTAATATCCGCATCGGCACTCCTCCCAGCTGTTGTCCGCTGCTTCCACGTGTACTGAAATTATCCACAACCACTCCACTATTCCCATCCATGGTCACCCCATAACCTACCACGGTAGAATCGAACTTCTCTACTGTCCAAGTTACATTCCGGATAGCACCTCTGACTGTAGCCACCTGTAAAGTGCTGTCGCCTGAAAACGCATACGAAACCGTATCTTTTTGATTGGTCACAGCAGACAGCCAAACTGAATCGGAAGCCACAAAGTAAAGTGAAGAAGCGTCACACGACTCTAAATGAGAAGCGTAGGTACGCTGTCCTTTTAACGTAACCCACGCCCCGGCAGAAGGAAAATAATAATGATTAGACAAATCCTGCAACCGGCGGTTAAAACCCACCGAGTCGGTCACAGAATGGGATTTCCAACCGGAAAATTCATGCCGTACCGTAGGACGGAACCCAGCCACACGGGAAGTAATCGGCACATAACCGACACCGCATCCGCCGAAACGAGACTGAAACATCGCACGTAAATCGCTGGTCAGAATATCTCCTTCGATAAAGGAATCGCCAAAATAAGCAATGCGTACCGGACGATTCAAAGTGGCACATTGAGCCAATGCATCATAAAAATGAGACATTCCGCGCATCGTAGAGTCAGCATAGTCTTCAATACAGGTCATCCCCGTCTTGCAAGTATCGACAAAGACCGGCTTAACAACCGGAAAAAATGCCAACGAATCAGAGTCGGAACACACTTCTTCTATCGGTTCCGGACGCAAATCCGACAACAAATCAACCTTACGCAACGTATATCCATCGATTTGAATCGCAGGAAGAAAATACATGGCCAATAAACCACCCGTCACCAACAAAGCAAAGACAAAGGTGGCTGTTACTTTATTTTTCATCGTTCTTCTCACTAAAAAACGGCGCAAAGATAACAGATTTTCAATAGATAACCGAATAGAACAAAACAGAAATTTGTTCAATCAAGCCATCTACAGAAAAACACGGAGACACAAAGCCTTTTTCATCTTCTCGTGAAAAGCTCTGTATCTCCGTGACACTGTATTCCAATATAGAACCGGCTTAGTGGATAATGCCCAACTTGGACGATTCTACGAACTGAATGATGGTATCGATTTCCTTACTGTGTGGTATCTGCTCACGGATACGAATCAACGCATCGTGTTGTGAAGTATTCGCTTTGTACAAAATACGGTATGCCTGCGCAATGTGCTTAATCAACGTGTCTGAGAAACCGAAACGTTCCAATACAATGGTATTGATGCTGTAGAACTCAATCGGTTCATGAGCCGCCACGATATAAGGAGGGATATCACGCACGAAACGGCATCCGCCTTGTACAACCGAGAAACTGCCCAAACGGGTATTACCCTGCATCAGGACATTCGATGTCAGAATCGAATAGTCGAAAATGGTACAGCAGCCTGACACTTGCGAACCATTGCCGATGATACACTTGTTGCCTACCGTCACATCATGTGACAAACGGGCACCTGTCATGATGAAGTTTCCGTCACCGATAGAAGTCTCATGGTCTGCATGTGTACCACGGATAATAACCGCATTTTCACGAATCACGTTGTTGTTGCCGACACGTGCAATGGTGTCTTCACCTTTATAAGCAAAATCCTGCGGAACAGCCGCAACTACCGCTCCCTGATAAACTTTGTTTCCGTTTCCCATACGCGTTCCGCTCATCAAGCTGGCGTAGGGCATAATTTCATTGTCATCGCCTATCTCCACATTCTTGTCGATATAAGCGAACGGATGTACTGTCACATTGTTGCCAATCTTTGCAGAAGGGTCAACATAAGCTAAAGGGCTAATCATAGTTATTCTGTTTTTAATGTTAGTTCAATATACATATCCCAAACCAAAGAGTGGTTACCAAAGGATATAGCGAAAAACGTCTCTCATTTATACCAAAAAATATGACATTTAAACAATCTTCCTGCTCTTCGTGTATAAAGTTACGGAATTTTATTATATAGCAAACAATTTTTGCAAAAAAAATGTGCTTACTTTCCATGCGGTAGCAAAAAACCCGTCATTGATTCGCTCGCTTCATCAATGACGGGTTTATTCATCTTAATATTTTTTATCGTTCAGACACAAAATCATTTACCTACCTCCGCCCAATGCACTATACAAAGAAACGACTGCCTGTATGCGCTGCATATTGTCCGAAACTTCGGTCAATTGAGCGCTCAGCAGGTTCTGCTGTGCCGTCAGGATTTCCAGGTATGTGGCATCACCACTTTGGAACAATGCTTTGGTATAAGTAACCGCCTTGTCCAACTGGTCTACCTGCTGACGGTCGTGTTCCAGCTTCTTGTCCTGTGTATCATAGAGACGCAAGGCATTGCTGACTTCCTCTCCGGCTTCCAGAATGGTCTGCTGGTAATTCATACGTGCAATCTCTTCTTCAGCTTTCGAAACCTTTAAGTTAGCCACTAATTTGCCATTGTTAAAGATAGGTTGTGCCAATGAAGCCAATGCCTGAAACATGAACTCAGCCGGATTGGCAACCGAAATGTTCGACCCGTTCGTCCAACCTGCCGTAGCCGTAATGTTCAATCCCGGATAAAACGCAGCACGCGCCTGATTGGTTGTATAATATGCACTTGCCAAAGTCATCTCGGCAATCTTTACATCGGGACGGTTTTCCAACAATTGCAAAGGAACGCCTACCGTCAAATCTTCCGGCATCACCTGCTCATCCAAAGTATTGCGGTCAATCGGTTGAGGAGTCTTTGCCAACAGCACGCAAAGCGAGTTCTCAGTTTCACGCACCTGACGCTGCAAGTCCAGCAACGAAGCCTGTACCTGATGGTAAGCGGCACGCATCTGGGCTACAGCTGCCTCGGTAGTCATTCCGGCAATCTTCATCGCTTCCATCGTGCGTACGTTTTCCTTATAGATGTCTACAGTCTGGCTTGTAATCTCTACCTGACGGTCGAGCATCAACAAAGAATAATACGTATTCGCAATGCCGCAAATGATTTGCGAACGTGTAGCTTGTTCAGAATATTGGCTCTGAAGATAAGCCACCTTCTGCCCGCGTTTCGTATTCAGAATCTTACCGAAGAAATCAAGTTCCCAACTGGCTGCAACCGGCAGCGTATAAGCCTTTACATAATTTCCTCCATCCATGCTGGTTGCAGTACCTTGAGGAGCCAGATTGATGGAAGGGAGATAAGACAACTTGGCAGCAGTCAGCATGACTTTCGCTTCTTCCACCCGAAGGGCGGCAGCCTGCAAATCCACATTGTTCGCCAATCCCTCTTCAATAAGCGCCTGCAGCTTGGCATCGCGGAAAACTTCTTGCCAAGGCAGGTTTCCCATATTTGTCGTATCGGTTGTTGCCAACGTATCCGTAGGCGAAACCGGGTCACGGTAGATGCCCGAAGCATCTATCGTTTCCGGACGGTCATACGATTTATAAATGTGGCAGCTGCTCATCATAGCAGCTACGCACACAATTCCTATTATTTGTTTCTTCATTATCATCTTATCGTTTAGTAGGAGTATACTGTTCAATTTCAGATTCCACTTCGCTTTCGTCCAAGCTATCCCATTCCATCGGTTTAACCTTTTCTTGCAACCACTGGAAGACAACGAACAAAATCGGAACAATGAAAATCTGGAAAATCATACCGATTAACATACCACCGATAGCAGAAGCACCCAATGTACGGTTACCGTGGGCACCTACACCAAAGGCGAACATCAACGGAAGCAAACCGATAATCATCGCCAAAGAGGTCATCAAAATCGGTCGCAGACGGGCAGAAGCTCCTAAGACAGCCGCCCAAGAGATACTCATACCCTGCTTACGACAGTCGAGCGCGAACTCTACAATCAAGATGGCGTTCTTTGCCAACAGACCCATCAACATAATCAATGCAATCTGCATATAAATATCGTTCGACATCGTACCTAATACCATCTTCAACGCCGGGATGCTGCCCAATGCCGAGAATCCGTTGACAAACAGGAAGCTACCCAACAGACCGCAAGGTATTGACAACAATACCGCCAACGGCAACAGGTAACTTTCGTACTGCGCACTCAGCAACAGGTAAACGAATACCAGACAGAGCACGAAGATAATTCCTGTCGTATTGGTGGTCTGTGCCTCTTCACGCGCCATACCTCCCAATTCGTAACCGAAACCGGCAGGCAAGTTATCGTTTGCTACTTCAGCAATCGCTTGCAATGCCTGACCCGAAGAATAACCGGCTGCCGGAGAAACCATCACCTGAATAGAAGTATACAGGTTGAAACGGCTGATAACGTCCGGACCATAGATTTTCTTCATGGATACGAACTGTGAAATCGGAGCCATTTCGCCGTCACTGCCACGCACCTTGATTCCGTTCAACGACTCCAAGTTCTTTGTAGCATCGGGTTCTGCTTGAATCATCACACGGTACATCTTACCGAAGCTGTTGAAGTTAGATGCATAGATACCACCAAAGTAACCTTGCATGGTTGTCAAGATGTCGCTCGGGCTGATACCTGCTTTCTTACAAGCTGCCGCATCAATATCCAACTGATATTGCGGGAAGCTCGGGTTAAAGTTGGTAGAAGCCGAATTGATTTCCGGACGCTCCTGCAAAGCGGCAATATAGTCGTTTACCACCTGGAAGAAGTGGTCCAGACTACCACCGGTCTTATCCTGCATGTTCAACTCGATATCGGTTGAAATAGAATAACCCGGAATCATCGAGGGCGCAAAGAACAATACCTGCGCATCCTTGAAGAGTTTCTGTGAACGCATGAACAACGTAGCGACCACAATATCTGAACTCTGCTGCGTACTCCGTTCTTCCCAGTCTTTCAGCTTGATGATGATAGAACCGTAAGAAGGTCCCTGACCGCTACCGATAAAGCTGAAACCGGAAATCACCGTACGTGACTGAACGGCAGGTTCGGCAGCAATCAGGCTGTCTACCTGTGCCAATACTTCACGCGCACGTTCCTGAGAAGTGCCGGGAGGCAAAGTCACAGAACCCATAATGGTACCCGTATCTTCATTCGGCACCATACCGGTAGGTGTAATGCTCATGAATACGACCAAAAGCACAATCGCTCCGGCAACCATACCCATTGACAGCCAACGTTTGTGGATAAAGAATACGACACGTTTCTTGTATTTTGCCAGCAACGAATTATACGACTTGTTGAACGAGTTCTTGAACTTGTCGGTAGTCATACCGGCAAAAGCCAAGACACTGATAATAATCATCACGATACAGAGCACCGGATGTTCTTCGAAACTGAACAAGCCGAAAATCATACCCAGAATGGCAACAACCGTAAAGAGAATGACAATCTTCGGGTTCATCCACTTACCGAGAGCGTCTGTATACCGTACCACGAGAATCTTACGAGACTCCTTATAAGCCGTACCCATACGTTCTTTCAACGTAGCTTCCGAATTATGCGGTTTCAAGAACAAGGCACACAATGCCGGAGAAAGCGTCAAGGCGTTCAGAGCCGAGAAACCGATAGAAATCGCCATGGTCAGACCGAACTGCTGGTAGAAGGTACCTGCCGTACCACTCATGAAACTTACCGGAATGAACACAGACATCATCACCAACGTAATGGAAACGATGGCACTGCCCAATTCGCTCATGGCATCGATAGATGCCTCACGCGTTGACTTATATCCCTGGTCCAACTTGGCGTGGACACCCTCGACGACGACTATGGCATCGTCGACGACTATCGCAATCGCAAGCACCATAGCCGACAAGGTCAGCAAGTTGATACTGAAGCCGATAATCTTCAAGGCAAAGAAGGTGGCAATCAAAGCTACCGGAATGGCAATCGCCGGAATCAACGTAGAACGCATATCCTGCAAGAAGATATATACCACGATAAACACCAGAATAAATGCTTCAATCAACGTCTTGACAACCTCATGAATAGAAGCGAACAAGAAGTCGTTGGCACTCTGCGCAATGTTAATACCCAAACCTTCGGGAAGATTCTTTTCATATTCGGCAAGCACTTTTTCCAGGTTTGCAATGGTTTCCGTCGCATTGGTTCCTGCCATCTGATAGATGATACAAGATACAGCCTTGTGACCGTTTACCGTATTGTTGAAGTTGTAAGTCAAACGGCCCAATTCCATTTCGGCTACATCTTTCAAGCGAAGCAATTCACCGTTCGGCAAAGACTTGATGACAATATCGCCGAATTCTGTTTCGCTCGACAAACGTCCTTTATAACGGATGGTATATTGGAACGACTGGTTACCACGTTCACCGAACTGTCCCGGAGCCGCTTCCACGTTCTGTTCTGCCAATACACCGGTAATATCACTTGGCACCAGCTTATATTGTGCCATCACATCCGGTTTCAACCAAATACGCATAGAATAGTCGGTACCCATCACATTGGCATCACCCACACCACTTACACGCTTGATTTCCGGAATCAAGTTGATACTTGCATAGTTTTCGAGGAACTCGATGTTGTATTTGTCTTCCTTATCATAAACAGAGAAGATCATCAACATAGAAGTCTGACGCTTCATGGTCGTCACACCCACCTGTGTTACTTCAGCAGGCAACAGACCTTGTGCCTGAGTCACACGGTTCTGTACATTGACCTGCGCCATATCCGGGTCGGTACCTTGATTAAAATACACCGTGATACGTGCCGAACCGTTGTTGGTAGCGGTAGACTGCATGTACATCATGTTTTCCACACCGTTTATCTGGTCCTCCAACGGAGAAATCACAGAGTTCAATACGGCTTGCGCATTGGCACCCGTATAAGTCGCACTCACCGATACAGTAGGAGGCGCGATGTCCGGATATTGGGTAATAGGCAGTGTGGCAAGTCCGATGATACCCAAGATTACCAACAAGATTGAGATTACGGTTGATAATACCGGACGGTTAATAAATTTATCTAGTCTCATTTATGTATACCTTATCTATATATACCTTAATTATATAACGACTCACGTTAATCCAATTAATCAATTAAATGCCGAAGCGATATTTCCTTCACGCTGGTCTTTCAAAGCCTGTTGGTATTTGGCTTCTTTCTGTGCCTGCGTAATCGGAGTAATCTTCATACCGTCGTTCAAACGGGTTACACCTTCTACCGCAATCTTGTCACCCGACTTCAGACCGTCAAGTACGATGTAGTTCTTACCGTCATTCAGGTTCGAAATCTGGATTTCCGTATATTTCACGGTGCTGTCCGGCTGCAATACGTAAACGAACTTCTTGTCTTGAATATCTACGGTAGCCGATTGCGGAACCAACAATACGTCTTCCATTGTATAAGGGAAGATAATGTTCGCCATACCTCCGCTTCGCAAGACATTCTGCTTGTTGGGGAAAATGGCACGCATGCTTACCGAACCGGTTTCCTGATCGATGACACCGCTCACCGCATCAATCTTACCTTTTTCCGCATAGACGCTTCCGTCAGCTAACTCCAGTTGCACTTCCGGCATCTTCTCCAATTGCTCTTTCAGTGTGCCTCCTGCCCGGGTCAGGTTCAGCAGTTCTTTTTCTGTCAACGAGAAATACACATACATGTCTCCAATTTGAGAAACCGTAGTCAAAGGATCTGCTACCGACGGGCTTACCAGTGCACCTATACGGTAAGGGAAGGTACCGATAACACCGTCCGAAGGACTGGTCACCGTACAAAATCCTAAGTTCTGTTTGGCAGCCGTATAAGAAGCCTCAGCCTGAGCCAAATTAGCTTTCGCCGTCAACAGGTTGTTAACAGCTGTCTGGTATTCAAAATCACTGATAATCTTTTGTTCATGCAACATTTTCTTGTTGACTTCTGTTTCGGTCAAAGTCTGCAAGTTTGCCTTAGCCGACTCCACTCCTGCTTTAGCCTGGTCGAATGCCGCTTGGTATTGGGTCGGGTCGATTTGGAACAACGCCTGTCCCTTACGTACGGTAGCACCCTCGTCTACGCACAACTTCACGATAAACCCTGATACTTGCGGACGGATTTCAATATCCTGCAAACCTTTGATAGTCGCCGGATACTTCGTCACCTGGTTACTGGAAGTCGCGGTAATTTCCTTTACCGTGAACTCATCGTCACCCATTTTACCGCTTTGACCGCCACATGCAGTCAATACCGATATGCCCAATGCCATAAGAGCTATCCGGCTGGAAGAAAAACTTTCTTTTCTCATGTTCATATTCATAAAATATAACTATTAATGTTTCCTCAAATTATTTATTACCTAATGAAAACGGATTTAAACACACTCGTTTTAGTAGTGCAAAGATAGGAAAAAACCATTTATCTAAAATAGGTGTTTAACTAAGAATAACCATAAAACAAAGAAGTTATTACATTTAGTCCTAATATTCCGACCAAATGACAAATCTCATCGACCAATCAAAAAAGCAAATTCAACAATTTAAAGTTTTTTAGATTGAAATCTCTTCTATTTGTTATTTTATTCCTACATTTGCACAGCACATTAACGATAAATCTATAAGAAGATGGTGAAAATAACAAAAGAAGCCGCCTTGCTCTACCATTCGCAAGGCAAACCAGGTAAAATTGAGGTCGTTCCGACCAAACCCTATCAAACCCAACGTGATTTGTCTTTAGCTTATTCGCCCGGTGTAGCGGAGCCATGTCTGGAAATCCAAAAGAACCCCGACACTGCATACGACTATACAGACAAAGGAAACTTGGTAGCGGTTATCTCGAACGGAACCGCCGTTTTAGGATTAGGAGACATCGGCGCCATGAGCGGCAAACCGGTGATGGAAGGTAAAGGATTGTTGTTTAAGATTTACGCAGGTATTGACGTATTCGACATTGAGGTAAACGAAAAAGACCCCGACAAGTTCATCGAAGCTGTAAAAGCCATCGCACCAACTTTCGGAGGTATCAATCTGGAAGACATCAAAGCTCCCGAATGTTTCAAAATCGAACAACGCTTGAAAGAAGAACTGGACATTCCGGTCATGCACGATGACCAGCATGGCACAGCCATCATCTCAAGCGCAGGCCTGCTGAACGCACTCGAAGTAGCAGGAAAGAAGATTGAAGACGTGAAAATCGTCGTAAACGGAGCAGGAGCATCTGCTGTATCTTGCACCAAACTTTACATTTCATTGGGTGCACGTCTGGAAAACATACTTATGCTGGACAGCAAAGGCGTAATCACCAAACAACGTACCGACCTGAATGAACAGAAAAAATTCTTCGCTACAGACCGTACGGATGTACACACCTTGGCAGAAGCCATCAAAGGTGCCGACGTATTCTTAGGTTTGTCAAAAGGAAACGTCTTGACACAAGACATGGTCCGCAGCATGGCTGACCACCCGATTGTATTCGCCCTCGCCAACCCGACTCCGGAAATCTCATACGAAGATGCCATGGCATCACGTCCCGATGTATTGATGTCGACCGGTCGTTCTGATTACCCGAACCAAATCAACAATGTAATCGGTTTCCCATATATTTTCCGTGGGGCATTGGACACCCGTGCTACTGCCATCAACGAAGAAATGAAGCTGGCAGCCGTACGCGCCATTGCCGGACTGGCAAAGAAACCGGTACCCGATGTAGTAAACAACGCATACCACGTAAACAACCTCACATTCGGCCCGGATTATTTCATTCCGAAACCCGTAGACCCACGCTTGATTACCGAAGTATCTATGGCTGTAGCCAAAGCTGCTATGGATTCGGGAGTAGCACGCAAGCACATCACAGACTGGGAAGGCTATAAGAACCATTTGCGTGAATTGATGGGACAAGAAAACAAACTGACCCGCCAGCTGTACGAAACCGCACGCCAAGACCCGCAACGTGTGGTATTCGCAGAAGGCATCCACCCCAATATGCTGAAAGCCGCAGTAGAAGCCAAAGCCGAAGGCATCTGCCACCCGATTCTGTTGGGCAACGAAGAACGTATCGAAAAACTGGCCAAAGAACTGGATTTAAGCCTGGAAGGCATCGAAATCGTCAACCTGCGCCATGACCGTGAAGCAGAACGCCGCGAACGCTATGCGCGCATCCTGAGCGAGAAACGTGCCCGTGAAGGAGCAAATTACCAAGAGGCAAACGACAAGATGTTTGAACGCAACTACTTCGGCATGATGATGGTAGAAACTGGTGAAGCAGACGCTTTCGTTACTGGCCTGTATACCAAATATACCAACACCATCAAAGTAGCAAAAGAAGTTATCGGCATCCAGCCGGGATACAAACACTTCGGCACCATGCATATCTTGAACTCCAAGAAAGGCACTTACTTCATTGCCGATACGCTGATCAACCACCATCCCGACACGGAAACCCTGATTGACATTGCCAAATTGTCCGCCAAGGCAGTACGTTTCTTCAACCAAGAACCGGTAATGGCAATGCTTGCTTACTCCAACTTCGGTTCCGACCAGGAAGGAAGCCCGGCCAAAGTACACGAAGCCTTAGCCTACATGCAGCAAGAATTCCCCGACCTGGCTATCGACGGAGAAATGCAGGCAAGATTTGCCCTCAACAACGAATTGCGTGACGAAAAATACCCGTTCACCCGCTTGAAAGGCAAAGAAGTCAATACACTGGTATTCCCGAACTTGAACTCTGCCAACGCTACTTACCAGCTTATCCAAAGCATGAGCGAAACGGAAGTAATCGGCCCGATTCAAATGGGACTGAACAAACCCATCCACTTCACCGACATCGAAAGCTCTGTGCGTGACATCGTGAACATCACCGCCATCGCCTGCATCGATGCCATTGTTGCGAAGAAGCTGCATAACCAAGAATAAAGAGCTTATGCTTGCTTTCTAAAAACGCAGATTAGCGCAAGATAAACGCAGACAAACCTAAGAAGCTGTTTTGAATTTATCGTGCGATGATTTGGGATGAGTTTTTGAGGCATTTTCGCTTCTGTGATGAGGAAGATAGCGGGCTATCTGACGAAGAACAGGAGCGAAAAGGGCCAAAAAATCGCCCAAAGCACACACGAAAACGGATACATCAAGCCAAGAAAAACTTTTTGGAGAAATTCAAAACAGCTTCTAAACGTGCTGCGCGAATCTGCGTTAATCTGCGTTTCTTATATCAACCTTTCTTTTACAACCCAACCATCATGCGTAAACCTCTTACCCCTACCCAATGTGTCGTGCTTGCCTTGTTTTGGACGGCACTTTGCTTCATTGTTCTTACTTCCAGCCCACAAATTGACGGAATGCTTATCCTGACGATACTCATTTCGGGCGCACTCGTGTTCATCCCCATTGTCAAAGCGTTAAAAAAGAAGTGACTGAAGTAGTCATTTCCACACAAAAACGAAACAAAAACAGCTTTTTGACATTTTTTCTTTATTTTCATTACTAAATTGTTGCATAAATAAAAAAGAATCTATACTTTTGCCACATCAAACAACAAGAAGAGTATTAATAACCAATAATCCTAAAGAAGAATGAATGCAGCTAAAGTACTGGAAGATCTGAAAAGAAGATTTCCGAATGAACCTGAATACCATCAGGCAGTAGAAGAAGTGTTAGGAACTATCGAAGAAGAATACAACAAGCATCCCGAATTCGATAAAGTAAACCTGATTGAACGCCTGTGCATTCCAGACCGTGTTTACCAGTTCCGCGTAACTTGGATGGACGATAAAGGCAACATCCAGACCAACATGGGATACCGTGTGCAACACAACAACGCCATCGGCCCGTACAAAGGCGGTATCCGTTTCCACAGCTCTGTAAACCTCGGTATCTTGAAGTTCTTGGCTTTCGAACAGACATTCAAGAACTCATTGACTACACTCCCGATGGGTGGCGGTAAAGGTGGTTCCGACTTCTCTCCGCGTGGCAAGTCGAATGCAGAAGTAATGCGTTTCTGCCAAGCGTTCATGCTGGAATTGTGGCGTCACATCGGTCCTGAAACCGATGTTCCTGCCGGCGATATCGGTGTAGGCGGACGTGAAGTAGGCTATATGTTCGGTATGTATAAGAAACTGACCCGTGAATTCAGCGGTGTATTAACCGGTAAAGGACGCGAATTCGGTGGTTCATTGATCCGTCCCGAAGCTACAGGTTACGGAAACATCTACTTCCTGCTCGAAATGCTGAAGACCCGCAACATCGATATCAAAGGCAAGACCTGTCTGGTATCAGGTGCAGGAAACGTAGCACAATATACAGTAGAAAAACTGATTCAGTTGGGTGCGAAAGTAGTTACCATGTCCGACTCAGACGGTTATATCTACGATCCGGACGGCATCGACCGTGAGAAACTGGACTACATCATGGAATTGAAGAACCTCTACCGCGGACGTATCCGTGAATATGCAGAAAAATACGGCTGCAAATACGTAGCAGGCGCACGTCCTTGGAATGAAAAGGCAGACATCGCCCTTCCTTCTGCAACCCAGAATGAAATCAATGGCGATGATGCACGCGCTCTGATTGCAAACGGTGTATTCGCTGTATCCGAAGGTGCCAACATGCCTTCTACCCCCGAAGCTATCCGCGTATTCCAGGAAGCTAAAATCCTGTACGCTCCGGGTAAAGCAGCCAACGCCGGCGGTGTATCCGTTTCTGGCCTGGAAATGACCCAGAACTCTATCAAGCTGAGCTGGAGCCAGGAAGAAGTGGACGAAAAGCTGAAGAGCATCATGAAGAACATCCACGAAGCTTGCGTGAAATACGGAACAGAGCCCGACGGTTATATCAACTATGTGAAGGGTGCCAACGTTGCCGGATTCATGAAAGTGGCAAATGCCATGATGGCTCAAGGTATCGTATAATTCTCATACACATCCGACATAACAAATCTGAATCCGGTTCTCTTTGCGGAGAACCGGATTTTTCTTTTTTCTCCATTGCGTTTCATTTTTACGCACCGCAGGCCCGTTCCTTTGGGTATTTTTATTACCTTTGTAACCAAATACTTAAAAAGGACAACTATGAACTTCAGAACATGTGCGGCAGGCATTATCCTGTCCCTTCTTGCCACTTCTTGCATCCAAGACGAGGTACCTAATGTAGAAGCTGCCATCGATGGTTGCACCGGAGCGAATATACAGCTGGCAAATATTGATGCCACACATAAAGAAATTGAAATTTATGTGCTTGACGGTACGGACGTATCCCGGCAAGAGCTGAACTTTACCCTCGCCGACGGGGCAACCATCCAAGCCGACGAACAGGAAGCAGGCGACCAGCCTCCTTATTACGACTTTAGCCAACGTACCTTGCGGCGTTTTACCGTAACGTCGGAAGACGGAAATACCCAAGCGACATACGTAGTCCGCATCAACAAAATGGAACTTCCGACCCACTATTCGTTCGAGAACCTCCGGGCAACAACCCCCTTCCACATCTTCTACCTGACCAATGAGTCGGGCATCATGCAATGGGCCAGTGGAAACCCCGGATACGAATTAAGTGGCATGGCACTGAACGAAACCGAATACCCTACCGTACAATCCCCTATCGGATATAGCGGCAAAAGTGTCCGCCTGACTACCAGCGACACCGGCTCCTTCGGTGAACCCATCGGAATGCCCATTGCAGCCGGAAACTTATTCATCGGCTCGTTCAATGTACAAAATGCTGTCATGGATCCGCTTGGAGCCACACGTTTCGGCTTTCCTTTCACAAAAATGCCCGTACGCCTTACCGGATGGTATAAATACAAAAAGGGAGAAGTCTTTACCGATGAAAACAAGAATGTGGTAGAAGGAAAAAGCGATATGGGAGACATCTATGCCCTGCTCTACGAAGCTCTTACCAGCGACTATACCGTGGCAGGCGACGCACTTCCTTTAGTAGGTCCCATCAACGAAAACATCGCCCTCATGGCACGTATCGACAACATGAAAGAAACTGACGAATGGACTTACTTCGACTTTCCATTCAAGCCGCAAAACGGCAAGACAATAGACCTTGAAGGTCTGGCGAACGGCAAATACAAACTGGCAATCGTCTTTTCTTCCAGCATCGAAGGAGCCTACTTCCGTGGTGCCATAGGAAGCGAACTTTGCATTGACGAAGTGGAAGTAATCTGTGAATAATCAACCCTAACCAAGCAAACAATATGAAATTTCCATGAGATAAAAAAATCACGCCAAAGAGAATGTAAATAGTCAAG
>URCM01000067.1 GCA_900546355.1 uncultured Bacteroides sp.
GCGTCTCTGCGTTCCATTCCATTTTTCGCAATCCATTTCTGATTGACTATAATTTATTACAAATGTAAGGAATGTGATGGGATATATCCTATATTCCATGTTAAAAAATGAATAGCGTGAATCCTATATATAAATAGGTAAGGAAAACAAATGAGTGGTTGGGGTGGGTGGGAAAATTCATTATCGTGTAAAGTATGGATTGCAAAATGATAAGTTTGTCAGGCATAGAGAGAGGATTTAACAAGAAGAAGGTAAAATATCGCTTGGTTTTTTCTTAATTTTAATACTTTTTCGTGCTCAACTTAAAAAAGAATTTGCTATTTTTGCAACGCAGTTAGGAAAGAAGAAGGGTCGGCGAGATGCTTCGGATGCCTGATGCAGAAAAGTAAATGCGAGTGTTTATAACTATATTATAGAACTTTTTAAAATTAAACAAGATGATTAAAGTAGGTATTAACGGTTTCGGTCGTATTGGCCGTTTTGTATTCCGTGCAGCTCAAAAAAGAAACGATATCCAAATCGTAGGTATTAACGACTTGTGCCCGGTAGATTACTTGGCTTACATGTTGAAGTATGATACAATGCACGGCGCATTCGACGGTACTATCGAAGCTGACGTTGAAAACAGCAAACTGATTGTTAACGGTAAGGAAATCCGCGTAACAGCTGAAAAGAATCCTGCTGACTTGAAATGGAACGAAGTAGAAGCTGAATACGTTGTTGAATCAACAGGTTTGTTCCTGACTCAGGAAAAAGCTCAGGCTCACATCCAGGCTGGTGCTAAATATGTAGTTATGTCTGCTCCTTCTAAGGATGCTACTCCGATGTTCGTTTGCGGTGTAAACGAAAAGACTTACGTTAAGGGTACTCAGTTCGTATCTAACGCTTCTTGTACGACTAACTGCTTGGCTCCGATTGCTAAGGTGTTGAACGACAAGTTCGGTATCGTAAACGGTTTGATGACTACTGTTCACTCTACTACTGCTACTCAGAAGACTGTTGACGGTCCTTCTATGAAAGACTGGCGCGGTGGCCGTGCTGCTTCTGGCAACATCATCCCGTCTTCTACAGGTGCTGCTAAGGCTGTAGGTAAAGTTATTCCTGAACTGAACGGCAAACTGACTGGTATCTCTATGCGTGTGCCGACTTTGGATGTATCAGTTGTTGACTTGACTGTAAACTTGGCTAAACCGGCTACTAAAGAAGCTATCTGCGCTGCTATGAAGGAAGCTTCTGAAGGCGAATTGAAAGGTGTTCTGGGTTACACTGAAGATGCAGTTGTATCTTCTGACTTCTTGGGTTGCACTTTGACTTCTATCTTCGATGCAAACGCAGGCGTTTACTTGACTGATACTTTCGTTAAGGTTGTTTCTTGGTATGACAACGAAATCGGTTACTCTAACAAAGTATTGGATTTGATTGCTCACATGGCATCAGTAAACGATTAATCAATTCTTTGTGAATAATTAGTCGAATCAATATAAGGGAAAGTCGCCTTCGGGTGGCTTTCCTTTTTTGTTTCTAAATACCATCGGAATAGAAAATGAGAAAGAAAGCTGCCGTTCGCCTGCATCATCTTTCTACGGGTTATAGAGGGAAAAAAGGAATCGTAAGGGTGACGAGTGGTGCCGACGCGGAAATATACAGTGGTGAACTGACTTGTTTGCTGGGTGCCAACGGCACAGGCAAATCTACCTTGTTGCGTACCTTGTCTGCTTTTCAGCCTCCGATAGGGGGAGAAATATGGATGGGAGGAAAGGTGTTGCCGGACTATTCGGAAAAAGAACTTGCCCGTCAGGTAAGTATCGTGCTTACCGAACGTTGTGATGTAGGCAATCTGATGGTGAGTGAACTGGTGGGGTTAGGCAGAAGTCCGTATACCGGCTTTTGGGGAACTTTGAGTAAAGACGATGAGACCATCGTGGCAAAAGCCATGGAGCAAGTAGGCATAAGCTTTTTGGCAAGGCGGATGATGTCGGCATTAAGCGATGGAGAACGCCAGAAAGTCATGATAGCGAAAGCTTTGGCGCAACAGACCCCGATTGTCTTGCTGGATGAACCGACTGCTTTTTTAGACTATCCCAGCAAAGTGGAGGTGATGCAGCTTTTGTATGGCTTGGCTCATGAGCAAGAAAAAGCGATATTCCTTTCTACCCACGATTTGGAGCTGGCACTTCAGATAGCAGACAAATTATGGTTGATAGACGACAAGGGTATCGTGGCAGGTACTCCCGAAGATCTTTCTTTAGACGGGACGCTGGAACGCTTCTTCGCTCATGATGGGATTTGTTTCGACCGCCGCTCGGGTTTGTTCCGGACGGATACGGTATATGCCCGGAATATTCGTTTGACAGGAAAGGGATTCCGTTATGACATGGTAAGAAAAGCTTTGCGCCGCTATGCCATCGGGGCAGACCGTTCGATTGATTCAGTGGAATACATCGATGCGGGAATAACGGATGCCGATTGTTTCGTGTGGCATCCGGCGGAAGGGGAACCAACCGCTTGCAAAACGATAGAAGCGTTGTTGGAGGCACTTGCTTTGTTGTAGATAACGAAGAAACGAAGAAAACGGGCGGAATCAGAAAAAAATGCGGCTTCTTTTTTTTGATTTAAATAAAATTGCGTACTTTTGCACGCAATAATATCTAAAGCATTTTTGCCCTATGTCATTTATTGCAGATAAAGTAGTGATGGACGGATTGACGTACGATGATGTATTGCTGATTCCGGCCTATTCAGATGTATTACCAAAAGCAGTCGATCTCACGACTAAGTTTTCACGCAACATTGAATTGAAGATTCCGTTTGTAACGGCGGCGATGGATACCGTGACCGAAGCCCAGATGGCGATTGCCATTGCGCGCGAAGGCGGTATCGGCGTTATTCACAAGAATATGCCTATCGAGGAGCAGGCTCGCCAGGTAGCTATTGTGAAACGTGCCGAGAACGGTATGATTTATGACCCCGTGACCATCAAGCGCGGTTCTACCGTAAAAGACGCGCTGGCCATCATGGCGGAATATAAAATCGGGGGTATCCCTGTAGTGGACGATGAAAACTATTTGGTAGGTATAGTGACCAATCGTGACCTCCGTTTCGAGCGCGACATGAACAAGCGTATCGATGAGGTGATGACCAAAGAAAACATCGTGACTACCGCTCCGGGTACGGATATGGAGACTGCATCGGATATTCTTCAGAAGAACAAGATTGAAAAATTGCCGGTAGTGGACGAGGCTGGCAAGCTGATAGGCTTGATAACCTATAAAGACATTACCAAGGCAAAAGATAAGCCGATGGCTTGCAAGGACTCGAAAGGCCGCTTGCGTGTAGCTGCCGGTGTAGGCGTGACCAATGACACCCTTCAGCGGATGGAAGCTTTGGTCAAGGCTGGAGCCGATGCGATTGTTATCGATACGGCGCACGGACATTCGAAATCTGTCATCGAAAAGCTGAAGGAAGCTAAAAAAGCATTCCCCGAAATTGATATTGTAGTAGGAAACGTAGCTACCGGCGAAGCCGCGAAGATGCTGGTTGAGGCAGGTGCCGATGCTGTAAAAGTAGGTATCGGGCCGGGTTCTATTTGTACGACCCGTGTGGTAGCCGGGGTCGGTGTGCCTCAG
The DNA here is from genome assembly GCA_900546355.1 of uncultured Bacteroides sp. Lineage (GTDB taxonomy): Bacteria > Bacteroidota > Bacteroidia > Bacteroidales > Bacteroidaceae > Phocaeicola. The sequence goes on from URCM01000067.1 coordinate 3,627, forward strand.
TTGAGTGCTGTTTACGATGTAGCTAAGGCATTGGAAGGAACAGGCGTTCCCCTGATTGCAGATGGTGGTTTGCGCTATTCGGGTGATGTGGTCAAGGCATTGGCTGCAGGCGGATACTGTGTAATGATTGGCTCGCTGGTGGCTGGTACTGAAGAGTCTCCGGGCGACACCATTATCTTCAACGGACGTAAGTTTAAGTCTTATCGCGGTATGGGTTCGTTGGAAGCCATGGAGAATGGTTCGAAAGACCGTTATTTCCAAAGCTCTACTACCGATGTGAAGAAATTGGTTCCGGAAGGCATTGCCGCACGCGTACCGTATAAAGGAACGTTGTACGAAGTTATCTATCAGTTGGTAGGCGGTTTACGTTCGGGCATGGGATATTGCGGTGCGCACAACATCATGGAGTTGCACAACGCCAAGTTTACCCGTATCACCAATGCCGGTGTATTGGAAAGCCATCCGCACGATGTGACTATTACCAGCGAGGCTCCTAACTACAGTCGTCCGCAATAAAGATATATGCCGTCTGCGCGGTCCATTGATGATGCTTGCGCTTGAATACGGTAGTACGTGCTTTGTCCTTGGCATATATGTCCGTAGGCAAACGCATATGGATTGACCCGCAGAGAGGAGAGTGAGGTACGGAGACACAGAGGCCTTGATTCGTCGTAAAGAATAACGTGAAAAAGTCCTGTGTCTTTGTACCTCTACGTTTTTCTTGATGAGTGTCCGGCGGATGCGGTATATATTCATGTGCGGATGCAGTATATATTCATGTGTGGTTGCAGTATATATTCATGTGTGGTTGCAGTATATATTCAACTGCTCATGAAGTATATATTCATTTTCGGAGGGTATGTATTGGCAGGATAAGGACATTCATGTTTTTCTTAACTATATCATTTGTGTGGCTATGCGATACCTTTTTCTTTCCGTTTGTTTTTTATGGGTTTGTTTCTCCGCTTTTGCCGACAAGGTCGATGAAGAGTTGTTCCGTTTGAAGGTGGCTGATGCCGAGCGTTGCGGCTGGGATACATTGTCTGCTTTCCGTCATCGGTGTAAGGTGGAGCAAGGGAAAGCTTTGCGGAGCCTTATGTTGGACGATAAACGGGCCGACTCTTTGCATTCCGCCCTTTGCCGTGAAGGAATGAAGCGCTATTCGGCACAAGGCTGGGTGAGGCTGGAGGAGATTTTTATTCCATTGCCACAGTATGCCAGTCGCCGTGAGGTGGAACAGGCTTGCCGGCGGATGGACTCGGTGTATGTATCTTTACAACGTGGAGTCTCCTTTGAAACATACGTAAAGGATAAGGAGGATTCTGTCCGGTGGCGTCCCAAGGTAGCGTTGCTGGATGAATTTTCACGTCCCTTGGAAACCATGCGGATAGGTACGTATTCCGAACCGTTCCTTTCTCCGCTGGGAGTTCATATCATTAAATTGGTGGACGAGAAATCGGTTATCGATTTCCAGGAGGCTTTCCCGTCTTTTAAGGACTATGTAGACAGGTTGGGCAAGCGGAATCCGATGTTGGATAAAAAGCTGTATGCCCATTGGCGTGATGGTGTTGAGTCGGATTCGGTAATCGCCCGTTGTGTGGCCGAAGTGAAAAACCGCTTGTTGGCGGAATGGTGGGACATCCGTCATCCTTTATCCGAAAGGATGGACGAGAAAGAGCTGGAACGGTATTTCCATGCACACAAGCAAGCGTATGCATGGGAGTTTCCCCATTATAAAGGAGCGGTGGTGTTTTGCCAAGATAAAAAAACTGCTTCCCGCATCCGTAAGCGGTTGAAAAAGGTGCCTGTGCCGCAGATGGCGGATGCGTTTCGTGAATGGCAGGAAGAGAATCCCGGGGTAGACGCTATGATACAAGTGGGATTATTCCAGATAGGAAGTAATCCGTATATCGATAAATTGGCGTTCAAGTGCGGTGAGTTGCCCCACGATGCGCATTATCCGTATGTGTTCATTATAGGTAAACGCTTGAAGAAAGGGCCTGAAAATTACACCGATGTCCGTCGGTTGGTAGAGAAGGATTTTCGTTTGGCCTTAAAACAGAAGTTATTGGACGAACTGAAGGCTCGGCTGGAAATACAAGCGGCTTTGTAGGCTTACGTGTCTGTTTGGTACGCTGGCGTAATGCCGCATGAAAGCGTAAAAGCGTTGCATAAAATATAAAAACCGTTAATTGTAGCGATAGTGAACGATTAAAACTGTATCTTCGTTCGCTCATTCAGACGAAAACGGCGCAGATGAAAAAGACAAGTCTTTTGACAATCGGATTGTTGGTGCTTGCCTCATGTGGCAAGACGGTCGACCATCAGGGAAAAACACCTTTGGTGGAGGTGGGCGGCACATTCCTGTATAAGGAAGATGTGGATGCGGCTATGCCGATAGGATTGCGGGGAAAAGACAGCGCACGGTTTGCTGATGATTATGTCCGAAACTGGGTGGAAGATATCTTGTTATATCAGAAGGCGGAGGGGAATATTCCCGATAATGCGAAAATCGACCGCCAAGTGGAAGCCTACCGGCGTGCGTTGATTGTGCATACCTATCAGGAAGAATTGGTAAGGCAAAAGCTGGGCGACGAGATAAGCGAAGAGGAAATCGACGCGTATTATCGGGCGCATGAAAAACGGTTTCGGGCGGAGCAGCCTTATATACAGGGATTGTTTGTCAAGGTGCCGGTAAGCGAACGGAATTTGAACCAGGTGCGGAAATGGTACAAGCAACCTACACAGGAAGCTGTCGACCGGTTGGAAAAGTTCAGCATTGCCCATGCCGTGAATTATGATTATTTTTACAACCAATGGCGTCCGGTGGCTGAATTTGCGTTGAAGATACCTTTGGACGCGATAGCTGCCGACCCCGATTATTTGCGGAGGAATCGGAACGTGGAGGTGCGTGACACGGCTTTTTGTTATTTCCTTCATGTGGAGCAGTTTCTTCCGAAAGGCGGCCGTTTGCCGTTGGAATACGCAAGGAGTGAGATAAAGGAAATGATAATCAATCTGAAGCGTGTAGAGTTTATAAACCGTGTGAAAGACGATTTATACCGGGATGCTTCGGAGAAGAATGACATAATTTATTATAAACCTGACAATGAGTAAGTTTAAGTTAATCAGATGTTATGTATGCATGCTTCTTTCGCTTGTAGGAGTGTCTGTGTATGCCCAAGACAATGTCATCGATGAAGTGGTCTGGGTGGTCGGCGATGAGGCTATTTTAAAATCGGATGTGGAAAACGAACGATTGACCGCACAATACGAAAACCGTCATTTTGATGGCGACCCTTATTGTGTAATACCGGAAGAATTGGCGGTGCAGAAACTCTTCTTGCACCAGGCGGAATTAGACAGTATTTATGCTTCCGACCAAGATGTCATCCAGAAAGTGGAACAGCAGATTGCCTGGTTGACCGAACAAATCGGTTCGCGGGAAAAGATGGAGGAATATTATAACAAGACTTATACACAGATACGCGAGATGCTCCGCGAGAATATTCGCGACGGGATGCGGGTACAACAGATGCAGCAAGAAATTGTGGGTGACATCAAGCTGACCCCAGCCGAAGTGCGCAATTATTTCAATAAGTTGCCGCAGGACAGCATTCCCTTCGTACCTACGCAGGTGGAAGTGCAAATCATTACCCAAGAACCTAAAATATCGGAAAAAGAAATAGAGCGTGTGAAAGCGCAGTTGCGTGAATACGCCGATCGTGTAAACAAGGGCGAGACTTCCTTCTCTACTTTGGCTCGTTTTTATTCGGAAGACCCGGGTACGGCACGGCGCGGCGGTGAAGGCGGCTTTACGGGGCGTGGTGCATTGGTGCCCGAATTCGCTAACGTGGTCTTTAATCTGACTGACACGAAGAAAGTGTCCAAGGTGTTCGAAACGGAATTCGGATTCCATATCGCGCAGTTGATAGAAAAACGAGGTGACCGTGTGAACTACCGTCATATTTTGTTGCGTCCGAAGGTGGACCAGAAAGACATTGATGCGGCTTTGTCGCGTTTGGATTCTATCGCTGATGATATCCGGAAAGAGAAGTTCAGTTTCGATGATGCCGCAACATGGATATCGATGGATAAGGATACACGCAATAACCACGGCTTGCTTGCCAATCCGCATTCGAATACTTCCCGTTTCGAAATGCAGGAATTGGCAGGACTGGTTTCGCAAGATTTGGCCAAAGAGGTAGAAGGTATGCAGATTGGCGAGATTTCGAAACCGTTTACCATGATAAACTCGAAAGGGAAGCAAGTATGCGCCATCGTGAAGCTGAAGAACCGTATTGACGGACATAAGGCTACTATTACTGAAGACTATCAACGTCTGAAAGACATGGTGACAGCTAAGCGTAGTGAAGAAAAACTTCAGGAATGGATTGTTGACAAGCAGAAAAACACGTATGTGCGCATTAGCCCTAACTGGCGGCATTGCGATTTCAAGTATCCGGGATGGATTAAGAAATGATACTGGACCTGTATGACACAAGACAACAAGAACAACCGACATACACTGAACGGGCATAGGGCACTCTTGGTTGGGGTCTTATGCCTTTTCGGCTTTTGCCTTTTGGCGCAGAAGCCTGTCCGGAAGCCTGTAGCGCAAGGGCAAAACGACTCTGTGGCACAACGGCAGACGGCTCCGAAAAAGCAGCAGCCCAAGAGCAAGGTTTACCTGATACATTCGGATATCTTGCGTAAGGATTCTCGCCACCCTGACGCACAGGTGGTGGTGGGCAACGTGGTATTCCGTCACGATAGTGTGTATATGTATTGCGACAGCGCGTATTATTACGATAAAATCAGTTCGTTCGAAGCGTTTAGCAATGTCAAGATGAATCAGGGCGATACTCTTTTCCTTTATGGCGACCGCTTGTTTTATGACGGAAACACACAGATAGCCGAAGTGCGCATGAACGTGCGGATGGAGAATAAGAATACAACGTTGTTGACCGATAGCCTGAACTACGACCGTGTGTACAACTTGGGCTATTTCTTCGATGGCGGTACGCTGATGGACGAGCAGAATGTCCTGACCTCGGAATGGGGGGAATACAATCCCAGTACGAAGCAGTCGGTATTCAATTATAACGTACAGTTGGTCAATCCGCAATTTACGTTGACCTCGGATACGTTGGAATATAATACGATGACGAAAATAGCCGACATCGTAGGCCCTTCGGATATAGATAGCGACAACAACCACATTTATTCTGAATTGGGTACTTATAATACCCTGACCGGGAAGGCTTATCTTTATAACCGCTCGATTCTGACCAATGAAGGAAAGCAGCTTACGGGCGATACGCTCTATTATGACCGTGATGCAGGTATAGGTGAGGCCTTCCGTAACATGGTGATGACCGATACGGTCAATAAGAATATGATGACGGGTGAATATGGTTATTACAATGAGAAAACCAAGTTTGCTTTTGCTACCGACAGAGCGGTCGGTATAGACTACTCGCAAGGCGATAGTCTGTTTCTGCATGGTGATACATTGATGATGCGTACGTTTTGTCTGGATACCGATACGATGTACCGCGAGATGCAGGCATTTCATAAGGTACGTTTTTATCGCACCGATGTGCAGGGGGTGGCCGATTCGTTGGTATTCTCTACCAAGGACAGTTGCCTGACGATGTATACCGACCCGATTCTATGGAACAAGAACCAGCAGTTGGTGGGTGAGAAGATTTGCATCTATATGAACGATAGTACCATCGACTGGGCGCATATTATCAATCAGGCGTTGTCGGTAGAGAATTTGGATTCAACCTTGTATAATCAGGTGACAGGGAAGGAGATGAAAGCTTATTTCCGCGACGGGGAGATGCATAAGACCGAAGTGATTGGTTCGGTGCGGCTGGTTTATTATCCCATGGATTCCGACAGTACGCTTATCGGGATGAATGTGTCCGAGACCAGTCTGCTGGAAATCTATTTGAAACATCAAAAGCTGGAACGGATGGTGATGAGTCCGCAATCGAACGGCACTTTGTATCCGATGTTGATGATTCCTCAGGGAAAAGACAAACTGGAAAATTTCGTGTGGTTTGATTATATCCGTCCGTTGGACAAGACCGATATTTTCAATTGGAGGAGCAAACGTGTGGAAGACCAATTGAAGAAGAATGTCCGCGGACCCGTCGAGCTTCCCAATCAGCATTTGTTTGATAAGTTGGCGGCGTCGGCAAAGAAGAAAGTCGGAAAAGTGCCGGCTGCAAAGCAAGATACCCTTCAGCAAGATACCATCCATCCTGATTCAATACCGGTGTCGGCTGATTCCTTGCAGCAAACGGTGAAAGATGTTCCGGCTGTGCTTCGGGATACGGTACCGGTGGTTTCAAAAGAAATGCTGGAGCCGGAGAAGAAGGCACAACCTTCGGCCGAAGATAAAAAAGAAAAGAAGTGAAATTTCTTTAGGACAAGATATGAGTGATGTAATACGTTTGTTGCCCGATTCCGTGGCTAACCAGATTGCGGCGGGCGAAGTGATACAACGTCCTGCATCCGTAGTGAAAGAGCTGGTAGAAAATGCGGTGGATGCAGGCGCACATCATATTGATGTGCTGGTAACGGATGCCGGAAAGACGTGTATTCAGGTTATCGATGATGGAAAAGGAATGTCGGAGACTGATGCGCGCCTGGCTTTCGAGCGTCATGCCACATCGAAAATCCGTGAGGCGGCCGACCTTTTTGCCTTGCATACCATGGGGTTTCGTGGAGAAGCTTTGGCATCTATTGCAGCGGTCGCCCAGGTAGAGTTACGTACGTGTCAGGAAGGAGAGATGTTAGGGACGCTACTGAATATTGCTGGTTCGAAAGTAGAAAGCCAGGAAGCGGTGGCATGTCCGCGCGGGAGTAACTTTAGTGTAAAGAACTTGTTTTATAACGTACCTGCACGGCGTAAGTTCCTGAAATCGAATCAGACAGAGTTGAGCAATATCCTGGCCGAGTTCGAACGGATTGCATTAGTGAATCCCGACATCTCTTTCACCCTGCACCATAACGGGACCGAGATGCTCAATCTGCCCGTTTTCCCGTTGCGCCAGCGCATTATGGGGGTGTTCGGCAAAAAGCTGAATCAAGAATTATTGTCGCTGGATGTTACAACCAGCATGGTTCGTATCTCCGGATTTATCGGCAAGCCGGAGACAGCCCGCAAGAAAGGTGCCCGTCAGTATTTCTTTGTGAACGGCAGATTTATGCGCCATCCTTATTTCCATAAGGCATTGACCGATGCGTACGAACATCTGATACCGGTAGGGGAGCAAGTTTCTTACTTTATTTATTTCGAGATAGACCCGGCCCACATTGACGTGAATATCCATCCTACGAAAACCGAAATCAAGTTTGAGAACGAACAGGCTATCTGGCAAATACTTTCGGCGGCGGTAAAGGAGACACTGGGACGTTTTAATGCGGTGCCTTCCATTGATTTCGATACCGAAGGGAAACCAGATATCCCGGTTTTTGAACCCGATCGCCAAGGAGATGTGACGCCGCCTTCATTTTCTTACGACCCTTCATACAACCCGTTTAATGTGAAACCTTCTGCCGCTCCTCCTTCTTCTTATTCGCCGTCTTCGGCTCAGCGGAAGCAGGTACAGTGGGAACCTTTGTTTGAAGGTTTGGAGCGGAAAGGAGAGTCGTGGCAACAACCGGATGCTCCTGCTGTTTCCGAGGATGAATGGACTACGGAAGACCTGCAACCGGCCTCGCCTACCTTATACGATGAGCATCCTGAAATGACGCTCAAAGGAAATGTAACGCAGCATTATCAATATAAGGGCTGTTATATCTTGACCTCTGTAAAGTCGGGGTTGATGATTATCGACCAGCAACGGGCGCACGTCCGTATCCTGTTCGACCGTTACATGAAGCAGATATCCGATAAACATCATGTGTCGCAACGGATGTTGTTTCCGGAAATGGTTCATTTTTCCGGTTCCGAAGTCCCGGTGCTGGAGTCGATTATGGAAGACTTGAAGGCGTTGGGCTTCGATTTGAGCAATTTGGGAGGAGGCTCGTATGCCATCAACGGGGTACCTGCGGGAATCGAAGGTTTGAATCCCGAACGCTTGGTGACCGACCTGGTGCAGACAGCGATGGAAAAAGGAAAAGACGTGAAAGAGGAGGTGCAGGGCGCATTGGCGCTTTCGTTGGCCAAGGCTTCCGCCATCGTTCCGGGGCAGGTGCTGACTGCCGAAGAAATGAATAATCTTGTAGACGAGCTTTTCGCTGTACCTACACCCAATTATACTCCCGATGGAAAAACAGTGCTTGTCATGTTGAAAGAAGAAGACATCGAGAAGCTTTTCAAATAATGTAGGGAGAAATACGGTGAAAGTATTCCGGAATTGATTACCTTTGCGCGATTTTTTCAGCAAAGGACAATGATGAATAGCAAATACGAAGAAAGACTCGGGACCGAACGCATGATGCCATTGGTTTTCAAGATGGCACTACCGGCTATCGCGGCTCAATTTGTCAACTTATTGTATAACCTCGTAGACCGTATTTATATCGGCCACATCCCTCATATCGGAACCGATGCCCTGGCGGGTATCGGTGTAACCAGCTCGGTTATCATCTTGATTTCAGCCTTCTCTTCCATCGTAGGGGCAGGAGGTTCTCCTCTGGCTGCCATCGCATTGGGGCAAGGCGACCGTGAACGTGCCGGAAAGATACTGGGCAACGGGTTTATCCTGCTGGTTATCTTTACCCTTATCACCTCTTCCATCACTTATGCGTTGATGGAGCCTATCTTGTTGCTTACCGGAGCATCTGAGCGAACCATCGGTTATGCCACCGATTACCTGTCGGTTTATCTGATGGGCACGCTGTTTGTTGAATTGTCGGTGGGGCTTAATACCTTTATTAATATACAGGGGCGCCCGGCCATTGCCATGTATTCGGTACTGATAGGAGCGGTTCTGAATATCGCACTCGACCCGTTGTTTATTTTCACGTTTGGCATGGGAGTAAAAGGAGCCGCGCTTGCTACCATCTTGTCTCAAGCATGCAGTGCGGCCTGGACCTTGGGATTCCTGTTTTCCGGAAAAGCCTCGCTCCGGTTGGAACGGCGGTACATGAGGCTGCATAAAAGCATTCTTCTTCCCATTCTGGCTCTTGGAGCTTCCCCTTTTATCATGGCAAGCACTGAGAGTTTGGTGGGTTTTGTATTGAACGGTACCTTGGAACAATTCGGCGACATTTATGTAAGCGCCCTCGCTATCATGCAAAGTGCCATGATGATTGTCAGCGTTCCTCTGACCGGATTTGCGCAAGGATTTGTGCCCATCGTAAGCTACAACTACGGACACCACGACTTCAGCCGTGTAAAGTCGTGCTTCAAGATAGCCCTGACGGTCATGTTCTCGTTCAATTTCCTGCTGATATTGTCCATGATTCTGTTCCCATCGGTCATCGCTTCGGCTTTCACTACCGACCGTAAACTGGTAGATGTCGTCTGTCGGATGATGCCGGTTTTCCTTGCAGGCATGACCATATTCGGCTTGCAACGCACTTGCCAGAACATGTTTGTGGCACTGGGGCAGGCAAGGGTTTCCATATTCATCGCCCTCTTGCGGAAGGTAATCTTGCTGGTTCCCCTTGCTCTTCTCCTTCCCCATGCAATGGGTGTGCATGGCGTATTTGCCGCCGAAGGCATTTCGGATGCTACTGCCGCTATCTGTTGCACCCTTATTTTTGCCTTCCGTTTCTCAAAGATACTCCGTTAAGAGGTTATTCCCTACGGCGTATGACGCGTTGGAAGTCATTGACGATATCACGTCCTAAATGGATTCGGGTGCTGTCAACCTTCCGGATGGCTACGGGAGTGACTGCATCTTTGTATTTCGCTTTGCCCAGCTTGAACTTCATCTTGTCCAGATTGCCTGTTATGGTAACACCCATCTTGAAGGGTAAAGGCGATTTTAAGATGGAGACGTGGTAGTTGAAATTCATGTCAAGCCCTTGCGTGCCTCCTACAGCTGCTTTGTAACGGTCAATCTGTACCACAAAAGGATAAACCGTCACATTGCCGTCTTTTACCGTCACATTTACCGAAATACTGTCGAACACATTCCGTTTCTTGTTCTTGAAGTGCAGCATCTTTGAAATTTCCGCAAAGGTCTCACCATCCATCAAGACCAGGCTATCACCGTCAATGCGCACGGCTGCCCGCAGGCTGGGTATCCTGATGTTCATGTTCGAGTCTAAACGCGCCTCTGCCGCCGCATCAAAGTTGACCCTTCCTTGAAACGAACGAAGCATGGGCACAATGGTATCCAGCGAGGGAATGAAATCAACCAGTTTTCCGATATTGACACGGCGGAGCTTGAAATCGAATCCCGCATAGCCGCGTTTATTTTCGGTAGCCCGGTAAACCATTGTGGCAGACATGCCTGCATCCAGTCCTCTCATCCGCAATGAGTTGAGATGGACGGCCTGGTCGCGGATGTCCACTTCTCCCCGCACGTTTTCGAACAACATCTTGTCGTAACGCACACGTTTCAGGTCGGTCTGTAACTCGAAATCGATATGTTTGGGTATGATAAATAATTTTATGGCCGAAGCCGTATCCGTTTCAGCAACTTCTTCCGCTTCTGTATTCAAGGTATCGGCAGGAAAATTCAATGCGTTGATTAATTGGTTGCAATCAAGGTTGTGCGAAGATACGTCCAGTGTGGCACGTAATACCTTGTGATGCTTCATTACCCCATACAAGTCATACACCACTCCGCTGGCCTTCAAGTCGGAACGGCCGATACGGAAGCTGGCATTCTTCAAGGTAATCCGGTGGTCGCCTACCGTAAGCGCGGTTTTCCGCATGTGGATGGGCAAGGCAAATTGAGGAACGTTTACCTTCAGGCGGTTGAAGCCGATAATACCTTTGGGTATCCACACTGAATCGCGCACTTTTTCCGCCGACACGCCAAATCCGGCCTTATCCATTCCGAAACGAATGTCGCCGGCACGTGCGAACAATGTATCCGCTTCCATCGAAAGGCCAATCTGTGGCAAAGCAGGATTCCTCTTGCCAGGCTTCAGGCTGACCGTAGCAGTCGTTTTCTTACAAAATACAGCCAGCGAGTCGCCCATGTTTCCTTTCAATTGGTTCAGTTCCACCTTGCAGTCCATCTTCGCTATCTGGGTTGTGTCTTGCGGGTCGGTAGTCTTTGCCATAACGCTCAGGCTGGAGATATTCGCATGCAGGAGTCGGGAGCGTAAAACCAAGCGGTTTACCTGTGCGCGTGCCGCCAGAAAATCATTCCCCAAGAAAGCCAACGACGCATCGCTGGTCAGCTCGAATTCTTTGTCTGTGTCTTGCAATGACATGCCGTTCATTGTGATTTTTCCAGCCGCGCGAATTCGTCCTATGTCACGCTTCTTGATGGACGATAAACGGGTCTTCAACCGCAGGTCGGCATCAATCGTTCCTTTGATGGTGACGTTTTTCTGTAAAGGAAATGTCTGCGCCAACGAGGTCAAGTCAATTTTTGATTTCGTATTGAACGTAATCACCGGGTCGCCCAGCAAGTCCTCCACCTTGGCATCTGCCAAAATCTCGGTATGCGCTCCCCGGAAGCGGAAGATTTTCAAATCGGCGTGCGAGGGTTTCTGGCGTGCCAGGTCGACAAATGCCTGAAAGTCGGCCGACAGGTTGTCAATGCCGTACGGCAATTTGTCATACTTGGCAGAAGCGTCCTTGATACGGACGTTTAGGGTAACGGTAGGCATCTGTTTCTTCCCGTACCATCCCTTTATCTCACCTTGCATCATTACTTCTCCCTTGGCGGTCATGCTTTCGCGTTTCAATACACGTTCCGGTATCATGTTCAGTACCGTTTCCAGCGTAGGCGCATGCAGGCCATATTTCAGGTCCACTGCCAGTGCATGCCGTGCGGAATCGCCCTGTAGGCTTCCTTTTACATCGAAACGGATGCCGTTCACTTTCATGCCAGTGTCGTTCAATGTCAGCCTGCGTGTCTTCCGCTCCAGTTCCAGATCGGTTTCCAGTTCTGTTGCTATCCGGTGCAACAACAATTGTCCGTCCTGCCAGAAAATGATGTTGTCATTCTTGAATTTCAATGACAGGCGCGACCGTTCCTTATGCAAGGAAGCACGCAGTCCCAGCGAAGCGTTCTGCAGGCTGGCATACACCCGTGTGTCACGGTCATCAAAAACAACATTGGCATGTTTCAATGCAACCCGCCGGATATCAATGCCGCCCGACAAAGGCTTTGCCACCGCCGTATCTTTCACCTCGACCGCCGTGGTATCGGTTTTTAGGATATCCCAGTTGGCTATGCCTTCTTTGCTCTTGAAAGCATAAACCGAAGCGTTCTCCAGTCCCAGGTAGTTGACCGTAATCTTGTTCTTGTACAGATAATCCAGCGGATTGACCACTACGACACATTTGTCGAACGATACCAGCGAGTCTGTTTTCTGCCACAACGTGTCGTTTACAGCCTTCGACACCAGGCTTCCATCGGTCAGTTTCAGTCCGAAGCGGGGGAAGGTGGAAAAGAAGGTCAGTTCCACGCTCTTCATATCCAGTTTGGCATTCAAAGCCTGGTTGGAAACCTTCAACACGACCGGGGTAAGCTTTTCGGGCGTAAAAATGAAATTTACAGCAAGGGCGATTCCCCCCAACACCAGCACCACAAGTGCGACTACAGACAGGCTGGTTATTTTCAGAATGTTCTTTGTATGCTTTTTCATGATTCTTTACCGTTTTCAAAAAAACAGGGGCAAAGATAGCGAAAAAGGAAATACGTTTGTTTTTCCGGTACTTCTTCAATGAAAAAATCATATCCACAATCCTTGTCTTCCGCATCCCCCTATATGGACGACATGGTATGAGGGACAATACGAATTCACCCCTGAAAAGAAGTTGAAGAAAGAGACGGAATAAAACGGCAACACATCTTCTTCATCCATTTAATACCGACAGGTATCTTTCTCCGGTGTCAGGCAGGAGCACCACGATGGTTTTTCCTGCATATTCGGGGCGGACGGCAAGCTGGAGTGCGGCATATACGGCCGCGCCCGACGAAATGCCGGCCAGCAGGCCTTCGGTTTCGGCCAATTCCTTTTCGGTGCGTAAGGCGTCTTTATCCTTTACCCGGATGATGCGGTCGGTTATTTCGGGGGCGTAGGTCTCCGGTATGAATCCGGCGCCGATGCCCTGTATGCCGTGGCTTCCCGCTTTGTCGCCCGACAAGACGGCCGAAGCATCCGGTTCTACGGCTACGATTTCTATTTGAGGGTTATGCGCTTTCAGTCCTTTTCCGGTTCCGCTCAAGGTGCCTCCGGTTCCTACCGTAGCAATGAATACGTCCACGTTCCCATCGGTGTCCTGCCAGATTTCTTCGGCGGTAGAATGGATATGGGCTGCGGGATTGGCCGGATTCTCGAATTGTTTCAGGATGATGGAGCCGGGTATTTCCCGGTGCAGCTCGTCCGCCTTACGGATTGCTCCCGCCATGCCTTCGTTTCCGGGGGTCAGCACCAGTTGTGCTCCCATGGCCTTCAGCAGCATACGCCGTTCCATGCTCATCGTTTCGGGCATGGAAAGGATGGTTTTATACCCTTTGAGTGCGGCTATCCATGCCAGCCCTACGCCGGTATTCCCGCTGGTCGGTTCGATGAGGGTAGCTCCGGAATGAATCAGTCCTTTCCGTTCTGCGTCTTCTATCATGGAGAGGGCGGCACGGTCTTTTACGCTTCCGCCCGGATTGAAATATTCCAGTTTTGCTAATAAGGATGCCTTTGCCTGATGTTTTTCGCCCAATCGGGCCAGCTTCAGAAGGGGAGTGTTGCCGATGAGTTCGGTCAGTTGATTGTAAATTCGTGCCATGGCTTTTTGAAGAATGATAAAAAAACAAAAAAAGAGAAACTTCCGTCTCTCTCCTGCTTCTTGTTGCGGAGGCCTGACTCGAACAGACGACCTTTGGGTTATGAGCCCAACG
>URCM01000068.1 GCA_900546355.1 uncultured Bacteroides sp.
AACGGATACATCAAGCCAAGAAAAACTTTTTGAAGAAATTCAAAACAGCTTCTTAGTGTGTGTGATAATCGGTTTCCATATAGTCGTAGGCGATGCATTGCCTTTGGGCATTTTTTTGCCTGTCTTTCTTTTTGCCTCCGCTTAATCCTGTTTTCTGTATGAAGCCGGGGACGCCTGCCGTGCCTTCTTCCTTGAGTTGCAAGTAACGGATGCGGTCGGTGCGTTCCGCTGTCCGTGGGTCGGGTAGTGTATAGTAGAAACATACGGGGGCGATGTTTGTCCGCTCTATGCCTTCTATCAAGAAATGATAATGGTTCTTCGTGTCGTACACTTCCAGTATCAGTCCGGGCAAGCCTTTGAACTTCCACGGGCCGTTGTCGATAGCGATGTCCGAGGTGAACCATGCCTGGTAGTCCCGTCCGTGATAACTGCACGTGGCAAGTTGGCACGGATACCCCAAGAGGGTTTTCGTGCTGTCTTTCAGCGTCCATTCCTGTCCGGTGTAGTCTTCTTCTATTTGCTTCTCCGGTCGTACACCATGAGTTGGTTCTCGAATTTGATGGTCAAGAAGTCATAATACATCCGTATGGCTTCGGGTTGCTCTTGGGCTTTTTGTTTGTAGTCTTCCAATGGGTAGTAAGGATTGCCCGGCTTGCCTTCTAACATTTCATTGATTTCTTGTAATTCGGCAGGCATGGCGGGTTGCTCCTTGCAAGCGGGCAGAAGCGAGGCAGGGAAAAGGACGAACAGGAGGATGTTTCTTGACGACATAGGCATTCTTTTTCTTTCAATGTGCCCTTCGATAAGCCCGTATGCGTTGCAATACGTTCTTCCGCAGGTCTTCATTATAGAGGTTAAACTCTTGCACGTGCAGGTTGCCTTTAGGCAAGAGGGCTTCTACACTGGGGATGAAATACTGGTCTTCGTCAATGCCCGTCACGATAAGCGTATGAATAGTGGTATCTTGCACTACCGTAAATCCTTGATAGGAAGGGGCAGGAGTAGCATCGGTGCGCCAGTTGACGGGATTGATGCACACCACATTGTCTCGGAACAAAGGCGATACGGCATCGGGACGTGTTACGCTATTGAATCCGATGAGTACGCCTGTATCTATGGAGTCTTGTGCAGGGCGCAAGGTAGGATAACCGGCAAGCTCTTCCGGTGTCACGGTATAGCCGATGGCGTAGGTGGCAATGAGCTTCCGGCTGATGTCGGGCGTCATTTCCCGTTTCAGGAGTTCGATTACGGCTTTGGCTCCCTGGCTATGTCCCGCAAGGATGAACGGTTTCCCTTGGTTATCGTGTTCCATATAATAATGGAACGCGTCCGCCACGTCTTGATAAGCCAGCTGGAAGCGTTCTTCGATGAGTGCCGTATCCAAGGTGAGCCAGCTGTCCATTGAAATCTGGCGGTAATAGGGAGAGAAGAAGTTGCAGCTATCTGCCAATACGCTTTTAGCCAATTGGATGGAAGGGTCTACCAGGGCACGTTGTTCCGTGTTGAAGACATCCATGTGGTGCAGGGTTTGTCCCAACGAGTCGGTATAGTCCCAAATGCAGGTAGGGACTACGTAAAACAAGTCTACGTTCTTCTCCGTAACACCTTGTTTATTCTCAAACCAGCACCGGTTATCCGCATAGTCTATCGTGTGGCTTGCGGGTGTGGATGCGTCTTTTTCGCAAGAAACCAGCGCAAGGAGCAGGCAGGCGATGCCCGTCAGGTGAGATAATAGTTGTAGGCTTTTCTTGTAAGTTGTTTTCATGTTATTCATGTCCATAGGTCTGTTGCAGGTTCGCTTGTTCTTCCAATATCGTTTCGATGCGGTTCAGTATCGCGTAAAGCTCCACTTGGGTTTCGGCACGGAGCATGGCAATACGGGTTTCGCGGAAATTGGGGATGCCTTTGAACAAGGGAGAAGCTGCCAGGTGTCTTCTGACGTGAAGGATGCCCCGGCGTTCATCAAGCAGGTTGATGCTGTCTTGTATCTCCCGGCGCAACACATCCAGCTTCCAGCGGAAAGAGAGGGGAGGAAGTTCTTCGCCCGTTTCCAGGTAATGTTTCACTTCCTTGAATATCCACGGCCGTCCGAAGCTGGCACGTCCTATCATGATGGCATCTACTCCATAACGGTCGAAACACTCCTTGGCACGCTGGGGCGTGGTGATGTCTCCGTTTCCGATGATGGGGATGCGCATACGCGGATTGTTCTTCACTTCGCCTATCAGGGTCCAGTCGGCTTCGCCCGTGTACATCTGTGAACGGGTACGTCCGTGGATGGTCAGTGCCTCGATGCCGCAATCCTGTAATTGTTCGGCAAGTTCCACGATGACTTTATGGTTTTCGTCCCAGCCCAGGCGGGTCTTTACCGTGACCGGAATGTGTACCGCATTCACCACGGCACGGGTGATTTCCAGCATTTGGGGGATATGCTGAAGCATACCAGCCCCTGCGCCTTTGCCTGCCACCCGCTTGACGGGGCATCCGAAGTTCAGGTCGAGAATGTCGGGCCGTGCTTGCTCTACGATGCGTGCCGCTTCTACCATGGTATCGGTGTCTTTTCCGTATATTTGGATAGCCACGGGACGTTCGGCGGCACTGATGTTGAGTTTCATCATCGTTTTGTCTACCGAGCGTATCAGGGCATCGCTCGATACGAATTCGGTATATACCATATCGGCTCCGAATTCTTTGCAAAGCAGGCGGAAGGCTGGATCGGTCACGTCTTCCATCGGGGCTAATACCACGGGTCTGTCTCCTAAGTCAATGTTTCGTATGTTCATGCGCAGGATGTCTTTTTACGGTCGTTCATAATGGCTTCTCTATTCTCTAACGCCCATTCTATCAGTCCGTTGATGTGCGGAATCAGGGAATGGGCACGGGGTGTCAGCTTGTATTCCACACGGGGCGGCACTTCGGGATAGACGGTCCGGGTAAGGTATCCGTCTTCTTCCAGTGTGCGGAGGGTTACGGTCAGCATCTTTTGTGAAATGTCCGGTATTTCACGCTGGAGTTCCTTGAACCGCATCTTTTCTTTGCCCGTCTTGTCGAGTGTATAAATCACCAGGAGCGACCATTTGTCGCTAATCCGTGCCAGGATGTTCCGTATCGGACAATCGGGAAACAGGGTGCTTTCTATTATCGTTCGGTCCATAATATTCAACAGGATTAATTCGCTCTACAAAAGTAAGCAAAGTTCTTTTGAATACCTATCGGATGGCTATAAATTTTAAAATGATGTCTATTGATTAAGGTGCTGTATACCGGACGGCACGTACGGTGGGTGAGTGGATGGAAAAATGAAGAGGGTGCAGACCCGTGATGATTGTGTCTGCACCCTCCCTCTATTTGTCAGGTTATCTGTAAATGTCCAGTTTCGGATGGTCGTTATACAGGTTCAGGTTTTGCAATTCTTCTTGTTCGGTGATGCGGAACAGGTAGTATTTGCTGTTCGGTACGAAATCGGTTCCATCGGGCAATGTGACGGTAGAATGTCCTTGCAGGATGACGCAGTACTTGTCGCGGTATTCCTTGTCTTTATCATCGGCAAGGATGACATCGCCACTTTCCGTCACAATCGGTGTTTTTGAGGTCACGTTGCCATTGGCATCGGTTTCATAATTACATTCTACAGTGTGTGTCCAGGCTTTGCGTTCTACCGGTTGCTGGTTACGGATGATGTCGGTGAGGGCGAAACCTTCTCCCCACAGTTCCTTGCGGCGTTCCAGCCAGATTTCTTTCAGGAGGTCATCACCTGTAGCTGTAATTTCAGCTGCGGTATAGCCCGGTTTCATACGTGCATCGCGCAGTTCTTTCAACAGGCTTTGTGCCTCACTGGTTTTTCCCGGCAGGTGTGCTGCAGCTTCTGCCTTGATAAGGTACATTTCGGCTACACGCATCATCACAATGTCGGCAAGCATATTGTCGACATCGGCGAATTTGAACTTCGAACTCAGCATGGTCCATTCACCGTATCCGGCATTGGGTCCCCAAAAGAACATTCCTTTACGGTAATCATTATCATCAAACAGTTCTTTGAAATAAGGGTCTACATTCAGGCAAGAGTAACCGCTTCCTGGTGTCGTGCTATCTTTGAAATGAAAGTTATAGGCGGGAAGGTTGTCGTCAATAGTACATGAGTAACCCCACATCCATTCCTGGTTTAAGGCATTGTTGAATCCGCTCTTGTATTCCGTTTCACTCATCAGGTAACGGTTTTTCAGGTTCATGGCCTCATCGGCATAATTGTAGGCTTCCTGCCATTCGCGGGCGTAGAGGCTGGTACGTGCCAGCAAGCCTGTTACTACTGTATGGTCTATTTTATACTGGTCGGTCGCGTTACTTCCACGGTTATAATCCGTCGGAATCAAATCATATCCGGCTTTCAGGTCGGCAAGTGCCTGCGCATATACTTCCGATACGCTGGATGCGGGTTTTCCGGTTACTGCCATATCGTAGCTGGTAGGCTCGGTGTAGATGGGTACACATACGGCATTAGGGTCTTTGTCGATGGCGAAAGAATAGTGGCTTGCCAACAGCATGTAAAGGAAACCACGTGTAGCATAGGCTTGTCCCTTGATACGGTCTTTCTCTGTTTGTTCGCCTTCGATGTTATCAATGTTTGCCAATACGGCATTGCAGTTGTTGATGGGGTCGTATACCATGTCCCACATCACGTCATTGATTTCGCCGCGTCCATAGCCGTTTGTCAGGTTATAGCTGGATGAATATCCGTAACTGGTGGTACGCACTACGTCCGAACCGGCAAAGTCATCGTTCATCATGATGGCACCATAGCCGATGGAAGCATACGTTGAACCGCTATTGAAAATATAGTTCCATACGCCACGCATCACACGGTCGGCATTTTCGGTGTTTTTGTAAACGGCATCTGCATCGAGTGAAGTCGTGGGAGCCGTATCCAGGTCGCAGGCTGTAAAAGTGCAGGCAGCCAGTGCCCCAAAGCATATAGTCTTAAAATTCAGTTTCATAGTTTAAAAGTGTTTTTTAAAGTGTTACATTGATACCGAAAGAGAATGTCTTCATTGCCGGATAACGGTATGAAACCATACCATTAATAGGCTGTTCGGGGTCAAGTCCCTGCTGGTGACAGAAAGTCAGCAGGTTTTCGCCCTGCAGGAAGATGCTTGCCTGCTTGATAGTGGCATAGTGCAGCCATTTCTCTGGCAGGTTATACGATAATGTAACGGTTTTCAGGCGCAAGAACGAACGGTTTACCAACCAGCGGCTGGAACTGCTGGTGAAGTAGCTGGTCTGGTCGTACGACAGACGCGGGATGTCAGTATAGCGGTTTTCAGGTGTCCACCGGTTGAGCATATCCTTGCTTAAGGTAGAACCGTTTCCTCCCGATACGCTGATCATGCTTTTGTAGTCGTTGTTATACAGCTTGCCGCCGATAGCGTATGAGAACAACATCGAGAGTGAAAGGTCTCTCCAGGTCAGGTCTGACTGGAAACCACCGCTTACTTTCGGCAACGAACTGCCCACCTTCACCTTGTCGTCCGAAGTCAGGCTGGAATAGTCTTCGGTGATTTTCCGGCTTCCGTCGGTATCGGTATAATACCATTGCGGATTACCGTTTTCCGGATTCACACCTGCCCATTCATACAACCAGAAGTCGTACAGCGAGCCACCTTTCACCCATTTCTTGGTGCTTTGCCACATCACGTCAGTAGGCAATTCAACGATTTCGTTCTTGTATGTCGTAGCGTTGACACTGAGTTTCCAAGTCCAGTCTTTGGTCAGGACGGGGGTACCGTTGATGGTAAATTCCCAACCGTAGTTCTTCAGTTTACCGATGTTGGCATCGATGCTGGTAAATCCTCCCGATGGAACCAGGTCGCGTGCAAATAACAAATCCTTGGAGGCACGTTGGAAGAATTCAATGGTTCCGTTGAGGCGGTTGTTCCAGAAGCCGAAGTCGAGGCCCACGTTCAGGTTCAGGTTCGTTTCCCAACTCAATTCGGGTGTTTCCAAACGAGATGCATGCAGGGTAGATTCGCCGAACGAGCTGCCTATCTCATACAGTGCTTTGTAGGCGTAATAACCTACATTGTCGTTGCCTTGTGCACCGTAGCTGGCACGCAGGGTCAGGTTGGTCAGCCAGTCATTAGCAGCTTCTTCGAGGAATTTCTCGCGTGAAATCTTCCACGAACCGCCAAACGACCAGAATGTTCCCCAGCGGTGGTCGGGATGGAAACGTGAGGAGCCGTCGGTACGTACCGATGCCGATACGAAATACTTGCTTTGGTACGAATATTCCGCACTACCGAAGAAGCTCAGCAATTTGTATTGGTCGCTGTTGCCATAGAAGGAACTCAGGGTAGAAGCTACATCGGGTTCGTAGTAACCGTCGGTAATGACACCGGTACGGGAACCTCCAAAATTGGACGTGTTGTATTCGTAATATTCCTGACCAGCCATCAGGCGTACGTCGTGATTTTCGTTGAACGTATGGTTCCAGTTGATGACATTGTTGTAAGTAAGCCCCGTCGTACGCACGTTTTCCTTTTCCACGGCACCGGTCAAAGGTTCTTTGCCGTAAGTAGGATTGTCGTAGAAATGTGCGAAGCGGCTGTTGTAGTCGATGTTGAGCGACATCTTGTAGCTCAACCCTTCGATGGGAGTGATTTGCAAGTAACCGCGTATCGAAGCCGCATCGCGCTTGTATTCTTTTTTGTCGTATAGCATGGATTGCGCGAAGTTATAACCGTTGTACGAACCTTTGCGGTAGTTCCCGTAATCGTAGATACGGTTGCCGTTTTCATCCAGCAAATATTCACCGGTGGTCAAGTCACGTTCATACACAGGGTAAAACGACGGAATACTGCGGGCGGCCAGTACGATGTTTCCGATAGCCGTATCGTCTTGTTTCGGATAATCCTGAATAGAGTGGGTGCCCGATACATTCAGTCCTACTTGCAACCATTTGCGCAAGTCGGTCGTGATGTTGGCACGCAAGTTGTAACGTTTGAATCCGGAACAGATATACGCTCCTTGGTCGTTCAGGTAACCTAACGAGAAATAATATTTGGTGCGTTCGCTACCTCCCGATATGCTGGCGTTGATATCGGTGTAGTGGGCATCCTGGGTCAAGGCGTCTTCCCAGCTATCGTCCCATAAAGGAGTAGCACCTGCCACTATTTTTCCATCGGTACCTACCGGTTGGGGGTATTGTGTGCCGTAAGGGTTGATGCCCAGGCCTCCGTTCGATGTGGTGGCTACCAAAGAAGAAGCCATTTGGGCGGCAGCTTCCGCACTTTGTCCCATATCTTCATAATGGTTGCGGAGGGCTTCCCATTGCAACATGAAATAATCGTTGGTGCTCAGCTGGTCGTAATCGCGTACGGCACGGCTGGAGAAACCATACTTGGCAGAAAGCTGGATGGTGGGAGCCGAACCGTTTTGCCCTTGCTTGGTGGTAATCATAATCACACCGTTGGCAGCACGTGAACCATACAGTGAAGCGGCAGCAGCGTCTTTCAGCACTGTTACAGAAGCGATGTCTTGCGAAGAAATGGATGATAGGGCACCGTCGTAAGGCACGCCGTCCACCACGTACAGCGGGGTAGTAGTGGCATTGGCAGACCCTACGCCGCGAATGTAGATGCTGGCATCTTCACCCGGTTGTCCGCTGGTAGAGAACGATTGCAGACCGGCTACGGTTCCTTGCAATGCTTTCGACACGCTGGATACTTGTGAGGCGGCAATGATTTTCTTATCGACTACGCTTGCCGAACCGGTGAAGGTCGATTTCTTGGCAGTACCGTAAGGGACGGTGATGACTACTTCATCGATGGCGATGCTGGATTCCTGCATTTCTACGTTAATGACTTTCCGGCCGTTTACTTGGATTTCTTGAGATTCATAACCGATGAATGAAAATACCAACGTGTTTTGAGGTTCGGTTTGTAGCGAATAGTCGCCGTCAATGGAAGTGATGGTTCCATGATTGCTTCCTTTTACCGCTACCGTTACCCCGGGTAAGCCTTCGCCTCCGGCAGTAACCTTTCCCGAAACAGTGATGCGTTGTGCATACGTGGCTATGCTGAACAAAAGCATGCATAGCGAGAGTAGATACCTGTTCATAAGTGTTTAGTTGGTTTTAGTGTTATTGTTACTAATTAATCTTTTCGATATCCGAAAATGTCTTTAATATCTTATTGAATAGTCTGTTTTAGAAAATCGGGCGCAAAAGTAGTGAAACCTTTGGATTAATGTGTCAATAAATAAGAATATATGCACGTTTTTTGTGCATTTGGATATGCTTTTAGATAATTGGCTTATCATTATGCATAAAAAATGCAGAAGTATTTGCCGGAATTTCATTACCTTTGCGCCCTAAACCGGAAACAACGATGAATGATTCGATAAAAGACTTTGAGATTATGGCACCCGTCGGCTCGCGCGAGTCGCTGGCTGCCGCCATCCATGCCGGAGCGGATTCCGTCTACTTCGGGATTGAGAGCCTGAACATGCGTGCCCGCTCGGCAAGCACGTTTACCATTGATGACTTGCGCGAGATAGCCCACGTATGCGATGAAAACGGGGTGAAGAGTTACCTCACGGTGAATACCATCATTTACGATGAAGACATCGAGCTGATGCGCCGGATTATCGATGCGGCGAAAGAGGCGGGCATCAGCGCGGTCATCGCTTCGGATGTGGCGGTGATGGCTTATTGCAACCAGGTGGGACAGGAAGTGCATCTCTCTACCCAGTTGAACATCAGCAATGCGGAGGCGTTGAAGTTTTACGCCCGTTTCGCCGATGTGGTGGTGCTGGCACGCGAACTGAACCTGAAACAAGTGCGCAAGATATACGATGCCATCCATGAGCAGCACATTACGGGGCCGATGGGCAAACCTGTCCGCATTGAAATGTTCTGCCACGGGGCGTTGTGCATGGCGGTATCGGGCAAATGCTACCTGAGCCTGAACGAACTGAACGCTTCCGCCAACCGCGGTGCCTGTATGCAGGTGTGCCGCCGGGCGTATATCGTGAAAGACAAGGAAAGCGACATCGAGCTGGAAGTGGATAACCAGTACATTATGTCGCCCAAAGACCTGAAGACCATCCGTTTTATGGACGAAATGATAGAAGCGGGCGTGCGGGTGTTCAAGATAGAGGGACGTGCCCGCGGACCCGAGTATGTGAAGACGGTGGTAGAGTGCTATAAGGAAGCCATCCGGTCGTACTTGGACGGCACGTTTACCGAAGCGAAGAAAGACGCTTGGGACGAACGCCTGAAGACGGTATTCAACCGCGGCTTTTGGAACGGTTATTACTTGGGGCAACGCTTGGGCGAATGGAGCCGCAATTACGGTTCGGAAGCCACCGAGCGCAAGGTGTACGCCGGACGGGGCATCAAGTATTTCTCGAACATCGGCGTGGCGGAGTTCCTGATAGAAGCTTCCGAAATCAAGGTAGGCGACAAGCTCCTGATAACCGGACCTACTACGGGCGCGATGTTTGTCACCCTCGAAGAAGCCCGTGTCGACCTGAAGCCGGTAGACGTGGTGCCCAAAGGTGTGCATGTATCGTTCAAGGTGCCCGGACGCATCCGCCCCAGTGACAAACTTTACCGGATGGTCCAGACCGAGGAGTTGAAAAGAAAATAAGCAGGAAGCAAGCAGGAATTGGGAAGTCAATTAGCAGCATGGTCCTTTACATCCCAGTCCTCTTAAAATCCTAAGATACCAGGACTGCAGTCCTAATATATATAGGACTGCAGTCCTGACGCTATAAGACAGTAGTCCTATACTACTGGGACTGGACATGCAGTTTATTCTCTTCTCTCTTTTGACTGATTGTCTTATGTTGCGCAGCTCGTTATGCACTAAAATCAGCTTATAGCCTTGCACTCCGGTCTACGATTTTAATCAGGTTATAGAGTTCTGCCACCTCGTTGGTAAAAACGGGCGAAAAAATTGGGAGAAATTGGTAAAACAGAGGTTACTCGTACAGATCATGCAGGAACTCTTTATGAGACAGTAGGATCAACAACAACTGAATGGAAAGATCCAATTATCATAAAGCCCGAAGAGAAAGATAAGAAATAATAGAGTTTATGCAGAATAAGGAATAGTATATTTGATTGTCAGTACTATTGAATCTTATTCGATACGATGTTATAGTATTTATAATTTTTAAAGTGTTCGGATAATTACTATATCCGACACTTTTATAAATAAATTGCCGTATGGGAAAAATATTATGTGCATGTATGTTAATGATTTTTGTGAACATGAGTTCACGAACGGTTTTTGCGCAAAGCCATTATATGGAAATAGATAGTCTGCTTATTCATTATGTGGACTTCAATCTTATGACAATGATTGATATTGGTTGTGACAATTTTGAATCAGCTTTGGCTTATAAAACAGTTGTACTTCGTGATTCGAGTTGTATTGCAGAATTGGCAGATATTCTTTTGGAAGAAAAATGTAAAACGGAACAACCTATTGATGTTAGATGCAAGATTTATATGTTTACTCCACAAGGAGTAAAGGTGATGTGTTTAGGTAAAGATGTTTTGTGTTATAACAGCAATTCTTATAAAATAAATAGCTTATTCATTGATAGGGTGAAAAAACTTATTTTAAAAGGAGAAAAGCCGTTGAATGATACAATAATAACTCATACTCCTATTTTATTGGTAAAGCAGGATGATTTTTATAATTCTATCCGACAAAGATGCTTACCTATTATGAAAAAAGAAAAGATAGATTCCTTAAAGATTATAGTTGATTTTTGTATTAATAGAAAAGGTCATGCTGTAGATGTGTTTATAAAAGGATGGAAAAATCAATTTGTTCCAGATTCCTTACAACATGAAATAACTCGTTTATTTCAAGAGCGTTTAAAATGGTCTGCATCAGAAAATCGTCCTTCTAAAGTTAGAAAAGTATTACCTTTTGTATTAGTCTCTGATTAGTTGCTTATGGACATTTTGTCCGTCTGGAAAGAGACGAATGGGAATGTATCAAATGCTTATGGCTTAACTAACAATTGACTTGCATGTTAAACGTCAATCAGGTGACGAAATTGGATGATGTCATTGGTACCGCAGCTTACAACAATGGTTTCGAGTTCAAGGATGCCTAAAGCAGGTGAACGAGTACACATATACGATAAAAACGACAAAATGGCAACCTGACGAAAGATTTGAATATCCCTGTTTTTCATATTTTTGATTGCAGGGATATTTTTTAAGTATGTTGTGGTATATTCTAAACGGGTGTAATACATATATATTAACGAGAGTTCGGTATTTTGAATTATATCAAACTCACGTTAAAAACAGCGGTCCTGGTGCGGGAGGACAGGCATCGGTATGCAATTACTCGGTGCTATCAATGATTCCCCCGCCTAACACCACTTCCTTTCGATAGAAAACCGCGGCTTGTCCGCAAGCGATGGATGCCAGCGGCTCGTGTAAATGGACATAAAGGCGGTTGTCGGATGCCAATGAAACCGAGCACCGGTTGGCCTGTTTGCGGTAACGTATCTTCACGATGAGTTCCGCTTGCGGGTCGAATACCGCTTCAGGGTGAGGCAAATGCCAATGCGAAAGATAGAAAGCCGTATGCTCCAGCGAGCGGAGGTTGTCGGCTAGGATAACGGCATTCTCTTCCGGAATGGTTTCTTTTACGAAGAGGGCTTTGTTCAGGTAGATGCCTAACCCGCGTCGTTGCCCGATGGTATAGAATGGATATCCCTCGTGCATACCCATATAGTTGCGTTGCTCGTCGAAGTAAGGTCCGGGGACAATGTCACCCGTTTGCGTGTGCTTACGCAAATAGGTGCGGTAATCCCCGGGGCAGAAACACACGCCGAGGCTATCCCGTTTGGACGCGACTTTCAGGAAGCCCCGTTCGGAGGCGATTTCGCGTACACGGGTCTTGGTAAGTTCTCCCAGAGGAAGAAGCATCCGTGCGATGATGTCTTGCGGAAGTCCCCATAAGAAGAACGACTGGTCTTTATCGGGGTCGGCTCCCTGGATGATGTGCCAACGCTCTCCGATGAGCCGCTTCCGCACGTAGTGTCCGGAGGCAATGAAAGGAATGCCGTGTTCATCGGCCAGTTGTTGAAGAAGAGGCCATTTCAGCTGGTTGTTGCATAAGGTACAAGGCACAGGGGTACGCCCTTTCAGGTATTCACCGATGAAATACGTGATAATGCGCTTGCGGAACCTATCGCGTACGTCGTAAGCGATGTGGGGGATATGCAGGCGGGAACAAAGTGCGCGCGCATCGTCCAGATAAGCCGTGTCGCCATCTTTTTCGTAAAAACGGAACGTAACGCCGGTCACTTCATAACCCGCATCTTGCAGGAGGATGGCCGCTACCGAACTGTCCGTTCCTCCGCTCATTCCTAACAATACACGCTTGCTTTTTTCTTCTTTCATAACGTATGGGCATAAAAAAAGGAGTACCGCTGTACTCCAACCTTTGTTAACCTTAAATCTAATACTATGAAAAACACGATGCAAAGGTACGGACTTTCTTGGAAATAGCAAACGTTTGGGCTAAAATAATGTTTTTTATAACACGATTTAAGAAATAAGGTTTGTCTTATACTTTCATTAACAGAATTGAAGGGGCTTTGTTTTGGCGGCTATCTCCTTTTTCGTTATTTTTGTGCCCTAGCAAATAAGAAAGATTATGGAAAGTCAACTCATTATCTACAATACGTTGAGCCGTACAAAGGAGCGTTTCGTTCCTTTGCACGCTCCTCACGTGGGAATGTATGTGTGCGGTCCTACCGTTTACGGCGACGCACACTTGGGACACGCGCGTCCTGCCATTACGTTCGACATCCTGTTCCGTTACCTGAAACACTTGGGATACAAAGTGCGCTATGTGCGCAACATTACTGATGTGGGACACCTGGAACACGATGCGGATGACGGAGAAGATAAAATCGCCAAGAAGGCACGGCTGGAACAGTTGGAGCCGATGGAAGTGGTGCAATACTACCTCATCCGTTATCATCAGGCCATGGAAGCCCTGAATGTGCTTCCGCCCAGCATCGAGCCGCACGCTTCGGGACATATCATCGAGCAAATCCAGCTGGTAGAAGAAATCTTGAAGAACGGATATGCTTACGAGAGCCAAGGTTCGGTGTACTTCGATGTGGCAAAATACAACAAGGACCATCATTACGGCGTGCTTTCGGGACGTAACCTGGACGATGTACTCAATACGACACGCGAACTGGACGGCCAGGAAGAGAAGCGCAATCCCGCCGACTTCGCTTTGTGGAAATGCGCGCAACCCGAACACATCATGCGTTGGCCTTCGCCTTGGAGCAACGGTTTCCCCGGCTGGCATTGCGAGTGTACGGCTATGGGACGCAAATACCTGGGCGAGACATTCGATATCCACGGAGGCGGAATGGACTTGATATTCCCGCATCACGAATGCGAGATAGCGCAGGCCGTGGCTTCGGAAGGACATCAGATGGTACGCTACTGGATGCATAACAACATGATTACCATCAACGGACAGAAGATGGGCAAGTCGTTGGGCAATTTCATCACGCTGGAAGAGTTCTTTACCGGTTCGAACCCGCTTCTGACGCAAGCTTATTCGCCGATGACCATCCGTTTCTTCATCCTTCAGGCGCATTACCGCAGTACGGTAGATTTCAGCAACGAAGCTCTCCAAGCCGCCGAAAAAGGATTGGAGCGCTTATTGGAAGGCATCAAGAACATCGACCGCATCACTCCGTCGAAAGTTACTTCGGGCATTGAGCCGGCAGGACTCCGCGAGAAATGCTACGACGCAATGAACGACGACTTGAATACACCGATTGTCATTTCACATCTCTTCGATGCTACCCGTATGGTCAATACGTTGGTGGATAAGAAAGCGACCATCAGTGCCGAGGATTTGGAAGAACTGAAGAGCGTATTCCATCTCTTTGCTTTTGACATTTTAGGGTTGAAGGAAGGGGGCGAGAATAACGCCGCACGTGAAGAAGCCTTTGGCAAGGTGGTAGATATGTTGTTGGAGGAACGTATGAAGGCGAAAGCCAACAAAGATTGGGCCACCAGCGATAAAATCCGTGATAACCTTGCCTCCCTTGGCTTCGAGGTGAAAGATACGAAAGACGGATTTACGTGGAGACTGAACAAATAAGGGTTCATAGAACGATTGGAACCACGGAGAAACGCGACGGTATAATCAGACAAAAGACACGGAGACACCAGAGGCTTTTCAAAATTGAAAATCATTTCCTCTGTGTCTCCGTGTCTTTTTATAAACAGATTCTTATACAGAATTATTTTTTGTCGTTCTTGTCGCTTTTTCCGCCGAAGGTAACGTTGAAGCCTAAACTCAGGTTCATGTTTCCGCTCTTGACAGGAATGAATTGCGGGGTGATTTTACCCATCAGGTGATCCATACCTACGAAGAAATTGAAACCACGCGGATGGAAGTTCAGCAACCAGCCGAATGAAGAACCGAACGAAGAGATGGCATAGTTGACACCGGCATCAAACCATTTGATGGGTGCTACGTTTGCCGAGATACGTCCTTCCGACCAGCTATACTTGCCGTTGATGCGTGTAGACGACAAGAAACCGAAATGGAGTTTCTTGTAAAGAGGGAACGCATATTCCGCACCAATATTCAGTGTGGCGCCCAGCATGGCGGTACGTTTCACTCCGTTTTCCGTACGGTGGAAGCTGGCATAGTCTTCCAGGTCTTTTCCGATAGCGTCCAGTTGGCTTTCCAATGAGTTGGGGTCATCGTCGCCCAGTTCAGAGTCGACCGCGATGTTTTGGAATCCGTCGAATTCCCACGGAGCGTTGCTGGTGGCTGCTTTAATCGTATTGTTCCATGACATGAAGCCGAAATCGAGCAATGCGGCAGATACGGTCAAGTCGTCCATCACCTTATAGGTAGCACCCAAGTCGATAGCCATACCGAAACCGCTCAGTCCCGGGCTGTCTACGTCCATATTGTCCCAGTCTATCAAGTCACGTTGGCTGGCATTGTCAACGTTTCTTCCGCTTTCGGCTTTCGTAGGCATAGTCAGGCCTTTCAATGAAGCACTCATCTCACCATTGGCTTTTACCATCCATTTGTCTTGGCTCAAGGTGACATCCATATCGGTCATTTTCAGGCTGAGGTTGGCGGCACCCAACAGGAACTTTAATTTACCGCCCACGTTGAGTTTGTCGTTAATCTTGCGTGAGTGTCCGAATGCCAGTTCTATGTAATTGTTCGACTGGATGCCCAAGTCACCTATATCATAGTGTGTCTCACTTCCTGTCATACCCATTTTCATAAAGGCGAACAAGTCGTACGGAAGGTTCATGCTTGTATTTGAACGCAAGTTGATGTCTACCGTATTAAATCCGCCCCATGCATGGAATCCGGCTGCGAGCAACGTCATGTTGATATTGGCGCTGAGACGGTTTTTGTCTTTCAGTTCGCCTAAGAAGTCTTGTCCGTTGATGCTGGAGTGCATGAACGTAATCAGTTGGTCGTTTTGCGGATAAAGGAAATGTCCTACTCCGATATTTCCTTGCGTACCAATATTGATATTACCCAGTGCAGGGATGCTGATGTAATTGCGTTCGGCAGAGAAAGCCGGGTTAAGCTGGTGGCGGAAGCTATAGCCTTCGAGGAAATATCCCGAGCGTAAAGCCTGTGCCGAAGCCGTCAGGCAAGAACCTGCCAGGAGGGCTGCGGTGAAAAGTTTATATAGTTTTTTCATAAATTTCTGTTCGATAATGATGAATACCTGTTTTTGATTAATTTAAGTCTACGGTCACTCCGCCTTTCACGGTGATGATTACATTGTCGAGTTTCAAGCTTTGGCTTTCGTTCAATGTAATGCCTTGCACTTCGGTCGGAACCGATGCTTCTACCCGGTAGGCGATGCCATCCATGTTCTTCAACGCCCCGTCGGCTTTCGATTCCAGACGGATAGTCAGTGTGCTTGTAGTAGGAGCGTCAGGTGTCCCGGCACTGATTCCGCCTTCTACGGTAGCTGTAATGTCGTTTAGCACATTGCCGTCGGGGTCGATGGCGTCAGCGGTCATGGTCATACCCAAGGGGATGGTATTCGTAGCGGTGAGCGAGATCTCGGCATGGCGTGCGTCGATGTCTTCCATGTCGCTGTTCCAGTCATCCATCTGGTCGTTGTAGACAATTCGGGTCTGGTCGTTGAATTGCAACGGTGCCACTACATTATAATCGGTCTTTACGTTATAGTCTCTGCCCAGTTCCAGGGTGATAGGGGTTTGTACGGCTGTCGCTTCGATGTTTTCCGTGCGGATTTCATCGGGGATTTTAGCCACCAGGTTGTTCAGGTCGGGAACGGTGATGATTTGGTCGGCTTCGATGCCGGCTGCATCTTCCAGGCGATGCAGGCAGATGACATAGTCGGTCTTGTTTGCCGGGATGATGATAGGCTCGGTACCATTCGGCTTATCGCCCAAAATGACGGTGTGTTGAACCTGTCCGTCCTTATAAGGTATCATGTCTGCCGAGAAGTTTACGGCTACCGGAGATTCGTTGGTGACATACAAGAAGATTTTCGGGTCGGTCATGTCGATTTCCACTTCATTGTCTTGCAAGAAGTCGGGAAGTTCGTTTACCATGACAGGGTCGATGGTGATATCGATTTTCGGGTCGACAACGGCGGTGACTTCGGTTAACTCGATATTGCCGATATTGATTTCCGTATTCAGCTTCAGTTGTACGTCCTGATGTGTGAGGAAGTCTTCGGCAAGCAGGTAGGCTTGTCCTTTTACGGGGATGTCTCCACGGATAACCAAGTGGCCTCGTTCTACCAATCCTTCGCCGTCAGGCATTTGCTTGAAGTCGATAGCGGTTACCGACACAGGAATAGACAAACGGCTTCCTCTGTTGATGTGTACGTCTTCGGTGAACTTAATCGTATTGCCTTCTGCCTGAAAGTGTGTGTCTCCATCACAACGGATGGTCATGTATTCAGGGAATGTGACGGTGAAGCCTTCTGTCAAATGCAATTGGCGTGCGCTTCCGTCGAAGGTCAAGTCTAAAGAAGACATTGATGTGACATTGGCATAATCCAGACTTACCACATCCTCTGTAACATCGGTCTTGTTTACATTAAATGTCGTACGGTCATCTACGTCAGCTTCCGCATTTTGGTTCGGGACGTATTGAAAGTTCAGTTCTGTAGTAGAAGGGTCGGTTTCGATTTCGCTTCCTTCAATGGTTACGTTTTCCACATTGACCGATGATTCAGAGCCTTCTCCGCTCATGGTCAGTGCGTAGTTGCCGTTAGCATCGGCTTTCACATCGCTTTCCGGAGCAAGGTCGAAAATCTTTTCCAGCGTGATCAGGTCTGTGTTGCTTCCCGGAATGCTTAAGTTCTCTCCGCCTACCGTAATGGTCATGTCTACATCTTTGCTTAAGTCGTAAGCATCGTCGACACATGCGGTAATG
>URCM01000069.1 GCA_900546355.1 uncultured Bacteroides sp.
GATTGTCAATATACCATTCGCAATACCCATCACTCCAAATTCCAGAAGACCCAAAGTTTTTTTCTCGTCTTGATGTTTATCGATACCACCGATACTAGCGAGACGCACTGCGCCGCTACAACGTGGCAATCCGTTTCATCGGTTTCATAAGGAAAGGGGCTTGAGCGGTTGATAACGGAAATCAATGCCTGCGTTTTTCTCGATCTAACTTGTAGTGGTGGGGTTGCCCACCCGAATGTGTTCATAAAATTTGTATGCTATCGGGCAGGCGGATCCTGCCCGATTCAACAACGGAAATATCCGCCGTTATTCATTATTAATTGATTCTCAAAGTCTGTTCTTGTAAATCTCCGCCATCAGCTTCTGGTACCGGTTCTCCAGCTCGATGTATGCCTGAAGGTTGCGGTAGATGTTGTCTGCCTCGGTATAAAATTCGATAATGGAGAGCTGGCCCGCCTTTACGGCTTCGTTGAGCAAAGCCAGGGTGTGGTGCATCAGGACGACATCGTACGCCTGCATCGCCTCGCGCAACTGCTGCATTTCGTTGAAACGGGCATGCACGTCTGCCGCCGCTTGCAGGCGGGCATTGTCCAGTGCCAGGCGGGTACTCTCCACTTGCAAGCGGGCTATTTTTCCTTTTTTCCGGTTGGAAAACAAGGGCAGGCTTCCACCTATCAGGAAACCGTTGCTTTTCTCGTCAAGCGACGTGTTGCGCCTGTAGCCGACCTCTATTTTGGGCAACCAGCTCTGGCGGTTCACCTTCAGCTCCTTCTCTGCGGCACGCACATCGGCATCTGCCGCCAATAAACCGGCATCGGTAGCCATCACCTCATCGTAAAAGGCATTGCAGTCTTTCAGTTCCTCCACGTGGGGATAGGTGTCTGCTGTAAATTCCAAGGGCATGTTTCCGTTCATTGCCAGCAACTGCTGGAGCGCGGTGCGGTGGGCGGCATTGTTTTGCGCCACTTCAGTCTGCACGCTCATCCGTTCCATTTTGATTTTGTTCACTTCGAGGATGCCCGCATCGCCTTCTTCCAGGCGTTTCTCGAAGAGGGCAAGCAGCTCGCCGGCATTCTTCGCCCGCTCCTCCAGCAAGGCGTGTTGCTGGTTGAGCATTATCAGGTCGAGGCAAAGGTTCTTGGCACTGAGCAGGATATCGCGGCGTGCCGCCTGTTGCCTGCGGTCGAGAGCCGCCTGCTTCCACTTGCCCGACTGGCGGCGTGCACCGTAAAGCGTAGGGAAATCAAAGCCTTGTGTCACGACCAGTTCGGAGCTGGACATGCCGGTGATGCCCCGGGTGTAGAACGGGCTGTATTCCACCGAAGGGTCTTCGAGGTTGTTTTCCGCCTGCACTTCGAGTTTCGAGGCGAGCGTGCTTTGCCGTTGTGCCTGAAGCTCCTTGTTGTTCTGCTCCACCTGCCGGAGCACTTCGTCTATGGTTTGTGCCTGCATCGGCGCTATCGCAAGGCAGGCTATGGCTAATGTGATGTATTTCATTGCTTGTGTATGTTTTTATGAATAGAACACAGAGACACAGAGGCACAGAGTCTTTTTATTTTTTAGAGAATCCAAAGTACACAAAGAATGTCTAAATTTCACCTCTGTGTCTTCATGTCTCTGTGTTCGATTTATTTATTTTTCATTTCTTTCCGGTGCATCAGTTCGTACACGATGGGGACGATGAAGGCATTGAGGAAGGTCGATGTGAGCAAGCCTCCCAAGATGACTTTCGCCATCGGACTCTGTATCTCGTTGCCCGGCAAATCGCCGCGCAAGGCAAGCGGAATCAATGCCAATGCCGATGACAAGGCGGTCATCAGAATCGGATTCAATCGGTCCAGCGAACCGTGGACAATGCACTCGCGCAAGCCCATGCCCTGCTCTTCGCGAAGCAGGTTGTAATGGCTGATGAGCAACATACCGTTGCGGGTGGCAATGCCGAAGAGCGAGATGAACCCGATGATGGCCGGGATGCTCAGCTCGCCCGTGGTGCAAAGCAGCACGAACACGCCTCCTATCAATGCCAGCGGCAGGTTGAGCAGGATAATGGCACTCTGCACCCCGTTCTTGAACTGGACATAGAGCAGCAGGAATATCACCACAATGCTCATCAACGAAGCAAGCAATAAGGTGCGGCTGGCGGCTTGCTCGCTTTCGAACTGCCCGCCATACTCGATATGATACCCTTCGGGCAGGCGGATTTTATCGTCTACCCGCTTGCGGATATCGTCTATCACACTACGCAGGTCGCGCCCGCTGGTATTGGCGGAGATGACGATTTTACGTTTCACGTTCTCCCGGTTGATGGTGTTGGGACCCATTGACGACACCACATCCGCCACATAGCTCAAGGGCACTTTCCGTCCTTCGGCATCGTCTATCATCAGGTCACGGATGCGCTCGATAGAGCCACGGTTGTCTTCGCTGGCACGCACCACAAGATTGAATGCCTTGCCGTTATCGTACACTTGCGACACGGTCTCGCCCGCCATATTCACCGTGACAAACTCATTGAACTGTGCCAGCGAGATGCCGTACTTCGCCAACATTTCACGCCGGGGGACGATTTTCAGTTCCGGACGCTCAATCTGTTGCTCCACGTTCAGGTCGGCAATGCCCTCTACGTCTTTCACGGCATCCTTAATCTGATTTCCCAAAGCGAACATACGGTTCAGGTCATCCCCGAAGAGCTTGATGGCGATACTCGCCTGCGTGCCGCTCAGCATGGCATCGATGCGGTGGCTGATGGGCTGGCCTATCTCGATATTGGCTCCGGTAATGACCGAAAGCTTGCGGCGTACCTCGTCGAGCAATTCCCGGTGCGAGCGGTCTTTCAGTTCGAAGGGAGCTTCCAGCTCGGAGACATTTACGCCCAGCGCATGCTCGTCCAGCTCGGCACGCCCCGTCTTGCGTGCCACGGTCTGTATTTCGGGAATGGAAAGCAGGATTTCCTCTGCCTGCCGCCCTATCTTGTCGGACTCTTCCAACGAAATACCCGGCAAGGAACTGACATTGATGGTGAACGAACCTTCGTTGAACGAGGGCAGAAAGCTGTGTCCCAAGGTAAAGAACAAGCCCAGTGCCACCACAAAAAGAGCAACGGTACCCGTCAGTACGCTCCGCTTGTGAGCCAATGCCCACTCCAGTGCCCGTGCGTAATACGTACGGAGCCACACGGCAAGGAAAGCTTCGCGAGGCAATCCTTCCTTCTTTCCGCCTCCCAGCAAATAACTGCAAAGTACCGGCGTAAGGGTAAGTGCCACCACCGTAGAAGCAAACAAGGCTACGATGAAAGCGATGCCCAACGGCACCAGCATCCGCCCCTCCATGCCACTCAGGAAGAACAGGGGAACGAAGCTCACAATGATAATCAACGTAGAGTTGAGAATGGGCATACGCACCTCGCGCGAGGCATTGAACACCACTTCGCGCACGGGGCGGCGTTCGCCTTCCGGGAGCATCCGGTTCTGGCGCAAATGCTTCCATACATTCTCCACGTCTACGATGGCATCGTCTACCAGCGAACCGATGGCTATCGCCATACCGCCCAGACTCATGGTGTTGATGCTCAGCCCCATGTAATGCAACACCAAAACAGCTACCACCAAAGACAAGGGAAGCGTAACGAGCGAAATCAGCGTGGTGCGCACATTGGCAAGGAAAAGGAAGAGCACGATAACTACGAATATCGCCCCTTCGTAGAGCGAATGCTGCACGTTGCTGATGGAACTCTCGATAAAGCGTGACTGGCGGAACGTATCGGTAGACACACGCACATCGGGCGGAAGGTTCTTTTGCAGGTCTTTCAGGGCGGCTTCCAGCTTTTCGGTCAGTTCGATGGTACCCGTATTGGGTTGCTTGGTCACGGTAATCAGTACGGCAGGTTTCCCTTTCTCCGATGCCAGTCCCAGCTTGGGCTGCTGGGCACCGATGCGCACATCCGCCACATCTTCCAGCACAATGGGAACACCTCCTGCGGTCTTAATCACCGCACGTGCCATTTCCTGTACATCTTCGGTAGACACCACTCCGCGCACAATATACTCGTTGCCATATTCATAAATGACACCTCCGTTGGTATTCTGGTTCATCCCGCGGGTCACTTCCATCACCTCGCCCAGCGTAACGCCGTAATGTTTCATCCGCTCGGGATGAAGCAGAATCTGGTATTCTTTGATATCGCCTCCCAATACCGCCACCTGTGCCACGCCTCCGGTAGAGAGCAGGCGCGGGCGGATGGTCCAGTCGGCAAGCGTACGCAGGTCGAGCATCGAAGTGCTGTCGGCGGTAAGCCCTACAATCAGCA
Organism: uncultured Bacteroides sp.; assembly: GCA_900546355.1. Taxonomy (GTDB): domain Bacteria; phylum Bacteroidota; class Bacteroidia; order Bacteroidales; family Bacteroidaceae; genus Phocaeicola. Next base: position 4,307 of record URCM01000069.1, read on the forward strand.
GTTCACCCAGAATGGACGACTGGGGGCCCAGTGTAGGATTGCCCACATTCTCAGGCAGGCTCTCGCCCACCGTAGCAAGTTTTTCGGATACAATCTGGCGGGCAAGGTAGATATCGGTATCCCAGTCGAACTCTACCCATACCACCGAGAAACCGGTGGTAGAAGAAGAGCGCACCCGGCGTACACCTGTAGCACCGTTGACCGCGGTCTCGATGGGGAAGGTGACGAGTTGTTCCACTTCTTCTGCCGCCATTCCCCCGGCTTCGGTCATCACCACCACCGTGGGCGCGTTCAAGTCGGGGAACACATCCACCTCGGTATGGAAAGCGGTGTAGGTTCCCCCTATGAGCAGAAGCACCGATGCCACTAATACCAGCAAGCGGTTCTGCAATGAAAAATGAATGATTTTGTTCAGCATAAAAAAATTTGTTATGTTTTTAGCCTCACCACAGATTACACAGATTCACTATTAATTATTAATTGTTAATTAAAATCTGTGTAATCTGTGGTAGTAAAAATAAAATCAATGATTGTGCGTATGTGCGGGGATGGCATTGCTTGCCGAAGCCAGTTTCACATGAATGGCACCTTCAGTCACCAGCCGGTCGCCTTCTTTCAGTCCCGAAAGGATTTCTACATGCGTGCCGTCGTCCAGCCCCGTCTTTACCTCTTGTTTCCGATAACACTCGTCATCCATCTGCACGTAAACGAACTTTACGCCCTGTTCTTCGGTAAGTGCCGAAAGAGGGACACTAATCACCCCTTCACGCCCGTCCGACAATAGCCAGACTTCGACAAAGGCTCCGGGAAGCATCTCGCCACGGTTGTCAAACTCAAATGTTACGGGGATATAATAAGAAGTGTCGCCGGTAGACTTGCCATACGAAAGCAGACGTCCGCCCAGCGAATCGAGCCGATAGACACGGTCATCATACGAAGTGCGGAAATTGGCGGAAGACACCCTGCGCAATGCCGGATAATAACGCTCCGATACATCGGCACGCAACCTCAACCGGCGTGTCTGGGTAATCGTCAGCAAGGGCTGGCCTACGGTCACATAATCCCCCTCTTTCACCAGGCAAGACTTCACATAGCCCGAAATGGGTGCCTGCACCGATACGCCCTTTCCGTCATGGCTGGGCGAAAGAGCCTCGTAAGCAACACGGGCATTTTCATAAGCTTCTTTCAGCACATTGAAGTCTTTTCTCGAAACTATCTGGCTATCTACCAGTTTAGAGGCACGTTCGTATTCGTCCTTGGCGGTTTCGTAAGCGATGCGTGCACGGTTGACGGCATCCCCGTCCTGAATACGACTTCCCGACACGTTCAGCACGGCATTTCCGGCTGCTACACGCATGCCTTCCGTAAGCGGGCGCACAAACGAGACGACTCCCGCCGTACTTGCCACTACCGCCGCCTCATCGCCCTGCACGGCAAGTATCTGTCCGCTGGCAGGGATAACTTGGCGGAACGTGCCTGCCTTTACGGTTTCTACTTTCACTCCTGCCGCCTTCGCTTTCTCCGGAGCCAATACAATCTCTCCCGAAGCTCCGTGTGCGGCTTCCTCCTGATGTGTTTCTTCCTCGTGTCCGTGGGCGTGCTTCTCTCCTCCCCCACACGAAGCCAGTGCCAGCAAGGCAAAGGCTCCCATCCATAAACTTTTTGTTCTGTTCATATCTGTTTCTGATTTTATCCGTTTGTTTTTACGCGGCAAAGATACCGCATCCCTAAGGCAACTAAGTTGCATTTGTTCTACTATAATAAAATCAGCAAACAGGGGGAGCACGCAAGCCCGTATTGCAGGCTACATCCTGCGTGTGCAGGTTCTCGATGTACATCCCGTCGGAAAGCAAAGCCGTTTCGGGCATGTACACCAAGTGCAACAGATACGTGAAAGTATAAAGAATAGAATAAAATGTATAGTCGGGAGCCAGCGTGTCCCGATGCTGGTCGGGAGTAGCGCACTGGAAATGCGTAATGCATCCTGCCGTACACGTATGGCGGTCTCCATCGCCCTCGTGGTGCATACGGTCGGCACACGATGTTCCTTCGGCACACACCTCCAAATCGGGATGCAAGCAAAAATAGTCGGAATGATGATGGTGCGGAAAAACCTCTGCCACCTGCATCAACAAGCAGATAGCAAGCAAAAAGAAGCTCTTCAATTGACAATTGACAACTGACAACTGACAATTAGATTTCCTTTTCCCACAGCGTCCCATCCCCAATTATTAATCGTTAATTATTAATTGTCAATTGTCTTAACCAGCACCTTGTCGATGCGTGCGCCGTCCATGTCCACTATCTCGAACGTGAATCCGTTCCATTGCAAGGTTTCCCCGCTGGTGGGAATGTGCTGCAATTGCTGGAGAATCAAGCCACTCAGCGTATGGTATTCGGAGTTCTCAAACAGGTCTTGACGGTTGAAATAGCACAAGAAGTCGTAGAGCGCGCATTGCCCGTCTACCAGCCAGCCGTCGCCCGATACCCGCTTGATGATGTCAGGTTCCTCGCCCGGCGCATCCATGGTGCCTACCAATCCCTCCAAGATGTCTCTCAAGGTGATAACCCCCATACAGATACCGAACTCGTCACACACCAGCGCACGGCTGATTTTGCGCGCCTTCATCTGCTCCAGTGCCTTGTATACGTTCATGCTCTCGTGGAAGAATACCGCTTCGTGAATCAATGAAGTCAGTTTGAAGTCAGGCTCGTACAGATGAAGCACCAAATCCTTCAGGTTCACAATGCCCTTCACGTGGTCCAGGTCACCTTCAGCTATCGGGTAAAACTCGTACAGCTTCTCGCTCAGCACCTTCTTCACATCGTCTGCACCCATATCCGTGTCCAGCCATACGATGTCGCTCTTGTGCGTCATAATCGAACTGACTTTCAGGTCGCCCAACAGGAATACCCGTTGCATGATGTCCTGCTCTACCGGCTGCACTTCGCCGTCCTCGGTACCTTCCTGGATAATCGATTTGATTTCCTCCTCGGTCACTTTGTTATCCGATTCCTTGATGCCCAACAAATTGAATATCCCTTCCGTACTCTTCGAAAGCAACCATACGAAAGGCAATGCCAGCACCGAAAGGAAACGCATGGGACGCGAAACGGTTTTCGCCGCCTTTTCCGCAATGCTTAAACCGATGCGTTTAGGCACCAGTTCGCCGAAAATAATGGTCAGGTAAGTCACAAAAAACACAATGATTCCTTGCGCCAACGTAGCGGCATACGATGCATGCACTCCCCACGAAACCAAGACATACGCAAAGTCGCTGGCGATTTTATTTCCCGAATAGATACCGGTCAGGATTCCGATTAATGTGATTCCGATTTGTACGGTCGAAAGGAAACGGTCGGGGTCGTTCGCCAGTTTCAGAGCCACACCTGCCGCTTTGCTTCCTTTCTTCGCATCGGTAGAAAGCCGAGTTTTTCGGGCTGATATTAATGCCACCTCGGACATGGAGAAAATACCGTTAAGTACTATCAACCCGATAATTATAAAGATCTCGTCCATAAAAAATATAAAAGTGTTTTCGGTCGGCAAATATAGTGGAATGTTCAATGAAAGTGAAAGAGAATGCAAAGTATTAAATAGTTTTAACGAAAGTGCTTTGCGTCATCCCTAAAAATAGGTATCCAGCAAGGCAAAATACTGTCTTCGAATACCTACTTTTAGGTATTGTGGTGCAGAAGATAAGCGTGTATCTTTGCGGCGCAATTAAGAATCAGTATAAATAACGAAGACGGAAAATGACAAAACACGGCCTCTTTACATTACTTTGTGCGATGTGTTCTCTCTGTGTTTCAGCACAAAAACGAACGGTGTTGTCGGGAAAAATCATCTCGGCGGAAGATAAGAACATCATCGACTTCGCCACGGTATACTTGAAAGGTACCGCTTACGGATGTACCACCGACGAACGGGGGATTTATCACCTGAAAGCTCCTGTAGGGACTTATACACTGGTAGTGTCTGCTATCGGATACGAGACATTCGAAGAACCAATTACGCTACAAGGCGAAAGACAAATGCGGCATACTATCGCACTAAAAACCGCCACACACCAGCTGGATGAGGTGGAAATAGTGTCGAGCGGAGTAAGCCGTGTCAAGAAATCGGCATTTAATGCCGTGGCACTGGATACGCGTGAACTTCATAATTCAACCAAAAGCCTGAGTGAAGCCCTGATGCAACTTCCAGGATTGAAGTTGCGCGAGTCGGGTGGGGTAGGTTCGGATATGCAGCTGATGCTTGACGGCTTTTCGGGCAAGCACGTGAAAATCTTTATCGACGGAGTACCGCAAGAAGGAGCGGGTACGGCCTTTGACATCAATAATATCCCCGTGAACTTTGCCGAGCGCATCGAAGTATATAAAGGTGTAGTTCCCGTAGGGTTCGGCACGGATGCTTTGGGAGGAGTCATCAACATTGTGACCAACAAGCATCGCCGTGAATGGCACCTGGACGCTTCGTATTCCTACGGTTCGTTCAATACGCATAAGTCGTATGTTAACTTCGGGCAGACTTTCCGGAACGGGCTGACGTATGAGATAAACGCTTTCCAAAATTTCTCGGACAATGATTATTACATTGATAACTATATCACCGAGTTCGGCGAGGATGGTGTTACCGAAAATACCGACCGCAACAAGATATACCATGTGAAGCGGTTCAACGATCAGTTCCATAACGAAGCGGTTATCGGGAAAATCGGTTTTGTGGACAAGCCGTGGGCAGACCGCCTGATGTTGGGTTTCAACTATTCGCATTTCTATAAGGAAATACAGACCGGCGTGTACCAATATGTGGTTTTCGGCGAGAAGCACCGCAAGGGACATTCATTTGTTCCTTCATTGGAGTATAGCAAACGCAATCTGTTCACCAAAGGGCTGGACGTGATGTTGACCGCTAATTATAACCATAATCTTACAATGAACATCGATACGGCATCGTATAAATACAATTGGCTGGGCGACCGGAAGTATACCGGGAGCAAGGGCGAGCAATCGTATCAGGACAACGAATCGAAGAACATGAACTGGAACGCCACATTTACGGCCAATTACCGTATCGGGTCTGCCCATTCGTTTGCCTTGAACCACGTGGTAAGTGCCTTCAAACGTACTACCCGCTCGAAAGTAGACGGAAGTTCAAAGATTTCGGATTTCAGTATTCCCAAAATCACCCGTAAGAATATCACCGGACTATCTTACCGCCTGATGCCTACCGAACGATGGAACCTTTCAGCATTCGGGAAATACTATCACCAATACAACCAGGGGCCGGTGTCGCAAAGCGAAGATGGGGTAGGAAACTACGTGGACATGACGCGCAAAACCAGTTCGTTCGGTTATGGGGCCGCGGGCACTTATTTCATCCTCGAAGGGCTTCAGGCGAAACTTTCGTATGAAAAAGCCTATCGCCTGCCTACCACCGACGAACTTTTCGGAGACGAGGACCTAGAAGCGGGCAAAACCGACCTGCGCCCTGAAAAGAGCGACAATGTGAACTTCAACCTGAGCTATAACCGCCAGATAGGCAAGCACGCGCTTTATGTAGAAGGAACACTAATCTACCGCGACACGAAAGACTATATCAAGCGCGGGCTGGATGCCATCGGAGGCATGAGCTACGGTATCTATGAAAACCACGGACGGGTGAAGACAAAAGGGTTCAACGTGTCGGCACGCTATTCGTATTCGAAATGGTTTTCGCTGGGAGGTACCTTTAATAATATAAACGTGCGCGATGAAGAGCGTTTCCGTGCGGGAAACACCCAACAGGAGAGCACAACCTACGGGCAACGCATTCCGAACCAGCCCTATACCTTTGCCAATTTCGATGCTACCTTCACTTGGCACGACCTTTTTGCAGAAGGAAATGTACTGACCTTCACCTACGACGGATACTATCAGCATGAGTTTTCTCTATACTGGGAACACTTGGGCGACCCGCGTTCGAAAAGCCGTGTTCCCGAACAGCTTTCGCATAACCTGAGCCTCGGATATTCAATAAAGAACGGACGGTATAACATCTCATTCGAATGCCGCAACTTTACAAACGAAAAGCTGTACGACAACTTCAGCCTTCAGAAAGCCGGACGTGCCTTTTATGGCAAATTCCGGGTATATTTTGGGAGCTGAAAATAAAGACTAAAACACAATATATTATTAACGGTTAATTAAAGAATATATGAAAAAAAAGCATTTCTCTTGGGTGCTTGTAGCCGCCCTCTCTTTCGGCTGTATGTTTACCACAGCATGTAGTGATGACGATCCGGTACAAACCGAAGAATCAACTCCGGATCCCGACCCTACTCCTGAACCAACTCCGGAAACATTAACCCGTTTTGTGATTGTTACCGAATCAGGTAGTAGCGATGGAGCCACTTATCTGGTTACTTCCGAATCGCTTGATGAGGGACAAGTGACCGCAGCAGGTAACGGATGGGAAACCGAATCGGCTTCCAACTGGATTTTCTATGGCGAACGCTATCTGTTCGGTTTCCAATACAATGACGGGAATAACGGAACCGGATTCTCATTTAAACTGAGTGATGACGGGACGGTGACCGAAGACCGCCAATACACATTCAACCGTACCACGACTTACGGCACGTGGGGCGATAATGTCATTACCGCTTCCACCAATGCTGGAACAGCTGAAAAAGATGAAGAAGGAAATTACGCCTACTACCTGCAATTCAATTATCTGAGTGTATTGGACGGAAGTTCTATTACAGGAAGCCATATCGCCGAAAACTTCTTGGGGAATGGTGAACGGGTAAGTTTTGCCGGATTTGTAGAAGCCAATGGCAAACTTTATACATCGGTGGTGCCGATGGGCATGAGCCATTATGGCGTAAACACTTTCCCGTGGGCAATACAGAAACCTGAATATGTAGCCAATGCGGACGGAGGTAGTGGCTCAGGACAATACACAGCGGGAATGATTCCTTCTACCCAATATCCCGATAGCGCATTTGTGGCTATCTATAGCGGAGACAATTTCGATGAAACTCCCGTCATCGCCCGTACCGGTAAAATCGGTTTTGCCAGCGGACGGATGCGCTCGCAATACTATCAGACCATCTGGGCAGCTGATAATGGTGACCTGTATGTATTCTCTCCGGGTTATGGACGAACTACCACGACTCCCGTCACGAATCCCGATGGTACTCAGTTCGAGCGTGTGCAAGGCAAACTTCCTTCAGGAGTAGTACGCATCAAGGCAGGCGAAACTGATTTCGACCCATCATATTATGTCAACCTGGAAGAGTTGGGCAACAAGAACCCGATGTTCCGTTGCTGGCACATCACCGGAGCTTATTTCCTGCTCCAGATGTATAGCGAAGGAGCCGAAAACATGAGCGGCACCAGTGCACCCCGTAACGAACTGGCGGTATTCAATGGCGAGGAAGGCACGCTGACCGTAGTAAGCGGCTTGCCCGAAGCATCTACCTTGTCCAGCTTCGGCACTCCGTGCAGTGATAACGGATATGCTTATATTCCCGTTGTAACAACCACTGGAGATAAACCGACGATTTATCGCATCGACCCTGCTACGGGTGAAGCCAAAGCTGGACTTGTAATAGGCCAGGCTGACTCTGTAACGGCATTGGGCAAACTCTCGACTACTGCAGAATAATCATCTTTCACCACAGATTACACAGATGGAATGATGTGTATTCTGTGGTGAATTAAAACATATACGCAAATGAAGAAATTATTCCGGAACATCCACCTTTGGCTTTCACTTCCTCTGGGTATCCTCATCAGCATCATCTGCTTGTCGGGAGCCGCTTTGGTATTTGAACGGGACATTACACAAGCCCTTCAACATAAGCTTTATCACGTCACTCCTCCTGCCAAAGATGTCAAAGCCCTTCCGCCAGCCGACCTGATAGAAAATATCCGGAAACAAGTTTCAGACTCATTACATCTTACCGCACTCCAGCTTTCACACAATCCCGAAGAAGCGGCGTTCGCTTCTTTTCACGAGACTGGAAAGAAACGGCTCAGTATTAATCCATACACCGGCGAGACATTAGGCTGGACAAAGTCGTATCCTTTTTTCCAGACCATGCGCAAGCTACACCGTTGGCTCATGGACCCTCCGGCATCGAAAGGCGAAAAGTCAGTAGGAAAGGTTATCGTAGGTGTTACCACCTTACTCATGATATTCATCTTGATAAGTGGGTTGGTCATTTGGATACCCCGCACCCGAAAAGCATTGAAGAACCGCCTGGGCGTGTCATGCACCAAAGGCTGGCGCAGGTTCTGGTATGATACTCATGTCGCTCTTGGCTTCTATGCTACGCTCTTTTTATTGGTAATGGCACTTACGGGGCTGACTTGGTCGTTCGGCTGGTATCGTACGGCGGCTTATTCACTTTTCGGTGAAAATCCGTCCGCTTCGGTACACCGTGTGGATAAAGGTAAGGAAAAAACGCGTAAAGATGAAGTGAAAATCACGTGGAAAGATGCCCAGGTATCTGCACCTCAAAGCATGAAAGGCTGGTTTTACGCTTTCCATACCGGAAGTTGGGGAGGCACTCTTACCCAAATCTTATATTTTCTTGCCGCTCTCATCGGAGGAGCTTTGCCTTTGAGCGGATATTACTTGTGGTGGAAGCGGAAATTTCATTAAAAAATCGTATCTTTGCGCCCGAAGCTAAATGAAACAACATGAAACGGATAGTCATAACTCCTCCAAGCAAGGTTCGGGCCGACATCACATTGCCTTCCTCGAAAAGCATCTGCAACCGTGCCCTGGTCATCAACGCGCTGGCAGGAGGAAAAACACGGATAGAGAATCTCTCCGATTGCGATGATACACGAGTGATGGTTCGTGCCCTGAGCGAAATGCCCGACACTATAGATATCGGTGCGGCGGGTACGGCGATGCGTTTTCTTACCGCTTACCTCTCGGTGAACGAAGGTACGCGCACCCTGACCGGTACTGAACGTATGCTCCAACGTCCTATCGGTATCCTGGCCGAAGCCTTGCGCACGATGGGTGCCGATGTGGAATATATCGGGAGGGAGGGATATCCGCCCCTGCGTATTACGGGACACACGCTCACGAACGGTGAAATAAGCCTTCCGGGCAACGTCAGCTCGCAATACATATCAGCCCTGCTTATGATAGGGCCTGCCCTGAAAAACGGTTTGAAACTAACCCTGACGGGTGACATCGTATCGCATCCTTACATCGACCTGACTTTGCAACTGATGCGGGCCTTCGGGGCAAAAGCGGGATGGACAAGTGAAAATCAGCTTACGGTAGAACCTCATCCCTACGAAGCGCCCTCATCGTATGATGTGGAAAGCGATTGGAGTGCGGCTTCGTACTGGTATGAAATCTGCGCACTCATGCCCGAAGCCGAAATCGAACTTCCACGTTTGTATCGGGAAAGCCCGCAAGGCGACTCGAAAGCGGCACATCTTTTTGCCTCCTTAGGCGTGGAAACGCGATACGAAGCAGGCAGAGCCATTCTCCGCAAGTGCGGAACTCCCGTATCGCGAATGGAATATGATTTTATCGATCAGCCCGACCTGGCGCAGACTTTTGTGGTGACTTGTGCGTTTTTAGGCATTCCTTTCCGCTTCGACGGGCTTCAAAGTCTGAAGATAAAGGAAACCGACCGTATGGCGGCACTGATAACGGAAATGAGAAAACTGGGTTATGTACTTACGGAAACCGACGGTCGCATTCTTTCGTGGGACGGGACACGATGCGCCCCCGACCCTCATCCTTGCATTGATACGTACGAAGACCATCGCATGGCACTGGCGTTTGCTCCCGCATGCATTCCGTTGGGAGAATTGCCGGTCAATAATCCACACGTGGTGAGCAAGTCGTATCCCCATTACTGGGATGACTTGTGCCAGGCTGGATTTGGCATCAGAGAGGAGGAAGCCTGAGGATGGGAATACTTTTTGTATTATTGGTATGCGCGGTTTTGTTCGGCTTGGCGGCAGGATATGTGTACAACCGGAATATCCGGAGGAAAATCGAGCGGGGCGAATTAAAAGAAGCACCACCTGTGGTCACGGTAGACGGGGAGTGCTGCGGTCAACATGCCGTATGCGAGAAAGAAAGTCTTTTGGCTGCCGTAAGCAAGCAGATAGAGTATTACGACGATGAAGAACTGGACCGCTTCAAGGGACATCCCTCGGATACTTATGTGAGCGAAGAGATAGACGAATTTCGCGACATCCTTTACTCGATGCAGGAAACCGATGTAGCGGGGTGGGTGAGAAGCCTCCAGCTTCGGGGGGTGAATCTTCCTGATGAAATGAAAGACGAAGTGTTCCTTATTGTAGGGGAAAGAAGAAACCTTGGGGTGAATGGCGTTTGATTATAAATTCTTCATTATTAACGGATAAAATGAGTCTGTTGCAATATACTTTTTTTCAGCATGCTTTATTGGGGAGCCTTTTCGCGAGCATCGCTTGCGGGATAATCGGTACTTATATCGTGACCCGCCGGCTGGTATTCATCAGCGGAGGCATTACGCATGCCTCGTTCGGAGGCATCGGCATCGGGCTTTATACGGGGATATCGCCTGTGTTGGGAGCCGCCGTTTTCTCGGTGCTTTCGGCTTTCGGTGTAGAGTGGCTCAGCAAGCGGAGCGATATGCGCGAAGATTCCGCCATCGCTGTGTTCTGGACCTTCGGGATGGCGGTGGGCATTATCTTCAGCTTTCTGGCTCCAGGATTCACACCCGACCTTTCTTCGTTCCTTTTCGGGAACATACTGACCATTACGCGGGGCGATATCCTTTTGTTGGGCGGGCTGAGCGTGGCACTCATCTTATTCTTTTCCCTCTTCCTGCGTCCCATCACCGCCATTGCGTTCGATCCCGAGTTTGCCCGTTCGCAACGGATGCCTGTGGGCTTCTTCGAGTATACGTTGATGATGTTCATCGCCCTGACCATCGTGGCTTGCTTGCGCATGGTGGGCATCGTGCTCGTTATCTCTCTCCTCACTCTTCCGCAGATGACCGCCAATCTTTTCACGTTCCGTTTCAAGCGCATCATCTGGCTATCGGTAGGTATCGGCTATCTGAGTTGTTTAGGGGGGCTGGTTCTCTCTTACCTGTACCAGATACCTTCGGGCGCTTCTATCATTTTCGTATCTATTTTGCTTTATGTGCTCGCAAAGTTGGGGCGTATGTGGTATAAAAAAGAAAAAAATTCATACCTTTGCGGAAGGTAACAATAAACAAAAAGCAATATGAATATAAACATCACGAACCTCGACTATATCCATGAAGCGGCTAAAACTTTTATCAACGCCATGGGTGACAATACCGTATTTGCCTTTTATGGCAAGATGGGCGCGGGGAAAACCACTTTCATCAAAGCGGTATGCGAAGAATTGGGCGTGACCGATGTCATCAACTCGCCTACATTCGCCATTGTGAACGAATACCGCTCGGATACTACAGGCGAGCTGATTTATCATTTCGACTTCTACCGCATCAAGAAGATAGAAGAAGTGTACGACATGGGTTACGAAGACTATTTCTATAGCGGTGCCTTGTGTTTCATCGAATGGCCCGAACTGATAGAAGACTTGCTTCCGGGCGATGCCGTGCGGGTCACTATTGAAGAACAGGCGGACGGAAGCCGTACGCTTGGTTTCGATGGAGAGGCATAATCGCTTGCCATGACGGTACATTACATTATACAGGCATTGTTTGTCCTTGTGGGAACACTCGCCTTGTTGGCAGCCTTGTTTAATTGGGAGTGGTTCTTCACGGCACAAAACACGCGGTTCATCGTGGCGAACGCCGGAAGGAAGCGCGCGCGCTTGTTTTATGCCGCTATCGGCATATTGATGATAGCTACGGGTGTATTCTTTTTTCTTTCGGTAAGAGGCTATGCCTGACTTGGCCTTTTTTGATTTTCGATATGGGGACATTGTATTTATCGGTTGAACTTGCTTTCGACTTTATTGCGTTTGTCTTGGGGGTTGTACTTGTCTTCCAAGCTAAAGATAATTATCTGAAACTTTTTTGGGGCATCATTGCCGCATGTATCGGTCTGTTTTTTATATGGGAGAATGTAGGCTGGCTGGTCATTGTGACCGATACTCCCGAATACCGGTTCACTACCTTGCTCAGCATCGACAAGATGTTGAAGTGGTATGCCTTGGCAAGCGTGGTGTCTCTTTTTCCGATGGCATCGCTTTATCCGGGCTATTTCAACCATTGGCGCCTGCTGGCATTCCTGTTCCCTCCTGTCGTCCTTATCACCGTAGGGTTGTGCTATTTGTGCTTCAACGGGGCGATGACCCCGATACATTTCGCGGATGAAATCTTAGCCAACCTCGACAAGACAGATGTCCGCTTGCGGCTTGCCATATTCCTCGGTTCCATTTTGTTCCCGCTGGCTTATTTCATCTACCCGCTTGCTTCCCGGCGGTCGTTCAGGCAAATCAATCGGTGTATGTACGGGTTCATCGGGTTCATGTTCTTGTTCTTGGGCATCTATATCACCTTTACTTTAAGTATCAACGAATTTGTATTCAATCTGTTCGGTATTGTGGCACTGGTGTTTACTTTGCTGTTCTCCGTCATTTACCTGTTCCGTGAGAATCCCTTTTCCAGCCACGTGTTGATGCTCCTTCCTGCCGATAGTACCTCCTTGCCGTTCCCCGAAGAAGCAGTTTGCGACCCGCTCTTCACTTCTATTGATACTTATCTGAGGCAAACCAACGCTTACGCTGACAAAGCGTATACCATCGGTCAGCTTGCCGAATCCTTAGGCGAGAAAGAACGCCTCGTCTCGCAAGCTATCAAGAGTGGAGGTTTCACCGGTTTTCGGGAATACATCAATTACCTGCGGCTGGAATACTTCAAGCAACTTGCTTCCACCTCGCCCGATAAGAACATTAAAGAACTGATATATCTTTGCGGTTTCACTTCACGTACCACTTTTTATCGGATTTTTACCGAAAAGTTCGGCATTTCTCCTACGCAATTCATCGATAAGTTGTAGAAACCAGCCAAACTATAAGGTAGGAGGATGATATGTTTTTTTGTACGTATGTCCGCCGTCTTTCCCTTTTTGCTTGCTTATTTAGAAGCCGTTTTGAATTTATCGTGCGATGATTTGGGATGAGTTTTTGAGGCATTTTCGCTTC
>URCM01000070.1 GCA_900546355.1 uncultured Bacteroides sp.
CTGAAAATCAAGCACTTGACCAATTCTTTTATGCTAACTCTTGTTAATTTAACTCTCTGACTTTTAAGTGTTTAATTAATTATTTACCGAAGTATTGAAATAAATTAATGTATGAAAAAAAATGTACTAATAGATCCGATTGAATGTCTTTTACGAAAAATAGGAAAAGAAGTTTTTTTGAGAGTCCTTTATCCGGAAATTAAAAAGAATAGGAACATTACGATAGAAGAACTTGCGAGCAAATATCCTAAGTATGCTTCTTTTTCCATTAATTCCCAAAGAACAAGGTTGAGTAACGCCAATAAAATCTTTGCTCTTAATAAATTAAAAAAAGCATTCCAAATTATTATGGATAGCGAAAGAATATCGCAAGAAAGTAGAAATCTTGCTTTTAGGTATTATAATCAATTATAATTAATGAATTCCGCAAATATCTCATGTAGGGGCGTATCGCATACGCCTGAATGCACCAACTTATCCATGCGGACGTTTTCAGGGCGTATGCGATACGCCCCTACAGCCGAATTGGATAAAATGCAGACATTCATTTATAATTTTATGAAATCATATATGTGATATTGTTTTTTCCAAATTACGAATGAGTTTAATATGGCAACAAAGAAAGAAACTTATACCGAAGCAATGAAGCGTCTGGAAGCGATTGTGGCGCAAATAGAGAGCAACGAACTGGATATTGACGAGTTGGCGGACCGGCTCAAGGAAGCACAACGTCTGATAAAGTATTGCAGGGAAAAGCTTTATAAGGCGGATGCCGAAATCAAAAAGATGCTCGGCGAAGGGGAAAATGATGAAAAAAGTACCTATTAAATTGGATTTTGTGAATATAACTCGTATTTTTGCCTTAATATTTGTAGCGAAATGTAACATTTAAACATATTATCGTATGAAAGAGATCGATTGGGCTAATCTGCCGTTCGGGTATATGAAGACAGATTACAACGTACGTTGCTATTATCGCGACGGCAAATGGGGAGAATTGGAATTGTGCTCGGAAGAGACATTGAATATCCACATGGCGGCTACTTGCCTTCATTACGGGCAAGAAGCGTTCGAAGGGTTGAAAGCGTTCCGCGGCAAAGACGGCAAGGTCCGTGTATTCCGTCCGCAAGCCAATGCAGAACGTTTGCAAAGTACCTGCCGGGGTATCTTGATGCCCGAACTTCCGACGGAGTTGTTCTGCGAAGCTGTACGCAAAGTGGTGAAAGCCAACGAACGGTTTATCCCGCCTTACGAAAGCGGTGCGGCTCTTTATATCCGTCCGTTGCTTATCGGGACGGGGGCGCAGGTAGGCGTACATCCGGCAAGTGAATATTTGTTTGTGATATTCGTCACTCCGGTAGGTCCGTACTTTAAAGGAGGCTTTGCTACGAACTCGTATGTGATTATCCGTGAGTTCGACCGCGCTGCTCCGCTCGGTACAGGTACATACAAGGTGGGTGGAAACTATGCAGCCAGCCTGCGTGCCAACAAGATGGCGCATGATGCGGGTTATGCGTGCGAGTTCTATCTCGATGCAAAAGAAAAGAAATACATCGACGAGTGTGGTGCAGCCAACTTCTTCGGCATCAAGGATAATACGTATGTTACTCCGCTTTCTACTTCTATCCTGCCGTCCATTACCAACAAGAGCTTGATGCAGTTGGCAGAGGACATGGGCTTGAAGGTAGAACGCCGTCCTATCCCCGAAGAGGAACTGGAAACATTCGAAGAAGCCGGCGCGTGCGGTACGGCTGCGGTTATCAGCCCGATAGAACGTATCGATGATTTGGAGAACCACAAGTCGTATGTCATTTCGAAAGACGGCAAGCCGGGTCCCATCAGCGAAAAGCTCTACCACAAGCTTCGTGCCATCCAGTATGGCGACGAACCCGACCCGTACGGATGGGTGATGATGGTGGACTGATAGACTCGATTGGGATTTATCTTAAACTAATAAAATGATGACAAAACCTTATTCAGAACTGAGGGCGGAAGCTCGTGCAGCGTTGTCCGGCAAATGGATGATGGCTGCATTGGTGAATTGAGATTTTATATGGTCATGGCTCACGCCGCTTTCTATGAAACGCTGAAAAAGGAACAGATAACAGAAGAACCTGCAGTGGAAGTATAACACTGTTTGTCTTTTCCATATAAAGGCGCGGAGGCACGGAAGTTTTATAAGCTTTTCGTTCTCCGCGTTTTTCATTGCCTGCGCAGGCGAACCGTTCGGATGCGGTTCGTGATTCTTCGCAGTAGGATAATCTGTGTTTCATTTGCGGATTACGTTGAAAAATGTTACATTTGCCCGATAAAAATATCCGAACAGACAGTAAGAAAAATGGGAAAAGGAAAGTTAGCGAAATTTGCCGACATGGCGGAATATACGCACGTATTCGAATATCCGTATTCGCAGGTGGCGGATGCTCCTTGCGAGATGAAAGGGAGCTGGAACCGTGATTTTTTCAAGAATGATTATCCGATTGTCTTGGAATTGGGTTGCGGTAGGGGAGAATATACCGTAGGGCTGGCACGCCGGTATGCCGACAAAAACTTTATCGGGGTAGACATCAAAGGAGCGCGTATGTGGACGGGAGCCAAACAGGCACAGGAAGAAGGACTGGCGAACGTAGCTTTCTTACGCACGAACATTGAGATTATCGACCGCTTCTTTGCTCCGGGTGAGGTGAGCGAAATCTGGCTGACTTTCTCTGACCCACAGATGAAAAAGGCAACCAAGCGGCTCACTTCAACCTACTTTATGGAGCGTTACCGCAAGTTCCTCGTGCCCGATGGACTGGTACACCTGAAGACAGACAGTAATTTCATGTTCACTTACACGAAATGTATGGTTGAGGCTAATCATTTTCCTGTAGAATTCATCACAGACGACTTGTATCATTCGGGCTTAGATGATGATATCTTGCGTATCCGTACTTATTACGAGCAACAATGGTTGGACCGTGGGTTGAATATCAAGTACATCAAGTTCCGTCTGCCTCAGGAGGGCGAGCTGGTAGAGCCGGACGTAGAAATCGAACTGGATGACTACCGCAGCTACAACCGAAGCAAGCGGAGCGGACTGAAAACAAGCAAGTGATATGTAGCGTTTTTTCACCACAGATTACACAGATTTCATTAATTAGGAATTTTAATTCTCGTGTACTCTGTGGTGAATGATTATAAATAAAATAGATTTTGACTATGACTCTTTATCCTAAATTGATTCTTGATGCGCTGGCAACGGTGCGTTATCCCGGAAACGGGAAGAATATTGTCGAAGCCGAAATGGTGGCTGACAATATGCGTATTGACGGAATGAAGGTCAGCTTTTCGCTTATCTTTGAGAAGCCGACGGACCCGTTTATGAAATCGGTAGTAAAATCAGCGGAGACCGCTATCCATACGTATGTGTCGAAAGAGGTGGAAGTGACGATTGCCACCGAAAGCCGTCAGGCGGCACGTCCCGAGCCGGGCAAGATGCTTCCGCAGGTAAAGAACGTGATAGCCGTATCATCGGGTAAAGGCGGTGTGGGCAAGTCGACCATTGCCGCTAATCTTGCCGTAGCACTTTCGAAGCTGGGCTATAAGGTCGGTTTGCTGGATGCCGATATTTTCGGACCTTCTATCCCGAAAATGTTCCAAGTGGAAGACGCGCGTCCGTATGCCGAGACCATTGATGGACGCGACCTGATTGTTCCGATAGAGAAATACGGCATTAAGCTTTTGTCTATCGGTTTCTTTGTTAATCCCGACCAGGCTACCTTGTGGCGCGGCGGCATGGCAAGCAATGCCTTGAAGCAGTTGGTGGGCGACGCCAATTGGGGTGAACTGGATTATTTTATCCTCGATACGCCTCCGGGTACGAGCGATATTCATCTTACTTTATTGCAGACTTTGGCTATTACCGGGGCGGTGATTGTCAGCACACCGCAGGAAGTGGCATTGGCAGATGCACGTAAAGGTATCAATATGTATATGAACGACAAAGTGAATGTGCCCATCTTAGGCTTGGTGGAAAACATGTCGTGGTTTACGCCTGCCGAACTTCCTGAGAATAAGTATTATCTCTTTGGTAAGGAGGGCACGAAGCGGCTGGCTGAGGAATTGCATGTGCCTTTGTTGGGGCAGATTCCCATCGTGCAGAGCATTTGTGAGAACGGCGACAAGGGTACGCCCGTAGCCTTGGATGAGAATTCGGTAACGGGGCAGGCTTTTATGGAATTGGCGCGTAGCGTAGTGGGGCAGACCGAAAAACGCAACGCCGAGCTGGCTCCCACCGAGATTGTAAAGACGCATAAATGAGTTTGATTTCACCACAGATTACACAGATTTTGAAAATTAATTATATTAATCTGTGTAATCTGTAGTGAATAAATAAAGGAGGAAAGCTTTATGAGAAAGAATTTCGGAGCGAAGCCGTGGACGTATCCACAGCCTGTGTTCATCGTTGCTACTTACGATGGAGAAGGAAACCCCGATGCAATGAACGCCGCATGGGGAGGCATTGACTATGATGACCAAATCAACCTGTGCTTGAGTGCGGGACACAAGACGGTGAAAAACCTGTTGGAAACGAAAGCGTTTACCGTGAGTATGGGTACCGTAGACCAGCTGACGGCTTGTGACTATGTAGGCATTGTTTCGGGAAATCACGTGCCCGACAAGTTTGCCCGTGCGGGATTCCATGCCGTGAAATCGGAGTTTGTCAATGCTCCGCTCATCGAAGAATTGCCGATGTCGGTAGAGTGTGAACTTATCTCTTATGACCCTGAGACTTGTCATTTGGTGGGTAAGATAATCAATGTATCTGCCGATGAGCGTATTTTGGATGAGAAAGGAAGGATAGACCCTGCCAAATTGCGTCCGATTTCGTTCGACCCTGTGCACAATGCCTATTTGGAAGTAAGCGGGTGTGTGGGAAATGCGTTTAAGGACGGTGTGGCATTAAAATAATGGTGATGCGTGACGAGGATAAAATCCGTACAGCGGAAGATATGGAACGGCAGGGATTGGCATTAGGCTTCCTGCCGTTTTTTCGATGTGGGATTCCCGGTTTCTCTATCGAAGAGCGTACGGCGTGGGAGTATTGGTTCTCGGATGAAGAAGAAGGACCGTGGGAATGGAAAGGTCCTGTCATCCGCGAAGGGCATTGCGCGTATGGCAAGTTGTACAATAAAAAAGCGGGCTATGTCAGTCTTGAATGGTTGCCTCATTTGATGAACTGGCGCCGTTCGCGCCGGTATGCCAAGGACGAGGATACGCAGGCATTGGATGATGTGGTGCTTCAGACCGTATGGGGAGAAGGAAGCGTGACTGTAAAAGAGTTGCGCAGCCTGTTAGGGTTTGCCCGTGGACGAGGACGTAGGCATCAGACCGATTTAGTCGACACGATGCAGGGGGAAGGCAAGGTTTCGCTCGAACCCGTCCTGGCGCGCCTGATGATGGGAATGCACATCGTCATCTCTGACTTCGAGTACAATATTGACCGGCACGGCAGACCGTATGGATGGGGTGTGGCGCGCTATACTACGCCCGAAGTCCTTTATGGAAAACAGGATGCCGGGTGTACGCCCGAAGAATCGTTTGCGGCGATTCATGCACACCTTTGCCACATATTGCCCGGTGTTTCAGAAAAAAAGCTTCGGGAGTTGATAGGGTGAGCGTATCGCGTTTGAAAAGAAACTGATAAAATGAATAGGAATATGAAAAGAAAACTGTTACTGATTGCGGGGTTGGCGTTGAGCGGAGTGGCCGGCGCACAGGAATCACCGCTTTGGATGCGTCATTGCGCGATATCGCCCGATGGAAGCACCGTTGCTTTTTGTTATAAAGGCGACATTTACACGGTTTCTGCACAAGGGGGGAAGGCTGTTCAGCTGACTACGAATGCGGCTTACGACATGCATCCCGTGTGGAGTCCCGACGGGACCCTGCTGGCTTTCGCTTCCGACCGTGGGGGAAGCTTGGATATTTATGTGGTAAGTAAAGACGGGGGCACGCCGAAGCGGATTACCACCCATTCGGGAAACGAAACGCCTGTAGCTTTTAGTGATAACGGACACGTGCTGTATGAGGCTTCGCTGATGCCCGACGCGCAAGACATGACATTTCCCAGTGCCCAGTTCCCGCAGGTATATCAGGTGAGTAGCGAAGGCGGACGCCCCGTGCTTTACTCTTCTATCCCGATGGAAGACATTAGTGTAGGGAGTGACGGCACCACTTTGCTGTATCACGACAAGAAAGGTTATGAGGACCCGTGGCGCAAGCACCACACTTCGTCCATCACCCGTGATGTGTGGATGAGCCGGATGGAGGACGGAAAGCGGACTTATACGAAGTTGACAGATTTCGCTGGGGAAGACCGTACACCCGTAGGGAGTCCTGACGGAAAGTCGTTCTATTATCTGAGCGAAAAAGATGGGACATTCAATGTATATAAGCGGAACATGGACGGGACGGGCGAGACCCAGTTGACTCACTATACGAAGCATCCGGTACGTTTCCTTACCGCCTCTCGAAACGGTTTGCTTTGCTATGGCTATGATGGCGAAATCTATACATTGAAAGAAGGTTTACAGCCTCAGAAGTTAGCTGTCCGTATCGTGACCGACCAAACCGAACGGACGTTTGATCCGCAAATCAAGACTTCGGGAGCAACGGAAATAGCGGTATCGCCCGATGGAAAGGAAATCGCTTTCATCCTTCATGGGGATGTGTTTGTTACTTCGAGTGATTATAAAACCACCCGTAAGATTACCGATACGCCTGAGCAGGAACGTGACTTGGATTTCTCTCCCGACGGCAGGAGTCTGGTTTATTCTTCGGAACGGGGCGGATTGTGGCAGGTATATCAGGCTTCGCTTACAATAAAAGATGAGAAACTTTTCACCTACGCCACCGATATCAAGGAAGAACGTCTGACCGATAACACAGCTACATCGTTTCAGCCCCAGTATAGTCCAGACGGTAAGAAAGTGGCTTTCCTTGAAAACCGTACTACCTTGCGCGTGCTCAATTTGCAAGACAAATCGGTCTGCACCGCTATGGACGGAAAGTACGAATATTCGTATAGCGACGGCGACCAGTGGTTCGAATGGAGTCCCGATAGCCGTTGGTTATTGAGCGGATATATCGGAACAGGCGGATGGAACAATAATGATGTAGCATTGGTCAATGCTTCGGGCAATGGGGAAATCCATAACCTGACCGAGAGTGGCTATACCGATACCAATGCCAAATGGGTGTTGGACGGCAAGGCAATGATATGGGAAAGCGACCGTGCCGGATACCGCAGCCACGGAAGTTGGGGAGCGGAGAGCGACATCTACATCATGTTTTTCGACCTCGATGCATACGAACGTTTCCGCATGAGTAAGGAGGAACTGGCTTTGGTAGAAGACGGAAAGAAAGAGGAAGAAGCAGATAAGAAAGACGAAAAGAAAGAAGGCAAAAATAAGAAAGAAGACAAGAAGGAAGTAGAACCGCTTACATTCGACTTAGAGAATTGCCGTGACCGCGTTATCCGGCTTACGGTAAACTCTTCACACTTAGGCGATGCTGTCTTGACCGAGAAGGGAGACAAGCTGTACTACCAAGCTTCGTTCGAAGGTGGTTTCGACCTTTGGGAACACGACCTGAAAGAGAACAAGACCAAGGTGCTTTTGAAAGATATCGGTTATGGTTCGCTCAAGGCGGATAAGGAAAACAAGCACTTGTTCCTTTGTTCGAACGGGAGCATCCGGAAGATAGATGTAGAGAAGAGTGAGACCAAACCGGTGGAGTTTGAGGCTGTTTTCAATTACCGCCCCTATGAGGAACGCCGTTATATGTTCGAGCACGTATGGAAGCAGGTACAGGAGAAATTCTACGTGGCAGACTTGCACGGAGCAGACTGGGAAGGTTATCGCGAAGCTTATCTTCGCTTCTTGCCCCATATCAATAATAATTATGATTTTCAGGAGTTGCTGAGCGAGATGCTGGGCGAACTGAACGGTTCGCATACGGGTGCCCGTTATTATGCTCCTTCGCGCACGTTGACTACGGCTTGCTTGGGTGTATTCTTCGACAATGACTATACGGGCGACGGATTGAAGATAAAGGAAATCATCAAGCAAGGACCCTTCGATGTGAAGAAAACCGGAGTGGTTGCGGGATGCGTTATCGAGAAAATCGATGGGCAACCGATAGGGAAAGATACCGACTATTACCCGATGTTGGACGGAAAGGCGGGCAAAAACGTACAGCTTGCTATCTATAATCCAGTGGACGGAAAGCGGTTTAATGTATCGGTGAAAGCCATATCGCAAGCCCGTCAAGGAGAATTGCTTTACAAGCGTTGGGTGAAACGGAATGAAAAGTTGGTAGAGAAACTTTCGGGCGGACGCATCGCTTATGTGCATGTGAAAGGAATGGACAGTCCGAGTTTCCGCACCGTGTATAGCGAACTATTGAGCGACCGCAACCGGAATAAAGAAGCGGTGATTGTAGATACACGCCATAACGGAGGCGGATGGTTGCACGATGATTTGGCGACTCTCCTGAGCGGGAAAGAATACCAGCGTTTCATGCCACGCGGGCAATACATAGGAAGCGACCCATACAATAAGTGGCTGAAACCTTCGTGTGTATTGGTTTGTGAGGACAATTACAGCAATGCGCACGGTTTCCCGTGGGTATATAAGGAATTGAAAATAGGCAAGCTGATAGGTGCGCCAGTCCCCGGAACGATGACCGCCGTATGGTGGGAGCGTCAGATAGACCCCAGTATTGTGTTCGGCATCCCACAAGTGGGTTGTATGGATATGCGGGGGAACTATATGGAGAATCATCAGCTGGAGCCTGACATCAAGGTTTACAACACTCCCGAAAAATCCTTGCAGGGCATCGACGAGCAACTGGAAGCGGCTGTAAAAGAAATGCTGAAGGAAGCGGATGCGCAGTAAGATAAAACAAACACATAGACACGGAAACACAGAGGGAAATATAAAAAACGCTGTGTTTTGGTGCCTATGTGTTTATTTTTGTATACAGGCAAATGGCTTATTTGATGTTGCCTGCCTTTATCAGGTATTCGGCAATCTGTACGGCATTCAGTGCGGCTCCTTTCTTGATTTGGTCGCCTACAATCCAGAATGTCAAGCCGTTTTCATTGCTCAGGTCTTTGCGGATACGTCCTACATAAACCGGGTCTTTTCCTGCAAGGAAGAGCGGCATGGGGTATTCTTTCTTTTCCGGATTGTCCATCAGCACCAATCCTTCGCCTTCAGCGAAAGCCTTGCGGGCTTCTTCTACCGATACGGGACGTTCGGTCTCAATCCAAATACTTTCCGAATGTGAGCGCAATGCCGGTACACGCACACAGGTAGCACTCACTTTTACATCCGAGTGCATGATTTTGCGCGTTTCATTGTACATCTTCATTTCCTCTTTGGTATATCCGTTATCGGTGAAGACATCGATTTGCGGAATCAGGTTAAAGGCAAGCTGGTAGGCGAACTTTTCTACTTTCACCGGCTCGTTGTTCAACACTTGGCGGTATTGCTCGTAAAGTTCGTCCATAGCGGCTGCACCTGCTCCGCTGGCTGCCTGATAGGTGGAAACGTGTACCCGTTTGATATGGGTCAGGTTCTCGATGGCTTTCAAGGCTACGACCATTTGGATGGTCGTACAATTCGGATTAGCGATAATACCACGTGGACGATTCAATGCATCTTCCGGATTCACTTCGGGTACAACCAAAGGAATATCGGCATCCATGCGGAAAGCGCTTGAGTTGTCAATCATCACCGCTCCGTATTTGGTGATGGTTTCGGCAAATTCTTTGGATGTGCCGGCTCCGGCAGATGCAAAGGCAATGTCAACCCCCTTGAAGTCATCGTTATGCTGCAACAATCTTACTTCAATCTCTTTTCCGCGAAAGGTGTATTTACGTCCGGCACTACGGTGAGAACCGAATAATAACAATTCATCTATGGGAAAATTTCTTTCATCGAGCACGCGCAGGAATTCTTGTCCTACGGCTCCGCTTGCACCAACAATCGCTACTTTCATATTTTCAATTCTTTTAATTGTTAATACTTTCTTTATTCAGAGCGCACAAATGCACCTCGTGTCTGGTATGACTTTGTACAAATTCGTCCGCAAAAATAAAACATTCTGTCCGATTAATGCGGATAATCGGAAGATTTTTTCTATTTTTGTTCGTGAAATGAACCAATGACGATACCAATATATGAAAGAACTGGCAGACTTTATAGATTTTGATATCCATTTCCCTATTACTGACCCTACGTGGATTTTCTTTCTCGTGCTTGTCATTATCCTTTTTGCGCCGATTATCTTGGAACGTTTGCGCATTCCGCATATTATCGGGATGATTTTGGCAGGCGTGGTGATTGGCGAGCACGGGTTTAACATCTTGGCACGCGACAGCAGTTTCGAGCTGTTCGGTAAAGTAGGTCTTTATTATATTATGTTCCTTGCCGGGCTGGAAATGAATATGGAGGATTTCAAGAGCATCCGTGTCAAGGCAACGGTGCTGGGGCTGCTGGCTTTCATTATTCCTTTGGGTATCGGTTTTTGGACCAATATGAATATCTTGGGTTATAGTGTCGTCACTTCGGTTTTGCTTGCCAGTATGTATGCTTCGCACACCTTGATTGCTTATCCGATTGTTATCCGTTATGGCATCAACCGCCAGCGGGCGGTCAGTATTGCCGTAGGAGGGACCGCGGTGACCGATACCCTGACCTTATTGGTCTTGGCGGTTATCGGAGGGTTGTATAAGGGTGAGGCTTCGGACATGTTCTGGATATGGCTGGTGTTGAAAGTCATCGTGCTGTGCGTCATTATCATGTACACATTCCCTCGCATCGCCCGTTGGTTTTTCCGCAGGTATAGCGATAATGTGGTGCAGTATATTTTTGTGATGGCTATGGTCTTTTTAGGGGCCGGCTTGATGGAAATAGTCGGGATGGAAGGTATCCTGGGGGCTTTCCTTGCCGGATTGGTATTGAATCGGCTGATACCCCACGTCTCTCCGTTGATGAATCATTTGGAGTTTGTAGGAAACGCTTTGTTCATTCCTTATTTCCTGATAGGAGTCGGGATGCTGATTAACGTCAATGTGCTTTTCGGGCATATCGATTCGATAAAAGTGGCTTCTGTAATGATTGTGGTGGCATTATTAGGCAAATGGATTGCTTCTTGGCTTACACAGAAAATATACAGGATGCGTGCCTTGGAACGCGAATTGATGTTCGGGCTGAGCAATGCCCAGGCGGCGGCTACGCTGGCTGCTGTATTGGTGGGATATGATATTATTCTGCCTTCGGGTGAGCGGCTTTTGAATGAAGATGTTTTGAACGGAACGATTCTGTTGATATTGGTGACTTGCATCGTCAGTTCGTTTATTACGGAGCATGCGGCCAAGCGTATCGCCATGAGTGGTATGGACGTAGACGAAGAGAAAAAAGAACAGGAAAAAGAATGTTTTCTGATTCCGGTGGCTAATCCGGATACGTTGGAAGGACTGATGAGCCTGGCTTTGGTGTTGCGGGACGAAAGACTACAGGATAATTTGGTTGCTTTGAGTGTCATTAATGATAATAACGATTCGGTAAAGCAGGAAATGCGGAGCAAGCGGAATTTGGAACGGGCAGCACAGATAGCGGCTTCGACCAACGTGAGCCTGAAGACTGTCAGCCGTTTCGACTTGAATATCACTACAGGTATCTTGCATACGGCTAAAGAGTATGAGGCTACGGGAATCATCATCGGTTTGCATTACAAAGCAAGTATCGTCGATTCTTTTTTCGGGAATCTGACCGAGAACCTGCTGAAGAATACCTATCTGCAAGTTATGGTCGTGCGCTTCCTGATGCCGGTCAATACCTTACGGCGCATTATTGTGGCGGTTCCGCCGAAAGCGGAGTTCGAGCATGGGTTTACGAAATGGATAACCTATATGTGCCGCATGAGCAGCCAGTTGGGATGCCGTGTGCAGTTCTATGCGCATCCTCAGACTTTAGGGTATATCCGCGGCTATATCCAAAAGATGCACAAAGATACGCGGGCGGTATACTCGGAACTGGATGATTGGAATGACTTGTTGCTTTTGACCGGACAAGTGACTTACGACCATTTGCTGGTTATCGTAAGTGCAAGGCGCGGTTCGATTTCATACGACTCGTCGTTCGAACGTTTGCCCATGCAGGTATCCAAGTATTTCAATAATAACAGCATTATGTTGCTTTATCCTGAGCAAAGGGGAGACCCGAACGAGAGTCTTTCATTTGCCGACCCGCGCGGGTTTGCCGAAACGCAATATTATGACAAGGTGGGTAATTGGATTTATAAATGGTTTAGAAAACATTCATGAGTGAAAACAGAGCAGACTGGCAACAACGTACCGGCTTGTTGTTAGGTGAGGAAAAGATGGAACGCTTACGGAAGGCCCACGTGCTGGTGGTAGGATTGGGCGGAGTAGGAGCATACGCTGCAGAGATGTTGTGCCGCGCCGGAGTGGGGCAGATGACTATTGTAGATGCGGATACGGTACAACCTACCAACATTAACCGCCAGCTTCCGGCACTCCATTCTACGTTAGGGAAGCCCAAAGCGGAAGTGTTGGCGGAACGCTTTCGGGACATTAATCCCGATATACGTTTGACGGTACTTCCGGTGTATTTGAAGGATGAGGCTATCCCTGAATTGTTGGATAATATGCGGTTCGATTTTATCGTAGACGCAATAGATACCATATCTCCCAAATGTTATTTGATTTATCATGCCTTGCAACGAGGTATTAAAATTGTTTGCAGTATGGGAGCGGGAGCGAAAAGTGATATTACCCAAATCCGTTTTGCCGACCTGTGGGAAACATACCATTGCGGATTGAGCAAGGCGGTACGGAAACGCTTGCAGAAAATGGGTGTAAAGCGGAAAGTTCCCGTAGTGTTCAGTACCGAACAAGCCGACCCGAATGCGGTGGTACTGGTGGATAACGAGCAGAACAAGAAGTCTACAACAGGGACTATCAGCTACATGCCGGCTGTATTCGGATGTTACTTGGCAGAATATGTGATACGCAAATTGTGAAAAAAAGACAAGTATGATTCAATTAGAAGGAATTACCAAAAGTTTCGGTTCACTTCAAGTATTGAAGGGAATCGATTTGACTATAAATAAAGGAGAAGTGGTCAGCATCGTAGGACCCAGCGGAGCGGGAAAGACCACATTGCTTCAGATTATGGGCACGTTGGATAAGCCTGATGCGGGACGCATTGTCTTGAATGAAGTGGAAGTAAACCGGTTGAAAGATAAGGAACTGGCAGCTTTTCGCAACAAGGAGATAGGCTTTGTGTTCCAGTTTCATCAGCTTTTGCCCGAGTTTACGGCATTAGAGAATGTGATGATACCTGCATTGATAAACGGTACTTCGGGGCGGAATGCGCGGAAAGAAGCAGAAGCGATGTTGGATTTCTTAGGACTGTCCGAAAGGGCTTCGCATAAGCCTGCCGAACTTTCGGGAGGCGAGAAACAACGGGTAGCGGTGGCTCGTGCATTAATCAATCATCCTTCGGTGGTATTGGCAGATGAGCCTTCGGGAAGCCTTGATACACAGAATAAGGAAGAGTTGCATCGTTTGTTTTTTGAACTGCGTGATAAATTAGGCCAGACATTTGTCATTGTCACGCACGATGAGTCGCTTGCCGCACAAACCGACCGCACCATTCATCTGATAGACGGCAGGATTAGCTGAAGCTGTATCTCAGCCAGACGGAGTTTTCACCAACGCGTTCCATGCTTTTCAGTTTCAGAAGGGTGGTTGGATAGTTTTTGTCACCGATGCCGTCGAATACGGCGGTCATTCCCGCACGTCCGTCAATGCCGGCGCCTATCACTATACTCACTTCGTCCAATAATCCGGCGCGCAGGAAAGCCCCGTTGATGTGTCCGCCTCCTACGATAGCAAGCCGTTTTACGTTGAACTGTTCATTCAGTATTTGGACGGCTTGGGATAAATCGATGCCTTCTTTTCCTATGGCTATCCATGAAATGCCTTGCTGGCGCAGGGTGTCTAAGTAGGCTTGAGACACCTTTTCACTGGTAATGACTAACAGTGGGAGTCCGTCTGCTTCATTGCCGGGCCAGCGTAATGTTCCTCTTGAGTCAATGGCGATGGTATATCCATTGGCTTCGGCGGCCTTGTAAACCGAAGGGGCGTTTGCCGGAGCAGGGTTGTCCGTTGTAAAAGGTTCGGGTAAGGCGTAATGCATTTGCATGGTTACCCTTCCTGATAGGGCCGAGTCGCAAGCCAGTTGTTCCAACGCTTCATCATATTCGTTTCCGCCGATGCGTTCGGTCATGTCGCAGTCGATGCGTCCGTCTATGGATGCCATCATGTGGCAAATGATGTAAGGTTTCATGATGTTATATTTTTTTGTTACGGGAGCAAAGGTAATGGGAAAGTATAACAATGCGATTGCTGTAAGGCTCAAAATGCATTGCTGAAAGGTTCAGCTGCAGAGTGGCATATATGGAATGCCCGTTCCGGATGCATGCTTCGGTCAAGTCATATAGCTGCATTGCTTGCACGATTAGTAATCGTCACTATGTACGATTAGTAATCGTCACGCTGTACGATTAGTAATCGTATCGGCGATGCAGTTATATGCCCAGGGCTGACGCATTACTTGATTCCATCATTTTGCCATGGTGCATCTAAAAGTTCTGCAAGAAACTCATCACTCCATCCCGCCATTTTTCTTTTACCCTTAAGACTTGCTTTTCTCTTGTTGTTTTTTAGAAGCTGTTTTGAAATTTATCGTGCGATGATTTGGGATGAGTTTTTGAGGCATTTTCGCTTCTGTGATGAGGAAGATAGCGGGACAGGCGACAGACGGGAAGGCAAATGCCACTACGGACGGTTCCAACACATACGCATCCCTTGAAAAGGACGGGGCAGTGGCTTCCCACAAGGCCGTTGTCATGGATGACAAGAAAAAAGTCGGAAAGGTTCAGCCTTGGCGTCAGCCCTGGTTATACTTCATGTCACCCATGAATAAACCATGCCGATGAGGCAAGGTTATTTCAACCGAGTTTCTAAGCTGACCCCATTTCACCACAACAGACACAGAGGCACACAGGGGTCTTTAAATTTATCCCTGTGTGCCTCTGCTACCGCTACGATGAATGCCTCCTACAAACGAATGAAGAGAGCAGTCATCATTACCCTAATTCTTCGCACTCGTGAAGCCACAAAGCCGCACTTGCATCGCTTGGCATACGCCAATCGCCACGCGGACTTAACGATACAGAACCTACTTTAGGCCCATCGGGCAAGCACGAACGCTTGAACTGCTGACTGAAGAAACGGCGGAAGAAATTAGCCAGCCATTTTTTGATAGTCTCGTCATCGTATGCACCCCGGAATGCAACACGTGCCAAATAATAAATCTTAGCAGGACGGAAACCGAAACGAAGGAAATGGTAAAGGAAGAAATCGTGAAGCTCATACGGTCCCACTAAATCCTCGGTCTTCTGCTTGATATTACCATTCTCATCGGCAGGTATCAGTTCGGGACTGATAGGGGTATCAATGATATCAAGCAACGTAGCCCGCGAATCGGCATCTACCGTCTCAGCCACCCAAGTAACCAAGTAACGTACCAATGTCTTCGGAATGCCCGCATTGACACCGTACATCGACATATGGTCGGCATTATACGTACACCATCCCAATGCCAGTTCGGAAAGGTCGCCCGTACCGATAACCACCCCACCTACCTTGTTGGCATAATCCATCAATATCTGAGTACGTTCGCGTGCCTGGGCATTTTCGTAAGTCACGTCGTGTACGTCCGGATTATGGTTAATGTCCTTGAAATGCTGTAGACAAGCTTCACGAATACTGATTTCACGGACGGTCACACCCAACGAATTCATCAATGCCACCGCATTGTGATGCGTGCGCCCCGTAGTACCGAACCCAGGCATCGTAATACCGACAATCCCTTTGCGTGACATCTCCAACTTATCGAATGTCTTGACACATACCAACAAAGCCAGCGTAGAGTCAAGCCCACCCGATATACCAACCACAACCGTCTTACATCCCGTATGAACCAAACGTTTTGCCAATGCCGCCACTTGAATAGAGAAAATCTCCTCACAACGTTCTTCAAGAATCTTTCCACCAGCGGGCACAAAGGGATGCGGTTCTATCCTACGGGTCAGCGACAAGTCTTTCTCTGGAACACGCTCGGTTTGGATTACCCGTACGGAATAATCGTTAAACTGCCCTACGCTGGCGGCGAAAGTCGTATTCACCAATCGTTCTCCTTGCAAACGTTCCACATCTATTTCGCTTATAACCAATTGCTTCTCGAACGAAAACCGTTCGGAAGCAGCCAATAGGATTCCGTTTTCGTATATCAATCCGTTCCCAGCGAACACCACATCTGTAGTCGACTCGCCAAACCCGCTCGAAGCGAAAACATATCCACACAAACAACGTGCCGATTGCTGGGCAAGTAACGAGCGCAAATATTGATGCTTGCTGATATTTTCGGTATCAGCAGAAAGATTAAATATCACCTCGGCACCCTTTAATGACAATGCCGAACTGGGCGGAACGGGTGCCCACACGTCTTCGCAAAGCTCGATACCGAAACGCATTTCGGAGGTCTCGAACAGCAAATCGGCACCTAACGCAACCTGCTGCCCGAACAAACGCACCGTTGCCTCACCGCCAATAACAGAAGAAGAAGCAAACCAACGATGCTCGTAAAACTCTTTATAATTGGGAAGATAGGTCTTCGGAACAACACCTAAAATCCTTCCTTTTTGGACAACCACCGCACAATTGAGTAATACCGACTCTACACGAAGCGGCATACCTAAAATAGAAATGACATCCAACTGGCGTGTATTATTGAGTACACGCATCAATGCCATTTCAGCCTGCTCAAGCAGTAATGTTTGCCCGAATAAGTCTCCACACGAATATCCGGTAAGGTTCAGTTCGGGAAATACAATCACTTGCACACCGCTTCCTTCCGCTTTCGCTATCAAGCTTTCAGCCTGTTCCGCATTATACTGGCAATCAGCGATCCTCACCTGAGGGATAGCAGCCGCCACCTTCACAAAACCATATTTCATAAGAATATCATTTTAATGTCTTATTTATCCGCGGTAAAGATAATACAAAAAAGTGAGATACTGAGCAAATCACGGAAATATGATTGAAAGTTAGAAGCTGTTTTGAATTTCTCCAATTTCTTGGCTTGATGTATCCGTTTTCGTGTGTGCTTTGGGCGATTTTTTGGTCCT